>CAZSOV010000004.1:0-70655 GCA_964608505.1 uncultured Verrucomicrobiota bacterium
GACGACGCGCGGCGCCAGTTCTTCACGACCCGGGACAAACTGCAAACCGGGAATTGGGGTGCGGGTCGGGCCCCCGACCGCGGGACAAGGTGCCGGCTGGCGTCCGGGGGGAGGGGGCTTTTACGATGCCGGCATGCTGCTTGAACTGACTCGGCGGGCGACGGAGAGCGCCCTGGCCCCGGAAGAGGTCGCGGACGCGGTGGCGGCGCTGGTTTCCGAGGGGGAAACGGTGGAGGCGAAGGCCGATTTCCTCGGCGTCCTGGCGCGGCGGGGGGAGAGTCCGGGCGAGATTGCGGCGTTTGCCCGGGCGCTGCGGGCGTTGTCGATCCCGGCGCCGGTGGACGAGGAGACGCGAACGCGGGGGATACTGGACGTGTGCGGGACGGGCGGGGACCGGCAGCACACGTTCAACATTTCGACGACGGTGGCGCTGGTGGTGGCGTCGGCGGGGGTGCCGGTGGCGAAGCACGGCAATCGGGCGATCACGTCGAAGGCGGGGAGCGCGGACGTGCTGGAGGCGCTCGGAGTGCCGGTGGACCTGTCGCCGGAGGCCGCGGCGGCGTCGTTGCGGGAGCAGGATTTCGCGTTCTTCTTCGCGCCCCGGTTTCATCCGGCGTTCCGGCACCTGGCGCCGGCCCGGAAGCTGTGCGCGGAGCGGGGGCAACGGACGCTGTTCAACATCCTTGGCCCCCTGCTGAATCCGGCGCGTCCGTCGGCCCAGTTGGTGGGGGTGCCGAATCCGGCGTGGTGCGGGCCCGTGGCGCGGGTGTTGCAGGAGCTGGGGTTGACGCGCGCGATGGTGGTATGCGGGCGGGCGGGGGAGGGGCATCTGGACGAACTCTCGAGCGTCGGGGAGACCGTGATCGCGGAGTTTCACCACGAGCGGGGTTTCGCGGAGTCGCGGGTGAACCCGGGCGACTGGGCGATCCCTGCGGCGACGGTGGGCGAGCTTGCGGGCGGGGATCGGGACGAGAACGCGCGGATCCTGGTGGAGTTGCTGGCCGGGCGGGAGCGCGGACCGAAGCGGGACGCCGTGCTGCTGAACGCGGGGGCCGCCTTGTTCGTGGCGGGCCGGGCGCGGAGCATTTCGGAGGGTTGGGAACGGGCCGCCGAGCTCATCGACTCGGGGCGGGCGGCGGCGAAATTGGAGCAACTCCGGCGTCGGTCCGGGGGTGAGGCGACGGTCCGGGGGTGAACCGTCCGTTTTTCCGCGCTTGCGGGCAGGGTTCGGGTTCGGGGACGGTCCCGGCCATACGGAGCAACCGGAGGGAGCGCATGTACAAGATCATCGGCGGAGACCAGAAGGAGTACGGGCCGGTCAGTTACGATCAACTGGTGGGTTGGGTCCGGGATTGCCGGGCCAACGGCCAGACCCTGGTGCAGAAGGAAGGCGGCCCGTGGCTGCCCCTGGGCAGTCTGCCCGAGTTTCAATCGATCCTGCCGCCGGCGGGGAGCGACGCGGGGCAGCCTCCCGTCTCCCAGCCCGGCGCCGCGTTTCCCATGGCCCCGATGGGTCCGGGCCCGGGTGCCGCGGGCGGCGGCGGTGGGGGCGGGAGCTTCGGCGGCGCCGGAGCGGGGGGCGGCGGCTACGGCTATCCGGGCGGCAACGAGTCCCGGGCGCGCGAGTTGGTGTCGGGTCCGGCGACGGCCCTGATCGTGACGGGCATCGTCGGGGCGGTGATCGTCCTGATCGGATTGGCGTTCGGGTTGTTCGGGAGCGCGTTCCAGGCGCCCACGGAAGGGATACCGCCCGAGTTGCGTCCCCTCTTCGAGGCGCTGGAAAAGATGCAGAGCCCGGTGATGCTCATCGTGGACGCGGTCATCAAGCTGGCCGTCTCGGGGCTGATCATTTTCGGCGGCATGCGCATGCGGACCTTGTCCGGTTTCGCGCTGGTGGTGACCGGGTCGGTGCTCGCGATCATTCCCTGCACCTCCCCCTGCTGCTGCATCGGGCTGCCCGTGGGCATCTGGGCGCTGGTCGTGCTGTTCAAGCCCGAGGTCAAGTCCGTCTTCCGCTGAGGTCGGCGGGCGTGCCGAGGACCGTTTCACAATGAACGCGGAACTCCCAACTCCGGGTTTCGCGACGCGGGAAACTCCGGTTCCGCCGCTGTTGAATGCGGGCGGCGGGTTGCCGGGGGATGGCGACGGGGGGGCGACGACGGGGAAGCAGGGGATTTCGGGACGCTGGCTGGCCATGCTCGGCATTGCACTGGCGGTCGGGGCGGCGATTCTGCTCTACCTGCATCGGCCGGCGGGTCAGTACTTTTATCCCCGCTGTTCGCTGCATGCATCGACGGGGTTGTTGTGCCCCGGGTGCGGCGGGCTGCGGGCGAGCCATGAGCTGCTTCACGGTCGGGTGCTGGAGGCGCTGCGCAGCAACGCGCTGCTGGTGCTGGGCCTCCCCGCCCTGGCAGGGTGGACGGTCTGGCGACGGGCCCGGTCGCGTCCGGTGCTGGCCCTGTCGTCCGCCGGCGTGTGGTGGGTATTCGGCGGAGTGCTGGTCTATACGATCCTGCGGAATCTGCCGGGCGCGCCCTTTCACTGGCTGGCGCCTTGAAGGCTGGACGCCGCCGGTCCTCGAGGGGGAGGAGAAGCCGGCGCCTCGGCAGTGGCCTGCCCCACCTGGGGAGGGCGGACGGTGCGCGGGGCTGGACGGGGGTTCAGTCCTTCTTCTTCTCGAGCTTCTCGATCATCCGGCGGAGCTTCTTCAGGGCCACGGCTTCGATCTGGCGGATGCGCTCGCGGGTGACGCCGTACTCGACGCCGATCTCCTCGAGGGTGAGGCCTTCGCCGCCGTCGTAGCCGAAGCGCTTGCGGAGGATGTTTTGCTCCCGGGCGTCGAGGGTATCGATCATCTTCTCGAGCATGTCCCGGACCGTCTTGTCCTCGAGGGTGCGGTAGGGCGTGGCCTGTTTCTCGTCGGCGACGATGTCCTTGAGCGAATTGGCATCGTCGTCGCCGATGGGGGCGTCGAGTTGGGCGGGGCGGATGGCGGCGCTGCGCCACTGCGAGACGCGGGAGGCGGGGATGCCGAGTTCCTCGGACAACTCCTCGTCGGTGGGTTCGCGACCGAATTCCTCCTCCAACTGGGCGGAGACGCGGCGCATCCGGGCGATCTTGTCGACGAGATGGACGGGGAGGCGGATGGTTTTGCCCTGGTTGGCGAGGGCGCGCTTGATGGCCTGCTTGATCCACCAGGAACCGTAGGTGGAGAGCTTGCCGCCCTTGGCGGGATCGAAGCGTTCGACGGCCTTCATGAGGCCGATGTTGCCTTCGTTGATCAGGTCGAGGAGGGGGAGTCCGTAGCCGTCGTAGTCATGGGCGATCTTCACGACGAGGCGGAGGTTGGCCTTGATCATGTGATCGCGGGCCTTGCGGTCGCCGGCCTTGATGCGGGCGGCCAGTTCGATCTCCTGTTCCGGCGTGAGGAGGGCGACCTCGCCGATCTCGCGGAGATAGAGGCGGTAGGCGGTGTCGCCGTCGTAGGAGTCGCGGCGCCCCGGGGTGGCCCCATCCTCGGTGGGCTTCTTCCGCAGCGGCACGAATTCGTCTTCGGCGGCCTTGGCCGCCTTGGCGGCTCCGGACCGGGGTTCCGAACCCTCCGGACGTTCGGAACCGGGCTCGAACTCGGAGTCCGCCTCGGCCTCGGAATCCTCGGCGGCGCGCGGCTTCGGCGTGGTCTTGGGATCGGACGGCGCCTCCCGGGACGCGCGATCGGGAGGGGCGGGCGAAGGGGATCGGCGTCGGGATTTGGGGGCGCGGGTGGGCCTCATGGGGAGTTCCTGGCGGGAGAAGCTAGGCGGGAACGGGCGCGGAGTCCATCCACGGCGAGGGTTCCGGATTGCGGATCGGCGGGCGTCCGTTTAGACGAGGGCATCCTATGCAGTTCTCCCGTTTGACTCCCGCCCCCGTGCGGCGTGGTTGTGGCACCGGCGCTCGGGCCCCTGGGTTTACCCTGATCGAGTTGCTGGTGGTGATCGCGATCATCGCGATTCTGGCGAGCATGCTGCTGCCGGCGCTGGCCAAGGCAAAATCGAAGGCCCAGGGCATCAAGTGCCTGGGCAACATGAAGCAGTTGGAGTTGGCCCACCTGCTGTATCCCGACGACAACAACGACCGGCTGACGGCGCCCGGCAACAGCGCCACCGAGCCCTATGCGTGGGTCGCGGGCTGGCTCGATTTCCTCCCCGGCACGCGCGACAACACGAACATCCAGGATCTGCTGGACCCGAAGCGGGCGATGTTTGCCCCGTACCTGCAATCCGCGGCGGTGTACAAGTGCCCGGCCGACATGAGCGCGGTGCGGATTGGGGGCCGGCTGCACCCGCGGGTGCGCAGCATGGGCATGAGTCAGGCGATGGGCGGACCGGGAGACTGGCTCAACCCACCTTCCATGGCGGCCCAGACCAAGTACAAGGTGTACTACAAGAGCACCGATTTCGCCCCGCCGGGGCCGTCCCAGCTGTACGTGCTGCTGGACGAGCACCCGGACAGCATCAACGCGGGCGGGTTCGCCAACCAGATGGTGGAGAGTCCGGCGGCGGCGCGGATCATCGATTTCCCGGCGAGCTACCACAACGGCGCGGCCGGCCTGAGCTTCGCGGACGGCCATGCCGAGATCAAAAAGTGGGTGGACCCCCGGACTCGTCCGCCGGTCTACAACGGAAAACAGGTCCTCGGGTTGAACGTCGCCTCGCCGAACAACCGCGACATGATCTGGCTTTCGGACCGGACGACCATTCTGAGGCAGTAAGTCACCGCCAGGGGCGCTCAGCCGTGCCCGTGTTCGGAGGCGGCGAGCGGCGCGTCGGGCTCGACGGCGGCGGGGGAACGGGGGGGGAATTCGCCCTCCCACCGGCCGACGACGGCGGTGGCGAGGCAGTTGCCGACGAGGTTCACGGTGGTGCGGGCCATGTCCATGAGCTCGTCGACGCCCATGATGATGACGACGCCCTCGAGGGGGAGGCCGAAGGTGACGAGGGTGCCGGCGAGGATGACCTGGGAGGCGCGGGGGACGCCGGCCATGCCCTTGCTGGTGAGCATGAGGGTGATCATCATCGAGAGTTGCTGGCCGAGGGTCATTTCGACGCCGGCGGCCTGGGCGACGAAGATGGAGGCGATGGCGAGGTAGAGGGTGGAGCCGTCGAGGTTGAAGGAATAGCCGAGGGGCATGACGAGGGAGACGATGCGGCGGGGGACGCCGAAGCGGGTCATGCGCTCCATGGCATCGGGCAGGGCGGCGTCGGAGGAGGTGGTGGAGAAGGCGAGGAGGGCGGGTTCGCGGATGGCGACGAGGAACTTCTTCACGGGGACGCGGGCCCAGAGGGCGGCGGGGAGGAGGACGGCGACGCAGAAGACGACGAGGGCGCCGTAGAGGGTGAGGATGAGCTTGGCGAGGTTGAGGAGGACGCCGAGGCCGCTGTGTCCGACGGTGTAGGCCATGGCGGCGCCGATGCCGAAGGGGGCGAACATCATGACGATCCCGACGAACTTGAACATCACCTGGGCGAGGGAATCGCAGAAGCGGATCATGGGTTCGCGCTGGGCGGCGGGCACCTGGACGAGGGCGACGGCGAACATCATGGAGAAGACGACCACCTGGAGGACATCGTTGGCGGCGGCGGCCTCGAAGAAGCTTTTGGGGACGATGTGCTCGATGATCTCGGTGAACGTCACCTTTTTGGCGACCACCTGCCCGGTGCTGGTGCCCGACGGGGGGAGGACGATGCCGTCGCCGGGGCGGGTGAGGTTGACGGCGCCGAGGCCGACGACCAGGGCGAGGGTGGTGACGATCTCGAAATAGACGATGGATCGGAAGGCGAGGCGCCCGACGACGCGGAGGTCGTCGCTATGCCCGGCGATGCCGACGACGAGCGTCGAGAAGACCAGCGGCACGAGCAGGCACTTGATCATGCGCAGGAACACGTTCGAGACGACGCGGAGGTGGATGGGGTCCGCCTGGTAGACATGGAACAGGGCTCCGACGCCGATGCCGACGACCATGCTGATCATGATCCATTGCGTGAGGCTGATCCGGCGCAGGCGTTGCCACATGGGCGCTCATGTCCCGGAAGTTGGCCGTCCAGAGCAAGCACGAACTCTCCGGTTGTCGGCGGGTTCCGCCGCGGGCACGGTGGATCTCATCCCTGCCATGAAACGCCCTCCCCGCTTTCTTCCGGGTTTGCTCCTCGGCCTTGTCGCGTTCCGAACCCTGGCCGAGCCCGTCCTGCTCTCCCCGCCCGGGGCGCCTTTTCCGGGCACGGCTCCGCTGGAAATGACGGGCGACATCGCCTCCAACCTGGTCTCGGGCGTGCACCGGTTCGTGGATCGCCAGGCGGACGTCGTCGAGGCGGCGCGGGCGCGGCTCTGGGCCGACCTGCCGGCGTCCGGTGACGCCCGCGAGAGCGCGCTGGTCACGAACCGCGCCCGGCTCGCGAGGCTGCTCGGAGTCGTCGAGACCCGCCCCTCGTTGCGGGCCCTCGAGTTCGTGGCGTCGACCGTCCAGTCCTCGCTCGTCGCGACCTCGGGCGCGGTGCGGGTTGATGCCATCCGGTGGACGGCGTTCGGCGATGTGGAGGCGGAGGGGTTGCTGCTCCAGCCCGCGGACGGCGTGGCGGGTTTGGACGTGGTGGCCCTGCCGGACGCGGATGTCACGCCGGAGCAGTTGGCGGGCGTCGAGCCCGGCGTGGCGCCCGAGTCCCAGTTCGCGCGGCGGCTGGCCGAGAGCGGCTGCCGGGTGGTCGTTCCCTACCTGATCAACCGGAACAAGGGCGAGTCGAAGGTGGCCTGGGACGCGGGGCGGGGGCGGAACCTGTCGAATCGGGAGTATCTGCATCGCGCGGCGTTCGAGATGGGGCGGACCCTGGCCGGATACGAGGTCACGAAGATCATGGCCGCGGTGGATGGCCTGCGGCAGGACGCGCCGAGCCGCCCGGTGGGGGTCATCGGGTGGGGCGAAGGCGGACGCCTGGCGTTGTACGCGGCGGCGCTCGACACGCGCCTCGGCGCGTGCGGCGTGAGTGGGTATTTCGGTCCCCGCGGACGGGTCTGGCAGGAGCCCTTGGATCGCAACGTGCAGGGTCTTCTCGAGCGGTTCGGCGACGCGGAGATCGCGGCCCTCATCGTGCCCCGGAGCCTGGTGATCGAGGCGGCCCGCGGGCCCGTGGCGGAGTTCGCCAGCGACGGCGGGGCTCCGGGACGGTTGGGCACGCCGGACGTGGCGGGCGTGCGGGCCGAGTTCGAGCGGGCGCGGCAACGGATCGGAGCCGCCATTCCCGCCTCGCGCCTTGTGCTGGTGACGAGCGGGGAGGGCACGGGAGCCTTTGGTTCGGCGGGGGCGCTCGAGGCGTTTCTTGGCGGACTGCGGCCCGGGGCGGCGTTGTCCGCGGAGGGGGAACGTCCGCGGGACCTGCGGCAGTTCACGGATCCCCGGGCGCGCGCGGACCGGCAGCGGCGGCAGATCGATCTGCACACACAACGGCTGTTGCTACGGGGGGCGGATGTCCGGCGCGACTTCCTGAAGGGCCTCGACACGAAGTCCGCGGAAGCCTTCGCGGCGAGCCAGGTCCGGTACCGGGAGATTTTCGACCGCGAGGTCATCGGGCGATTCGAGGGGCCGATGTTGGCGCCGGCGGCGCGTTCGCGGCAGGCGTACGACGATCCGAAGTGGCGGGGATACGAGGTGGTTCTGGACGTGTTCCCGGACGTCATCGCGTACGGGCTGTTGCTGGTGCCGAAGGATCTGAAGGAAGGGGAGCGGCGCCCGGTGGTGGTCTGCCAGCACGGGCTGGAGGGACGTCCGCAGCACGTGATCGGCAAGGAGGGTTCGGAGTACTATTCGGCGTTTGCGGCGAAGCTGGCGGAGCGTGGCTTCGTGACCTTCGCGCCGCAGAACCTGTACCTCTTCCGGGATCGGTTCCGGGAGTTGCAGCGGAAGCTGAATCCGCTGGGGAAGACCCTGTTCTCGGTCATCACGCCGCAGCACCAGCAGATCGTGGACTGGCTGGAGACGATCCCGTTCGTCGATCCGCAGCGGATCGGGTTTTACGGCCTGAGTTACGGGGGCAAGACGGCGATGCGGGTGCCGGCGCTGGTGACGGACTACTGCCTGAGCATCTGTTCGGCGGACTTCAACGAGTGGGTGTGGAAGAACGCCTCCACGGACAGTCCCTACAGCTACGTGTGGACGGGCGAGTACGAGATTTTCGAGTGGGATTTGGGGCACACGTTCAACTACGCGGAGATGGCGGCGCTGATCGCCCCGCGTCCGTTCATGGTGGAACGCGGCCACTTCGACGGCGTGGCGCCGGACGAGACGGTGGGATACGAGTTCGGCAAGGTCCGGCACCTGTACGCGGCGCGGCTGAAGCGTCCGCCCGAGGATTGCCAGCTCGAATGGTTCGTCGGTCCGCACTCGATCCACGGCGTGGGGACGTACGAGTTCCTGCATCGGCACCTGAAATGGCCGGCGCCGGGGCGCCAGGGCGATTGACAAGGTCGATGGGGGCCCGCGACCGGCTCCCCGCCCTAGCGGTTGCGCGACGGCGGGCCGGGTCGCGGGGCGATCGAAGCAGGCGAATCGAGAGGCGAAGCCGGCGACTTGGCAGTCGCCGGCCCCACGTCGCCGTTCCACGCAGGACTTTGTCAACGGCCCTGACCGGGGCGCTGAGGCGGCACGGTCCCGGCTGGCGCGCGGGGCGCTGGCTGCTACGGTGCGCCGCGTGCTGCGCAACGTGATTTTCGACTGGTCGGGGACGCTGGTGGACGACCTGCCGGCGGTGTTGGAGGCGACGAACCACGTGCTGCGCCAGGCGGGACTTCCGGAGATGACGCGGGACCGGTTTCGGGCGGAGTTCCAGCTGCCGTTCACGGGCTTCTACGAGAAGTACCTCCCGCACGTCCCGATGGAGCAGCTGGAAGCGTGGTTCCACGGGAGGTTTCGCGAGGTTCAGCATTCGGTGGAGGAACTGCCGCACGCACGGGCCTTCCTTGAGTGGTGCCGGGAGCGCGGCCTGCGGACCCTGCTGTTGACGACGATGCACCCGGATCACTATGCGGTGCAGACCCGGGCCAACCGGTTCGACGCGTTTCTGGACCATCCCTACCTGGGCGTCTGGGACAAGCGGGAGAAGATCCACGAGATCCTGGCCCGGCACGCGCTGGTGCCCGCGGAGACGGTGTTCATCGGCGACATGGAGCATGACGTCGAGACCGCACGGCACGGCGGGATACGGAGCGTGGCCGTGCTCACCGGGTACAACAACGGACGGCAGCTGCGTCAGGCCGGACCCGACCTGATCGTCGAGCACCTGGGCGAATTGCGCTCCATCCTCGAGCGGAACGGGCTGGAGTTGCGCCCCGCGGCGGGCACGGAGGGGGGGCGTCGCGCCCCGGTGGTGACCGTGGGCGCGGCCATCTTCGACGAGGCCGGGCGGGTCCTGATGGTGCGGACCCACAAGTGGTCGGATCGCTGGGGGATTCCGGGCGGCAAGGTCAAGTACGGGGAATCCTGCGAGGACGCGCTGCGGCGGGAGTTGGAGGAGGAGACGGGCCTCGACGTCGCGGAGGTGCGGTTCGTGCTGGTGCAGGACTGCATCCATTCCGAGGAGTTCTATCGCGACGAACATTTCGTGCTGCTCAACTACCGCTGCGTGACCTCCCGCCCGGAGTCGGTGCGGCTCAACGACGAGGCCCAGGAATTTCGCTGGCTGGCCCCGGGCGAGGCGCTCGGCCTGGATTTGAACCGCCCGACCCGCGTCCTGCTCGAGGCGTTGACCTCCCGCCATGCCTGACGTCATCCGAATTCACGGTCTCGAGGTCTTCCACCGGGTCGGCGTTCCGGAAGCCGAACGGGCCCGGGCGCAGCGCCTGCTCCTCGATCTGGAGATGGAGGTGGACGTGACCGACGCGGCGGCGGGGGACGACCTGAGCCGGACCATCGATTACTCGGCGGTTTCGCGGCGGCTCCGCGAACTGGGGGCCGGTCGTGAATGGCGGTTGATCGAGACCCTGGCCGTCGAGGTCGCGGACGTGCTGTTGCACGAATTCGGGGCGCGCCGGGCCCGGGTGGAGGTGCGGAAGTTCATCCTTCCCGAGGCGGAATACGTGGCGGTGCGGGTGGAACGTCCGCTCCCCTGACCCGGCGCGAGTCCGCGACCGCAGGGCGCCGCGTGAGGGCACGCGGCCTACAGCGGACGGAGGCGCGAACCTGTAGCCGGGTCCCCCGACCCGGCGAGAGTCCGCGACCGCACGGCGCCGCGTGGGGGCACGCGGCCTACAACGGACGGAGGCGCGAACCTGTAGGCCGGGTCCCCTGACCCGGCGAGAGTCCGCGACCGCACGGCGCCGCGTGGGGGCACGCGGCCTACAGCGGGCGGACGCGCGGACCTGTCAGTGCGCCCGCAGCAGCTCCAGCATGGCGCGGTCGAGTCGATGGCCGCGGAAGTCCTCGTAGGGGACGTCGGTTCGTCCGCTGTCGAGCACGCCGAAGCTGCCGCGCAGGTTCCACAGCGCCCAGCCCCAGCCCGCCTCCTGCCAGAGTTCGAGTTGGTCCCGCATCCAGGCGAGGGTCACCGCATGCGGGGTTCGGTTGTGCGTGCCCCACTCGCCGACATGCACGCCCACCCCGCGTTTTTCGAGGGCCTGCCACGGCGCGATCCGCTCGCGGCGCAGGCGATCCTTGTCCCAGACCGGACGGCCCTCCTCCGGCAGCGGCCAGGTTGGGTCGGCCCAGCGATCCGAGCCGTTCACCCATCCGGCCTTGTGGTGGCTCACGCGCATCGGGTCGTAGCCGCGCGTGCTCTGTCCGATGCCCAGGCCGACGAATCCCTCGACGGGATCGCGTCCCCACCTCAGGCCGTCGGCGATGATCAGACGGTTCGGGTCCTCGGCGCGGATGGCCGCCACGAGATGCTTCACCACGCGCACGTAGGTTTCGGCGGGGATGTCGGGCGGTTCGTTGAGCAGGTCGAAGCTGACTTCCCGGTTGGGCCGGCCCCGATACCGGCGCGCGAAGGCGGCCCAGTGTGCGGCACAGGCATCCAGCGCCTCGGCGTCCTTCCACAGATCCAGCGGTTCCTTGGGCGGGTTCACGCAATAGCCCGGCGCACGATGGAGGTTGAGGTTGATGTGGATGCCGTACTTCCTGCCTTGATCCACGGCCTGGTCCACATGGGCGAGTTGCGCCTCGTCCATCACCCGCCAACGGGCCGGGTCGGGGTCGGACCAGCACTGGTAGGACATGGGCAGCCGCGCGAAGTCGAAGCCCCATTCCTGCATGATCTGGAAGTCGGACTCGCGGAAGGCGGGGTCGCCGTCGCGGCGGTGGCTGAACTTCTCCAGGAGGTTGAACCCGCGCCAGCGGGGCAGTTTTGCGGCGGAGGGCTCGCGCGCGGTCGTCGCCGGCTGGGCGAGGAGTGCGGGGGCGGCCAGCGAACCGGCCGCGGTGAGCGTGAGGAAGGAACGTCGATTCATGGTGTTTGCCTGTCCTTTCCGAATTCGTCTGCGCGAGGCCGGACGGGTGGCGGTCCGGGTGGGAGCTCCGCCGGCGTGAAGCGGTTTTTGATGACTCAGGATTTCACCTTGCGGGTGGAGCGTTCCATGAGCCAGAGGCAGTCGCGGTTGTTGGGGGAGGGGACGTTGAGCGGGAGGTCGTAGGTCTTGGAACGGAGCGGCGGCATGGTGCGGCCGTCCTTCCATTTCTTGATCTCGGAATGGCCGTCGGCGAAGGAGAGACCGCCGGCGCTGCCGTGATAGCTGGCGGGGTAGTCAACCATCTTCCACTGGGCGGGAGCGTCGGGATAGCCATCCATGCCGACGCAGAACTCGCCGTCGTTGATGCTGTCCTCGCGTTCGTCGATGAAGATCCAGGTCATGCTGGGGCCGGGGTCGGCGAGGTCGTTCATGGACAGGTAGACGCGGAAGCCGGCGCCGAAGCTGGTGACGTCCGTGGAGTTGAACCAGGCGTTCATGGAGATGCTGCGGACGCGGGGGCGGAGGACGCCGGAGACCTTGACGGAGCTTTTGTCGGCGGGGCACTTGTAGATGGCCGCGGCGTTGCCGGAGTAAGGCCAGAGGAGGCCCTTCTTGATGTCCTGCTCGATGTCCCAGTTGCTGCGGTTGCCGGCGTTGGCATCGAGGCTGCCGTTCATCCACTGGCCCGGTCCATAGGAGGGCGGGACCTTCTCGTTGTGGTCCTCGACGTACATTCTCCAGCCGAGGGTGAGCTGGCGTCCGTTGTTCATGCAGAGGATGCCGTGGGCCTTCTGTTTGGAACGGGCCAGGGCGGGCAGGAGCATGCTCGCGAGGATCGCGATGATCGCGATGACGACGAGGAGTTCGATGAGGGTGAAACCGTGCAGCGGGAAGGGCCGGGTCGAGGAGGTGGAAGCAGGGGAGGTTTTCATGGCGCCGCGGGCGTCGTCGGGGAGGCGGGGTGCCGGCCATGGGCACCGTTCCCGACCGGAACGCCGGTTGGTGGGCGAGCGCAAGCTAGGCCGGGTGCGCAGGAAGGGAAACACCGAAGGGGCGGGGACCCCACGGCGGGTGGCGGGTGACGGGTGGTTCAGGCCAGGACCCGGCGACGCTCGGGGTCCCAGGGGGCTTTGAGGTGCAGGCGGGCGGGAATGGGCTCCCCGTTGACGAGGATCCGGTACTGGCCGGAGGCGAGCCAGTCCGGGGAGACCCCGTCGGCGTTGCGGAGGTAGCCCATGGCGATGCCGGCACCGAGGGTATGGGCGTAGGAACCGCTGGTGGTGTATCCGACGCGCACGCCGTCGCGCAGGATGGGTTCGGAGCCCCAGAGCACCGGTTCGGGGTCCTCGAGCACGAAGATGCCGAGGGCCTTGCGGCGTCCCTGTTCCCGCTGGCGACGGAGGGCCTCGCGCCCGAGGAACGGCTTGGTCCAGTCGAGGGTGAAACCCAGTCCGGCGTCGAGCGGGGTCTCGTCGGGCGACAGTTCGGACCCGAACGCGCGGTAGCCCTTTTCGAGGCGGAGGGAGTTGATGGCGTAATGGCCGGCGGGCACGACGCCGAGATCGCGTCCGGCGTCTTCGAGGGCGAGATAGGCGGCGGGGGCCTGGTCGGGGGGAAGATGCAGTTCCCAGCCGAGTTCGCCGACGTAGGTGATGCGCAGGGCGCGGGCGGAGGCGTGGCCGACGGAGATGGGACGGGCTTCGCCGAACGGCCAGGCGTCGCGGGACAGGTCGGCATCGGTGACCCGCTGGAGGAGTTCGCGGGAGCGGGGGCCCATGACGCCGATGACGGCGTGGGCGGCCGTGACGTCGTGGACCGCGAGGGTCTCGCCGGGCGCGAGGTTGCGCCGGATCCAGTCGGCGTCGCGTACGGCCTGGGTGGTGCCGGTGACGAGGTGGAACCGGTCCTGGGCGAGGCGGACGACGACGAGATCGGACTCGTAGCCGCCGCGCTCGTTGAGCATGGGGGTGTAGACGATGCGACCGGGGGGAACATCGAGTTGATTGGCGCAGAGCCGTTGGAGCACCGGGAGGGCGTCCGGACCCTCGACGGCGAGCTTGCCGAACGACGACTGATCGAAGAGGGCCACGGACTCGCGGGCGGCGCGGTGTTCGGCGGCGTGATTGGCGAACCAGTTCTGGCGCTGGAAGCCGTAATGCACGACGGGGGCGGTGGCGAAACCGGAGGCGGTGGCCTCGGGGCGCGCGAACCAGTTCGGGCGTTCCCAGCCCGCGCGGGAACCGAAGCAGGCGCCCTGCGCGGCGAGATGGGCGTGGAGCGGGGAGCGGCGGATGCCGCGGGCCGTCTCGAATTCGCGGTTGGGCCAGGCCATCTGGTAGTGCAGCCCCAGAACCTCGACGACGCGGGAGCGGAGGAATTCCCGGTTGTTGGCCCAGGGGCCGAAGCGCCGGACGTCGACGCTCCAGAGGTCGAGGCTGGGCTGGCCGTCGAGGATCCATTCGGCGAGGAACTTTCCGGCCCCGCCGGCGCTGGCGATGCCCACGGAATTGAAGCCGCAGGCCACGAAGAGATCGCGAAGCTCGGGGGTTTCGCCCAGCAGGAACTGGTTGTCCGGGGTGAAGCTCTCGGGGCCGTTCACGAACTTGGCGAACCCGCTGGTCCGCAGGGCCGGGATGCGATGCTGGCCGTGGCGCAGCGGTTCGGAGAACTTTTCCCAGTCCGGATCGAGCAGTTGAAACGAGAAGCGGGCCGGGACCGGATCGACCCTCCAGGGCTTGGATTCGGCCTGAAAGGCCCCGAGCATGACCGAGTCCCCCTCGCCGCGAAAATAGAGGCACAGGTCCGGATCCCGACCCACCGGGAGCTCGTCGAACGCCCCGGGGATCGGCTGGCTGACGACGTAGTGGTGCTCGACGGGATGCAGCGGGAGGGAGACGCCGGCCTGGAGTCCGAGCTGGCGGGCCCACATGCCGCCGGTGAGGACCACGAGCCGGGCCCGGAGTTCGCGGGCGGGAGGTTCGTCCGTCTGGTCCGGTTCCCGAACGGTGTAACGAACGCCGCAGGCGCGTCCGCCCTCGCGCAGGATGTCGGTGACCCGGGCATACTCGACGAACACCGCGCCCCGGCTGCGGGCCCCCTTGGCCAGCGCGTGCACGACCTCCTTGGGAATGACCTTGCCATCATGCGGGAGCCAGGCGCCGCCCAGCACGTCGTCCACCCGCAGCAGCGGCCAGCGGGCCTGGACCTCCTCGGGGCCGATGATTTGGGCCTCGACGCCGAAGCACTCGGCCATGGCGGCGGTGCGGCGGAGTTGGATCATCCGATCCGCGGATTTGCCGACGATGAGGCTTCCGACCTGCTTCCATCCGACGGAATGACCGGTTTCGCGTTCGAGCCGGGCATAGAGCTCGGCGCTGTACTTGTTGATGGCGGTCAGGCTGGTGGAGGTGCGGAGCCGGCCCACCAGGCCCGCGGCATGCCACGTGGTCCCGCCGGCGAGGGTGTTCTGCTCGAGCACCACCACGTCGCGGCAGCCCAGCAACGTGAGGTGATACGCGATGCTGGCTCCGACGATGCCGCCGCCGATGATGACGACCTGGGTTTCGGACGGGTGATGCATGACGCGAGTCATTCCCGACCGAACGAGGGTCGTTGGCCAAGCCAAAAGCGGAACCGGCCCGGTCCGGCCCGGCCCAGGTTCGCCCGTGAACGGAGGACGCCCGTCAGGCGCGGCGACGCCGGGCGCGCCAGGAAAGGAAGCCCATCGTCCCCAGCGCCGCGGCGCTCAGGTAGGTCGACGGCTCGGGCACCGGGGAAGGCGAACCGGGCCCGCCCGGGTCCGGCGGCAATTCGCCCTCGTCAAAGTTGTCCGCGGCCACGATGTCGGCGACGGTTTCAATCCACGTCAGGTAGCTCGGGAGCCAAGTCCCGCCCGCCACCGAGCCGTATCCGCCGTCCACGGTGGTTCGGACCCGGCTGCGGAACGTCGTCAAACCGGCCAGGAAAATGTCCCCGTTCGCGTCGGTCACGAACGCGGGTCCGCCGGAGTCGCCGGGGCCGGCCAGGGTTTCGACCTTGTTGCCCAGCGTGAGCGAGGAGGCGCCGTAGACGTTGTGGAGCCCGTTGCCGTCGTACCAATCGTAGGTCGCAGGGCCAAACGAGGGGGGATCGTCCCCCCGGGGACCGGATACCGTCGCCTCGAAATCGTACCGGAACACCTCCGTCCGCCCGGAGCCCTCGTCATCCAGACCGCCGCTCTCGACGAGGTTGGCGCCGACCCGCTTGACCGTCCGGGATTCGCTCACGCTGAAGACGCTGGCGCCTCCGGCCGAACCATCACCCGAGGCTCCATAGCCCACGAGATCGACGCGGAACACGTCGTTGCCCGGAAATCCCGGATTCAGGACCCCATCCGGAAGGAGCGCGAATTTCTGGGCGGCAGCGGGAATGTCCGATCCCAGCTGAATGATGGCGAGATCGTCGTTTACGGAAGGTTGCCCGCTGTAATCGGTGTGCAGGTGGAGCGCGCTGGCGGTGTAGTCCGTGTAATTCAGCCCGCCGCCGGTGCCGTTGAAGCGGACCGTCACCCGGTTGGCCAGGATTCCCGTGCCGTTGGCCGCGCCGCCACCGTTGGAGTCGAGGCAGTGGGCCGCGGTCAGAATGGTGCGCGGGCCAATCGCCACCCCGGAGCACAGGACGTCGTCGATGCCCGAGGTGTTGTCGACGAAGATGCTCGGGACACCGAAGTACGGCGAGGCGCTGGTGTTCGCGTCGACGCGAGCCGCCGGGGTATCGGCTCCGGGAATGGACCCACCGGAGGCGCTGCCGGCGACCATGAGCCATTCGATGGGCCATGCGGCGTCGCTCGAACCAGGGTCAGGCGACGCGGCGGACGATGGCTGGACAGCGAGAATGGATCCCGAGAGGCCGAGCGCGAGTGAGAAGCGGCCCGAACACCGATGGAGCAAGCGTGGATACATGAACCAGCTAAGAAATTCCCGTAGAGGGCCTCCTCGTGTCAAGGAATGTGATGAGGAAACGCGGGGTCTCCGCAGGGCGATGGACAACGTCCGGTGCGAATTCGCATCGAGTCCAGGAGGGGAGATTCTCGAAGAGTCATGACCGCTCGAACGCCGAGCCGAAAGCCGAGCCGTTGCCTCCGCCGTCAACCGCAGGCATGCTGCTGCACCGATGACGAACCCGACACCCCCATGGACCGCGCCTTGGGCCGGCTTCTGCCTCCTCGCCGTGTGGTTGGTCGCCGGGTGCCAGTCACGGCGCGGCGCGGTGGACACACCCGTGCGCACCGAAAAGGGGTCGCCACCCGTCGCGACGGCGGGGGATCAGGCTTGGATGAAGGCGGGGCCTGCGGTGCTGCCCGCGGAACGGCGCCAAGTGACCGAGGTGCGGTTGGACGACGGAGCGCTGTACACGGGCTCGATGGTGCTGACGAACGGCGGCCTGGTGGCGCACGGGGAAGGCGTCTGCACGTGGCCGGACGGGAAGCGGTATGAAGGGGAATGGGCCGCCGGAAAGCCGCACGGGCGGGGGGTCACGCGGTCGCCGGGGGGAGAATCGTTCCGGGGGGAATTCCGCGATGGACTGCGCGAGGGCGAGGGCGCCGTCACCACCGGCACGGGGGCCGTGCTGACGGGCACCTACCGGGCGGACCAGGCGCACGGGTCGTTCCGCATCGTGGATGGACCCTTCGTCCTGGAGGGTCGTTTCGAGGAGGGGAACCGGGTGGGATGGTGGAAACGACGGGGCGAACTCGGCACGGACGTGGAGGAATGGCTCGAAAGCGGGCTCCGCACGAAGGCGCGTGGGTTGGTGGTGTTCGAGGACGGCGTCCGGCAATCGGGCGAGTGGGATTTCAAATCCGGCACCGGGAAGGGCGAGATCCGCTGGAAGGATGGACGGCGGTACCAAGGAGCTTGGCGGGCCGTCGACGGGGAGCCGAACGATCCCCAGGGGTCGGGGGAAATGACCTGGCCGGACGGTCGGCGGTACGTCGGTGAATTCGCGAACGGCAAGCGGGAAGGGGAGGGACGTCTGACTCATCCCGATGGACGGACGGAAGCCGGTCAGTGGAAGAACGACGAACTCGCGACACCCGCCAGGGGGGAGCGGAAGTAGTGGCCGTGAAAATCGGACCGGAACCGGGGTTGGCCACCTCCGGGAGCGCACCCACCCGCCGAGGCCGGGGAAGGGGCGGTTCGCCTGGACCTGCACCGAGACCCATGATTTCGCCCCGCCGCCGCGCCGCCGTCACGGCTCGCCCCTTCCGCCGGGGAACCGTGGACGCTCTTCCCGTCGTCCCGTGATGTCCGCGGAACCCCCATCGCCCTCGGGTCTCGCGACGAAACCAGCCGAGACGCTCGTCTCCGGCGAGGGGGGCCCCGGCAGTAACCCGACACTTGCCTTTGGCGAGGCCCCCGGCGGCATGGTGCGGAGAAGGATCTGGGCGGGGCTGGGATTCGCCGCTTGCGGTCTCGGCTTTCTGGGCATCGCGCTTCCCGGCATGCCCGCCACGGTCTTCTTCATCGCGGCGGCGGCGTGCTTTTCGCGAAGCAGTCCCCGGCTGCTGAACTGGGTGCTGAACCTGCCGACCGTCGGGCGGCTCGTGCGCAACTACCGGGCCGGACTCGGGATGCCCCTGGGCGCGAAACTCGCGGCGTCCGCCATGATGTTCGGCGCTGGGGCGATGAGTGTCGGCGTGCTGGAACGACGCTGGCTCAAGGGCCTGGTCCTCGGCCTGCTCCTCGTCGGGGCCGCGGTCATCTGGTGGGGCATCCGGACCTCCCCGCGGGAGTCGAAAGAACCGGGTACCGACGCCTGACCGCCGCGTTGCCACGTCAGGGCGATTGACAAAGTCTGGTGTGGAACCGCGTTGTGGGGCCGGCGACTGCCGAGTCGCCGGTTTCCCCTCTGGTTTCGCCTGCTTCGATCGCCCCGCGACCCGGCGGTCGCCGGCCCCAATCGACTTTGTCAATCGCCCTGGCTGCCACGTGGCGCGGCCTCGGTCCCGGCTCGACTCCCGCGCCCGGTTGAGGACCCTTGGGCATGGTTTCCGCGGTCATCGTCGCCGCCGGGGCGGGCAAGCGCTTCGGGCCGGGCATCGACAAACTATTCTATGAGGTCTCGGGGCGTCCCGTGGTGGCGCATACGTGGATGCGTTTCGACGCCGTACCCGCCATCGACGAGATCGTCGTGGTGGTGCATCCCGACCGGGAGGCGGATTTCCGGGAGATGGCCGCCGAATTGACCCTGACCAAACCCTGGCTGCTGGCCCGGGGCGGCGCGGAACGCCAGGATTCGGTCTGGAACGGCATCGGGGCCACTTCCCACGCGGCCGAGGTGCTGGCCATCCAGGACGGGGCGCGTCCCTGCACGACCGTGGCCACCATCGAGGCGACCTTGGCGGCAGCCCGGGAATCGGGTGCCGCGGTGGCGGCCCAGCGGGTGACGGACACGCTGAAGGAGAGCGCCGATGGGCGGAACATTGACCGGACGGTCGACCGTTCCCGGTTGTGGTCCGTGCAGACGCCCCAGGCGTTTCGTCGCGAAGTGATCGTTGCGGCCCTCACGGAGGTCCGCCGGCGGGGCCTGAACCTGACCGACGACACCGCGGCCTGCGAGGTCGTCGGTCAGGAGGTTCGCCTGGTGGAGTCGAAGGATCCCAATCCGAAGGTGACGTATCCGCGGGACGTGCCATGGGTCGAGTCCGTGCTGGCCGCGATGCGGGAAAGCGCGGGGTCGGCATGCCGGTAGGGCGAGGAAAGGAACCGATGAGACTCGGGAATCCGACCCCGGGGCGGCCCGCACGAGGCAGGCCGCGACATGGCCTGGCACGGGTGTTGTCGAAGCTGGGCCTATGTTCACGGGCCGAGGCCTGGAGGTGGATTCAGGAGGGCCGGGTGCGGGTCAACGGAGCGGCGTGTCGGGACCCGGAACGTCCCACGGACCCGGAACGGGAGCGGGTGGAGGTGGACGGCGTGGCGGCGGTCTCCACGGAACCGGTGTACCTCATGCTCAACAAGCCGCGGGGCCTGGTAACCACGACCTCGGACGAGCGGGGGCGTCCGACGGTTTATGCCTGCCTTGGCGGGGCGGGGTTGCCGAGGGTGGTGCCCGTGGGGCGATTGGATCAGGCGAGCGAAGGGCTGTTGTTGTTCACCAACGACACGGCTTGGGCCGCCCGGTTGACGGAGCCCGGTCGGCACGTCGAGAAGGAATACCATGTGCAGGTCTCGGGAGCGGTGGACGAGGCGACGTGTCGTCGGATGGAGGCCGGGGTGGTCGAGGCGGGCGAGTGTCTGAGGGCGTGCCGGGCCGCGGTGCTGCGCCGGGGCGACCGGAACACGTGGCTGGTGGTGGTGCTGGACGAGGGCCGGAACCGGCATCTCCGCCGCATGCTGGCGGCCTTGGGGCACGAGGTCCGGCGCCTCGTTCGGGTGCGGATCGGGGGGTTGGTACTGGGGGAACTGCGGCAGGGGCAACATCGTCGGCTCGGCGCGGAGGACCTGGCCCGGGTGACGAGGACGGGAGCAGCGGACGTGGATTCCGGCTCCCACAATCAGGACCGGTGAGCGGGGAGCGGGGAGCCAAGCCCCAAACTCCAAGCTCGAGAATCCGGTCTCAGACCCCGCCGCGACGCCGTCGCGGGGACATGGGTTCGCGGCTGCGTCACTCCCGAGGGCATTGGCCTTGGCGGTCAGGAGGATGCGATGGGGGTAGTCTGCGTCGTGGGCTCTCCTTAAAGATTTTACGCTAAGAGATTTACAGATGGAAAAGACGCCTTCGCTCGGGTGGCGGGAGGGGCCGAATCTCGGCCCGGTACCGGGCGCATCCGGGTTGGACACGGGCCGGGCGGAGATGGGGGAGGTATGGGTTCCGGAGCGGCTGAGCCTCGCTGAACCAGCCTGGAATCGGGCGGGGCATGTCGGACACGGGGCGGGTGGCGGTTCGCCGGGGGTGGCTGCGGGGGAGGCTGGGTCGGTGGATTTGAATGTATCCTGTTCGCTTGGAGTTGGATAATGTGTTGCCTGCATGTGATCTCATCCGGCAAAAAAAGTTTTGACAGAAGAAACGGTGTCTGTAACGGTCTGGCCCACACACGGAAACACGAGCAGCAACACAAATGAGAACACAACTCATCCTTACCACGGCAGCCTTCGGCTTGGCCGGTGCCCTTGGCGCTTCCGCCCAAGTGTACTCGGTGAACGCGGTTGGCTACATCAACGTCACCGTCCCGGCCAAGAGCTACGCTCTGGTTGCCAACCAGCTGAACGCTGGCGGCAATACGGCCAAGGACGTGATTCCTTCGGTTCCCGATGGCACGACGATTTTCAAGTACGCGCAGGGTAGCGGATTTGGTGCCAACACGTTTGACTTCGGTGCGTGGTCGAACGAAGGCGCGACCCTGAAGCCCGGTGAAGGCTTCTTCCTCCAGAACAACGGGGCGGCGCCGTTGACGGTGACCTTCGTGGGTGAAGTGCCCCAGGGCAGCCTGAGCACGGGCATTCTGAAGGGTCTGAATCTGGTGGGTTCCCAGGTGCCCCAGGCGGGCAAGTTGGAAGCCGACCTGAAGTACACGCCCTCCGAAGGTGACACGGTCTTCCAGTGGGATGTCGCGACCCAGAAGTACAAGCCCGCGAACACGTTCGACTTCGGCGCTTGGACCGGTGGCGATCCCGTTGTTGGCGTTGGCGAAGGCTTCTTCGTTCAGGCGGCGGCCGCGGGCACGTGGGCTCGCACCTTCAGCGTGAACTGAGACGAGCACGGCGAGAGTAAACTCTTGACTTGTTAATCGGAACCTCATTATCAAAACAACGACATGAAACACTGCCTCATCGCATTGTCCTCGCTGTTGGTTGCTGCCTCCTCTTTCGGGCAGGCCACCTTCCAGCTCAATAACCGCATCGTGGGTGTTGTCGACGCCCCGGTTTTCGTGGGTGACAGCTCGACCCGCGCGAATGCTGACTACGTCGTCGCTCTCTTCGGTGGTGCCGCTGGCACGGCTGAAGCCGCGTTGACGCAGCAGGGTGGAACCCTTCCGTTCCGCAGCACGCCTGCGACCGGGTTGGGATATATCAACACCACTGGCGCTGACACGACCCGTTCCATCGGCGGCACCGCCGACGGTGCTTCGTCCGCCGTCCAGCTCCGCGCTTGGAGCGCGAGCATGAGCTACGCCGACGCGAACGCGGCGGGCATGGTCGGCAAGTCGGCTGTGTTGACCATCAACGGTGGTGGCGGTCTGACGCCTCCTGCCGCTCTGGCCGGTCTGGCGAGCTTCACCATCCCGGTTCCGGAGCCCAGTGCTGCTGCTCTCGGTCTTCTCGGCGCGGGTCTCCTCGCGATCCGTCGCAAGAAGTAACGTGTTGCTGAAAGTGTAGGATCAAGGCCGCCTGCAAAGGCGGCCTTTTTCTTTCCCGGGATTGACTTCGGCATCGTCGTGCCCTTCAGTTTGCGCCGCTCATGGAACCACTCCGCGACTTTCCGCTCCAAGTCGCTCTCACCTTTGCCGTCATGGCGGTGGGGATGGGGGTGGGGCCGCTTTTCCTGGCCTGGCTGTGGGCGAGGTTTTTTTCTCCACGAAAACCGGGGTTCGACAAGAGTGCCAACTATGAGTGCGGTCTCGAGTCGGCAGGCGATCCCGGGGGCCAGCAACGGGTGGATTATTACCTTTACGCGATTGTATTTCTGGTTTTCGACGTGGAGAGCGTGTTCCTGATCCCGTTTGCCGTCGCCTATTCCGGGCTGCCCTTGGGCGCGGTCATCGCCATGGGCGTCTTCCTGTTGCTGCTCGCGGAAGGACTCGTCTGGGCCTGGCTGAAGGGAGTTCTCGAATGGCACTAGAACCCACCGCGCCCGGGCCCCAGACACCCGTGGCCCTCCAAGCTCGAGCCACCGTTCCCGGGGCGATGGTGATGCCGCTTCAGGCCATCTACAACTGGGGTCGGAGCAACTCGGTCTGGCCAATGCAGTTCGGTTTGGCGTGTTGTGCCATCGAGATGATCGCCACCACGATGGCCCGTTACGACATGGCCCGCTTCGGTTCCGAGGTGTTCCGACCGTCGCCGCGGCAGGCGGACCTCATGATCGTCTCGGGCACCGTGACCAAGAAAATGGCGCCCCAGATCGTGCGGCTTTACAACCAGATGGCCGAGCCCAAGTACGTCATTGCCATGGGGGCCTGTGCGATTTCCGGAGGGCCATTCAAACAGGGATACAACGTCCTGAAAGGCATCGATCGGTATATTCCGGTGGACGTTCACATCCCGGGTTGTCCGCCGCGTCCGGAGGCGTTGATCCATGCGCTGATGACGCTGCAGGAGATCATTGCCAACCAATCCCTGACCGGGGAAGGGCGCCCACGGCATTTGCGCGCCGAAGCCCCGAGCGAGTTCGCGATTCCCGTGCCCGGACAGGACGATCTGCTGCCCACGAGCAATCGGGAGATCTGGCATCCCCCGAAACGCATTCCCGTTTGAAGGAGAAGAACGCCCCGACACCGTGGAAAGCATCGAACAGACGATAGCGCGCCTGCGCGAGGCCTTTCCAGGCATCGGCCTGGAGTGCGTGCCGAACGGGGCACCCGGAGGTCTTCCCTCCCTGCGGGTGGAGTCCGCCCGGTTGGTGGAGGTGGCCCGATGGTTGCGGGACGATGAGGTGCTGCGCCTGGACTATTGTTCCAACGTGACCGGCGTGGACTGGCCCGATCGCACCGAGAAGCAGAAGGTGCGCAGGGTTGTCGAGGGGGTCGAAAAGGAAGCGGAGGAGGTGCGCACGATTCCGGGCTGTCTGGAGGCGATCTACCACTTGTATTCCATGACCCGGAAGCAGGGGCCGTTGGCGCTGCGGGTACGCACCCTGGATCGCCGGAATCTGGCGAGCGTGGCCTCCTTGACGCCTGTTTGGCGGTCGTGCGAGTTCCAGGAGCGGGAGGTTTTCGATCTTTACGGCATAATCTTCGAAGGGCATCCGGACCTGCGCCGGTTGCTGATGTGGGAGGGCTTCCAAGGGCATCCCATGCGCAAGGACTACGTGGAACCGGACGACTACGAATACGAGCCGACGCCCCACGATCACGTGTTGGAACGGGCGAAGGCGCGAACCCTGGCCGAGGAGGCAGGATGAGAGTGGCCGCGGACTTGGACCCGGGGTTGGGGGCCGGCGGGGAATGGGAATCGCCGAGGTATGCGGTGCGTCAGGAGGATTCCGCGCACGGTCCGGAGTCGTTTCTCGAGATTTCGATGGGGCCCCAGCACCCTTCGACACACGGTGTCTTTCGGATGGATGTCGTGCTGGATGGGGAGACGGTGGTGAAGCTGAAACCGGTGTTCGGCTACCTGCACCGCAATCATGAGAAAATCGCGGAGGGGACGAGTTACCTGGCGTCGATGCCGTACACGGACCGCCTGGATTATTTCTGCTCCCTGAGCAACAACTGGGCTTACGCGCTGACGGTGGAGAAGCTGGCGGGGTTGGCGGTGCCGGAGCGGGCGGAGTACCTGCGCGTCATCACGGCCGAACTGACGCGACTTCAGAATCACACCTGTCTGGCCGGGTTCCTGATGCAGGACATGGGGGCGAGCGGAACCCCGTTGATGTATGCCTTCCGCGAGCGGGAACGCATTCTCGATTTGTTCGAGGCGCTGACCGGGGCGCGGATGATGTGCAATTACATGCGGTTCGGGGGGTGCCGCTGCGATGTGCCGCCGGGTTGGCTGGCGGCCGCGGCGAAGGTGGTGGACGAGTATCCCCGGTTCCTCGACGAGTTCGAGAATCTGCTGACGGGCAACGAGATCGTCATGGCTCGAACGCAAGGGGTCGGGGTGCTCTCGCGGGAGCTGGCGATCAGCGCGGGGATCACGGGTCCCTGCCTGCGGGCCGCCGGTGTGGATTATGACCTCCGGAAGGTGGACGGATACGGGATCTATCCGCGTTTCGATTTCCGGGTTCCGCTGGGAGAGCATGGCGATACCTATGATCGGTACATGCTGCGGATTCTCGAGATGCGGGAATCGTTGGGCATCCTGAAGCAGGCCCTGGCCGGGATCCCGGAGGGACCGATCATCGATCCGAAGGCGAAGCTGCGGGGGTTTCGACCGAAGGCGGGGGAGGCCTACGGGAGGCTGGAGGCGCCGAAGGGCGAACTGGGGTTTTACCTGATCAGCGACGGGACCGCGAATCCGTATCGGTACCGGGTGCGTGCTCCGAGTTTGATCAATCTGACGGTGCTGGAGGACCTTTGCCTGGGACACAACGTCGCGGACACGGTGATCGTGCTGGGGAGCATCGACATCGTGTTGGGCGAAGTGGACCGCTGAACTGCCATGCTGGGAATCGGACTGCTCAAGGGACTGGCGGAGACCGGGCGCAACTTCGTGGGCTCGTACTTCGATGCGAACCGGCTGACCACGGTGCAGTATCCGGAGCAGCGGGAGCCCGCAAAGGAGAACACGCGGCAGTTTCCGTTTCTGGTTTTCGACGGGACCGATCCGGAGACGGGATTGCGGTGCGTGGCCTGCCAGATCTGCGAGAAGGAATGCCCGCCGCAGTGCATCTACATCGAGAAGAGCAAGGAGAAGAAGCCGGACCATCTGGGGAAGCCTCAGTTCTTCCCGGCGACGTTCAACATCGACATCTCGGTCTGCATGAGTTGCCAGATTTGCGCGGAGGTATGCCCCTTCGACGCGATCAAGATGGATCAGGAGTTCGAACTCAGCACCGCGGATCGCTTCGGCGGCCTGTTGCTCACCAAGCAACGCCTGTGGAAGTCGAACGGGCATTTCCGGCAGCTTCACCCGACGGACGCGTCGGAGATCGATGCCCGGCGGGAGGAGGAACGGGTCAAGGCCGAGGCCAAGGCGCAGGCAGAGAAGGAGGCCAAGGCCAAGGCTGCCGTGGCCGTTGCGGGAAATCCGCCGGCAACCCCCGCCCCGGCGAGGGGCCCCGCGGCCGCGGCGGCTCCGGCCAAGGCGGCGGTACGTACGGAAGGGGCCGAGGGATGAGCGGGGTGGCAGGCGGGGAAGATCACGGTGCGGCACCTGGCGGACGTCGACGACTCCCGCCCGGGGCGGGGCCGGGGTGTCATTTCGGTCGCAGCGGGCGGAATACCCCGAGAATGTGCTTCCCGCAGGGGCCGGGACCCATTGAAATCGCCGCTCCGTTGCGGGGCTGACCGCGTGCATGGCTGAAACCGTCGACCAAATCTTCGTGAACTTGTTGCGCTGGGGGGTGGGATTCCTCCCCGGACCGGTGCAGGCGCCGGCGGCCTTGGTGGCGTGTCTTGGCGCGATCCTTGCGACGTTTGGGGCCTTGTTCGGCCTGACCACGGTCGTCGAACGCAAGGCGATTGCCCGGATGCAGAATCGGCTGGGACCCAACCGCGTCGGGCCGTTCGGGTTCCTTCAGTTCGCGGCGGACGGGATCAAATCGTTGACGAAGGAGGACGTGGTGCCGCGGAACGCGGACCGGGTGGTGCATTTCCTGGCGCCGCTGGCGTTGTTGGTTCCCGTGGTGCTGACGTACCTGGTGCTCCCGTTCGGTCGGAACATGGTGGTGCTGAATCTGGATGCGGGATTGTTGTTCTTCTTCGCGGCCGGGGCCTCGACGGAACTCGCGGTGTTCATGGCGGGGTGGGCGAGCCGCAACAAGTACTCGCTGCTGGGGGCGACGCGGGCCATCGCGCAGATGCTCAGTTACGAGCTGCCGTTCATCCTCTCGACCATCGGGGTGATCATGGTGACCGGGTCCTTGTCGACCGTGCGGATCGTGGAGGCGCAGTCCGCGGGAGTCGGGGAGTGGTTGGCACGGTGGAACGTGTTTACGCCGTGGGGTCTGATGGCGTTCCTGCTGTTCCTGATCGCCGCCTTCGCCGAATCGAACCGGTCGCCGTTCGATTTGCCGGAGGGGGAGTCCGAAATCGTCGCGGGGTATTTCATCGAGTATTCGGGCTTCAAGTTCGCGCTCTTCTTCATGGCCGAGTATCTGGGCATGTTCTCGAGCAGCGCGATGGCGGTGACGCTGTTTCTCGGCGGGTGGACAGCGCCGGTGAGTTTTCTGGGCTGGGTGCCGTCGTGGCTTTGGTTCTTCGGCAAACTGCTGGCGTTGATGGCCCTGTTCATCTGGGTGCGCGGAACAACTCCGCGCCTGCGGATGGACCAGCTGATGGATTTCGCGTGGAAATTCATGCTCCCCTTGTCGCTGCTGATCCTGCCGGTGGTGGTGATCTGGGGGCGCGTCGGGGGTGGCCTTCTGGGCTGGATCCTCGGGGGGCCGATCCTCGTGCTGGCCTACGTGCTGCTGGGACGCTCGCTCAAGGGGCGGCGCCAGATGCGTCCGCGGGTGTACCGCTATGCGACGGGCTAAAGCGAAAGGCAACGCGTGAACCCGTTTTTCTATCTGCTCGCGATTCTGACCCTGGGGGGCGCCGTGGCGGCGATGACGCTGCGGAACGCGGTGCATAGCGCATTGTCCCTCGTGGTGACGTTCGTCGGGCTCGCGGGCGTGTACCTGGCCCTGGGCGCGCAGTTCCTCGGCTTGGTCCAGGTGATGGTCTATGTCGGGGCCGTGGCCATCCTGCTGGTCTTCGTGCTGCTCCTGACGCGGAGCGGCGATGGCGAACCCCGGGAAGGCGGACGGGAAGGATGGACATGGGGGCTGACGACGGCGGGCGGGGTGGTGTTCCTGCTTTTGGGAGCCCTGCTGACCGGGCCGGGGCTGGGTAAACGCGAGGAACCGCCCGCACCGCCGGCCGTGAAGGAACTGGGGGAGGCCTTGATGACGGACTACGTCCTGCCGTTGCAGGTGGTGGGCGTGCTGCTGACGGTGGCCATGATCGGTGCGGCCGTGCTGGCGCTGCCCCGGGATTCGTCGGGTGCCGAAGGGGCGGGAGAAGGAGGGGGCCGACGATGAACCCGCTGGTGGCGCATCTCATGCTGGCGGTGTTGCTCTTCGGAACCGGTCTCGCCGGGGCGCTTTCCCGACGCAACGCGATTCTGACGCTGATCGGCATCGAGCTGATGCTCAACGCGGGGAACCTGAGCTTCCTGAGTTTCTGGAGGTACGGCCCGAAGCCGGACGTGAACACGGGTTTGATGTTCGCCCTCTTCTCGATTGCGATCGCGGCGGCCGAGGCGGCGGTGGGACTGGCGTTGATCATCGCGCTGTACCGCCATCGGCGAACCACCTCGCTGCGGGCGGCGGAAGTCCTGAAGGGCTGAATCCCATGGCTACCCTGGCGCGCATGCTGTGGTTGATTCCGCTGTTTCCGCTGGCGGCGGCAGGGGTGATCGCGTTGCTGCCGAGGTCGGCGAAGCGGGCGGCCATGGGGCTCGGGATCGGGGCCATGGGGCTGGCGCTCGCGGGATCGGTGGCGGCCCTGGCGGCGACGGTGCTGGCGTCCGGGACGGGGGTGGCGCGGGTGGCCCTGAACTTCGACTGGTTCCGCCTCGGTACGGGCGCGGTGCGGTTGGGCGTGGTGCTGGACCCGATGTCGTCCGCCATGCTCCTGATGGTGAGTTTCGTGGGGTTGCTGATTTTCGTTTTCAGCACGGGCTACATGGCATCGGACGAGAACGTGACCCGGTTCTTCTGTTTCCTGTCGTTGTTCGCGGCGGCGATGCTGGGATTGGTGATGTCGAACAGCCTGCTGCTGTTTTTCGGCTGCTGGGAGGTGATGGGGCTGGCGTCGTACCTGCTCATCGGATTCTGGTTTCACAAGCCCTCGGCCGCGGCGGCCGCGAAGAAGGCGTTCGTGGTGACGCGGATCGGGGACGTGGGCCTCTTCCTGGGGCTCGTGTGGCTCTACGGGGAGACGGGCACTTCGCTGTTCTACGCCGAGGGGGCCGGCTGCCTGGAGCAGGCCGCCTTGGCCCGGCTGACCTCGACCGTCGTGACGGGCACGCTGACGGCGGCGACGGCAATCGGGTTGCTGTTGTTCGTCGGGGCGGTCGGCAAGTCCGGGCAATTGCCGCTGCATGTGTGGCTCCCGGACGCGATGGAGGGGCCCACCCCGGTCAGCGCGCTGATCCACGCGGCCACCATGGTGGCCGCAGGCGTGTTTCTGGTGGCCCGCGTGTTTCCGATCATGGCCGGTGGTCTCGACGTGCCGGTGGCGGCGGGCGGGAGCATGGCCTTGAACGTGGTGACCGTGGTCGGATCGTTGACGGCGGTCTTCGCGGCGCTCATCGCGGTGGCGCAGACGGACATCAAGCGGATCCTGGCGTATTCGACGGTCTCGCAGCTGGGGTACATGTTCCTCGGGTTGGGAACGGGCGGGGTCGCGGTGGGAATGTTCCACCTCATTACGCACGCGTTCTTCAAGGCGCTTCTGTTCCTGGGATCGGGCTCGGTGATCCATGGGTGCCATCACGAGCAGGACATCCGGCGAATGGGCGGTCTGCGGAAGCGGATGCCCGTGACCTTCGCCACGTACGCCATCGGCATGATGGCCCTGTCCGGGGTTCCGTTGGTGTTTTCCGGATTCTGGAGCAAGGACGAGATCCTGCACACGGCCTGGCTGTGGCAGCCGAGTCGATGGCCCTTCGCGCTGGGTTTGGGTGGGGCCTTTCTGACGGCGTTCTACATGACGCGCCAGATGTTCGAGGTCTTCGCCGGTGCGTATCGAGGCGACGACGGGGCGGCGGACGGGCACGGAGCCGACCACGGGCATGGGCACGGACACGAGGGTGGGCCTGGCGTACAGGAGAGTCCGCGGGTGATGACGGTTCCCTTGACCTTGCTGGCCGTGGCCGCCGTGAGTCTGGGAGTGATCGGGACGCCTGCCTGGCCGTGGTTCGAGGGTTTTCTGAACGGACACGCGGCCCACTGGGACACGGGGCGGTTGGTGCACGCCCTGCCGCTGATGGGTCTGTCGACCGTGGTGGTCGGCCTGGGTATCGGCGCGGGTTGGAGGTTGTACGGGCGCCGGACGCGGGAGAGCGCCGGCGCGCCGGACGTGCTCGAGGCGCGGATCCCGGCGGTGTACCGGTTGCTGGGGCGCCGGCTGCTGGTGGATGAACTCTACGAGTATACCGTGGTGATGGGCCACCGCTGGGGTTCGGCGCTGATGCGTTGGATCGACGAGTGGATCATCGCCGGTTTGGTGCTGGCGGTGGGCGGCATCGCCAACGGCCTGGCATGGGTCTCGCGCTGGGTGGACGAGTTCTTCGTCAATGCCGGCTTCGACGCCGGATGCGAGACGGCGCGGTGGCTGGGGCGCGGATTCTCGCGTGTCCAGAACGGCAACGTGCAGCGGTACTTGGGCTGGATGGGGCTGGGCGCGGTCGTGCTCGGCGGGGTCCTGATCTGGGGGATTCGTCCAGGATGAACACGCCCTGGCTGACCCTCCTGACCGCCGCACCCCTGCTGGGCGGCCTGCTCGTCGCGTGGCTGCCGCGGTCGTGGGCGGGGCGCGCCCGGCCTTTGTGTCTGGCTTGGCAGGGGGCGGTGGCGGTGCTGGCGCTGTGGATCGCGGGTGGGTTCGACGGCGCCACGGGACAGCTGCAATTCGTGGAACGCCGGTCGTGGGTACCGGCGCTGGGAGCGGAGTATTTCCTGGGATTGGACGGGCTGGGGTTGGTTTCGGTGCTGCTGACGGCACTGGTGCCCTGGTGGAGCACGTGGGTTTCGGAGCGGGTCGCGGCGGGGCGGGAGCGGTTGTATCACGCGTTGGTTCTGTTTCTGCAGGCCGGCCTGTTCGGGACCTTCACGGCCCTCAATTTCTTCCATTGGTTCCTGTTCTGGGAGCTGGGTCTGGTGCCGGCGTATCTGCTGGTGCGGTTTTTCGGCGGCGCCGGGGCAGGGGCGGCTTCGTTCCGGTTCTTCGTGTACACCATGGTCGGCAGCGTGGCGCTGCTGCTCGGGTTCCTGGCGCTGCGGGCCGTGGGTGGCAGTTTCGATTTTGTGCAACTGACGGAGTTCGGCCAGTCGGGGCGTCTGGCGTCGGCGTTGGGGGAGAAGCTGCCGTGGGCGGGGGTATTCGCGTCGGGAGAAGCCCTGGCCGTGGCGGTGTTTCTGGGCGTGTTGCTGGGCTTCGCGGTGAAGATGCCGTTGTGGCCGTTCCACACGTGGTTGCCCGAGACCTACGCGGCGGCGCCGTCGCCGGTCACGATGATGCTGACCGGGGTGATGTCGAAGATGGGGGTCTACGGGATGTTGCGGATCGCGTTGCCGATCTTCCCGGACCAGTTCCGGGCGTGCCAGGGGGTGCTGGTGGCGCTGGCGCTCGCAACGGTGGTGCTGCCGACGTTGTCGGCCTTCGCGCAGACCGACGTGAAACGGGTGCTGGCGTATTCGTCGATCAACCACCTGGGCTACTGCGCGCTGGCCTTGTTCGTCCTGGCTCCGGGGGCGACGGGAGCCGCCTGGGTGGAGGGGGTCGGGGTGCCGGCCCTGAACGGGGTGATGCTGCAGATGCTGAACCACGGCATCACGGCGGCGGCGTTGTTCGCGGCGATCGAGATGCTGGAGCGACGGGGCGCCGCGGTGCGGACGCTCGGACAGGTCGGCGGGTTGCGGCGGGTGGCCCCGGTGCTCTGCGGGTTGATGGGGATCAGCGTCTTCTCCTCGATCGGGTTGCCGGGGCTCAACGGGTTCGTGGGCGAGTTCCTGATCTTCCGGGGCGTGTTCGCGGCCCAGCCCTGGGTGGCCGCGCTGGCCTCGGTGGGACTGCTGACGACGGCCATCTTCCTGTTGACCCTGATGCAGAAGGTTTTTCACGGGCCGCCGGAACTGCCGGAGGGTGGTTTCGCCGATCTTGGCACGCGCGAGCGATGGCAGTTGGCCGTGCCGGTGGCGGTGATGTTGGTGCTGGGCGTGTACCCGGATTTGATCCTGCGGCTGACGAACGGAACGGCGTTGAAACTGGCGGGAGGACACTGATCCATGCTCCTGGCATCGACCATCCTGATCACATTCGCCGGGGTGCTGGGGGCCTACCTGGCCGGACCCGCGCGGGTGGGGTTGGTGCGGGCCGTCGCGTTGGGAAGCGCGCTGGCGGGCCTGGCGGCGGGCGTGGCCGGGGCGATCGGGTTCGGCGCGGGCGGCGAGGTGGTCACGTTGCTGCGGCTGCCGTGGGTCCCGTCGTTGGGGATCGAGTTCCACCTGGCGGCGGACGGGGTGAGCGTGGTGCTGGTGCTCCTGACGGGGGTGGCGGCGGTCGCCGGGGTGTTGTTCTCGTGGAACATCGAGGAGCGGGTGAACGAGTTTTTCGCGTTGTACCTGCTGCTCATCGCGGGGGTGTACGGCGTCTTCCTGAGTTTCGATCTGTTCCAGTTCTTCGCATTCTACGAACTGGCCATCGTGCCGAAGTATTTTCTGATCGCGATCTGGGGATCGACGCGGCGCGATTACGGGGCGATGAAGTTGGCGCTGTACTCGTTCATCGGCAGCGCGGGGGTGCTGGTGGGGTTGCTGGCCTTGTACGCGGTCGCCGGGTTGGGGTCGTTCGACATGCTGCGGCTCGCGGGAACCTCGTTGCCGGCGGGTTTTCAGGCATGGGCCTTCCCCCTCGTGTTTCTCGGCTTCGCGGTGCTGGCGGGCCTCTGGCCGTTCCACACGTGGGCGCCGACCGGCCACGTGGCGGCGCCAACGGCCGCGTCGATGCTGCTGGCGGGCGTGGTGATGAAGCTGGGGGCGTACGGCGCGCTGCGCGTGGCGATGGGGTTGATGCCGGAAGGGGCGAGGTCGTGGGGACCGGCGTTTGCGACGCTGGCGGTCGTGGGGATCGTGTACGCGGCGCTGGTGGCGCTGGTGCAGCAGGATTTCAAGTTCGTGATCGGGTACTCGAGCGTGAGCCACATGGGGTTCGTGCTGCTGGGATTGGCGGCGGCCACGCCGCGCGGGGTGGCCGGTGCCGTGTTGCAGATGTTCTCGCACGGGGTCATCGCGGGGCTGCTGTTCGGCGTGGTCGGACGGATGGTGTACGAGCGGACGCACACGCGGGAATTGTCGTTGTTGGAGGGGCTGGGGCTGGCGCGGGCGCTGCCGTTCGCGGGGGTCACGTTCACGCTGGCGGCGGTGGCCTCGATGGGCCTGCCCGGATTCAGCGGGTTCGTGGCGGAACTGCAGGTGTTGATGGGGGTCTGGCAGGTCTACCCGGCGGCGGCCCTGGCCGCGGGCGCGGGCGTGGTGCTCGCGGTGGCGTTCACCCTGCGGGTGCTGCAAAAGGCGTTTCTGGGAGAGGCGACAACCGGGGCGCGCCCGCTCGCGGAGACCGGAGCACCGCTGGAACCCATCACGGGGATGGAAAAGGCCGGTGCGCTGCTGTTGCTGGGAGTGAGCCTGGCGGTGGGGTTGTATCCCAGGCTGCTGATGGACTGGATCGACGCGGGGTTGGGTTCGGCGGCCTTCGCCGGCCTCCGACGGACGATGGGCTGGCCGTGACCATGAACCTCGACTACCTGCAACTGGCCCGCCTGGCGACCGCCGAGATCCTGCTGGTGATCACGGCGCTCGTGGTCCTCGCCGTCGATCTCGGCCGGCGCGGCAAGGGCACCGAGCGGGGGCGGTGGGGATTGGCCGTCGGCGTGGGCGTGGCGGGGTGCCTGGCGGGTGTGGTCTGGCTGATGGCCGGCGCGGTGGAGGGCGCGGCGCCCGGGGCCATGCTGGTGAGCGACTCGCTGACACGATGGGTCCGGGGAGTGCTGCTGGGGTTGACGGCGGGGACCTTGCTGCTTTCGCGGGGCAACCGTTTCACGCCGCACGTCGGCGAATACGTCGCCGTGGTGCTGCTGGGTGCCGTCGGCATGTTGCTGATGGCCGCCACGGAGAACGTGCTCATGCTGTTCCTCGCGCTGGAGCTGGCGAGCGTGTCGCTCTACATCCTGACCGCGTTCGACAAACGCGACGGCTACGGGATGGAGGCGGCGTTGAAGTACTTTCTCTTCGGCGGGATGGCGGGGGCGTTTCTGCTGTTCGGACTCAGCCTCCTCTACGGCGTCTCCGGATCCATCGAGTTCCGGGGCATCGCGCGGGAGCTGGCCGGTGCGGGGCTGCCGCCGTTGTTGTTCGCGGGAGTGGTCCTGGTGTTCGTCGGACTGGGGTTCAAGGTCGCGGCCGTTCCGTTTCATTTCTGGGCCCCGGATGCCTACGAGGGCGCGCCGGCACCGGCAGCCGGCTTCATCGCGGGCGGATCGAAGGTGGCGGCGTTCTTCGTCGTGGCGAAATTCAGCATGCTGGCCCTGGCCGGGGTGGAAGGCAGCGGTGCCTGGGGGGGATTTCGGGCGGGTTGGATGCCGGTGGTGGCGTGTCTGGCCGGAGCCTCGATGCTGATCGGAAACCTGGCAGCCCTGTCGCAGTCAAGCGTGCGGCGGTTGCTCGGCTACTCCGCCGTGGCCCATGCCGGCTACACGCTGGTGGGAGTGCTGGCCGGCGGCCCCGACGGGATGCAGTCGGTGCTGTTCTATGCGTCGACCTATGCGGTGACGTCGTTGGGAATGTTCGGGATCGTGGGCTGGATCGAGCGCGCGACGGGCGGCTCGGACTTCCGCCATTTCGCGGGTTTGGCCGATCGCTCGCCGCTGGTGGCGTTGTGCCTCGGAATCTTCGTGCTGTCGCTGGGCGGCATCCCGCCGCTGGCCGGGTTCTTCGGGAAATTCTACCTGTTCCTCGCCGCGCTGAAGTCGGGGGGGACGGGGCTCGGCTTGCTCTGGCTGGCGGTGCTTGGCATCGCCACGACCTGCGTGTCGTTCTATTACTATCTCCGGCTGCTGAAGGTGGTGTTCGTCGACGCCGCGTCGGCGGGGTTTCGGCGTCCGACCGGCACGGGCGCCGAGTTGGCGACGATGGCCGTGGCGGCGCTGCTCGTCCTGCTTCTGGGCTGCGGACCCGGGCTGCTGCTGGACTCGCTGCAGGCGGCGGTGCTGGCCGTGAAATGGTGAATCGGGATCCGGTCGGCCGCCCCGCGGCCCGCAACCGGTTCTAGTTCGATCCGTAGGTGCGCCGGTAGTTCAGGGGCGTCATCCGGCGCTCGTGGCGGAAGTAGCGGGCGAAGTGCTCCACCCCGGGAAAGCCGGTCGCGAAGGCGATCTCGGAAACCGAGAGGTTCGTTTCCACGAGCATCCGTGCGATCACCTCGACCCGGGAGCGGCGAACCTCGTGCAGGACCGAGCGTCCGAAAACCGAGCGGAAGCGGCGCTCCAGAACCCGGCGGGAGAGCCCCGCCGCGCGCGCGACGTCGTCGACGGCGATCCGTCGGCGGGCCTCCCGCCGAATGAACCGGATGGCCCGCGACACCGCCCCGTCCTCGATGAAGAGAATGTCGGTCGACTGGCGGGGCACGACATGGGTCGGCTGGACGAGGATGTCGTTCGTTCGGGACCGGCGCGGGTTGCGCATCATCGCGTGGAGCAGGCGGGCGGCTTCGAACCCGGCGCGTTCGAAGTTGATGGCGACGCTCGAGAGCGGGGGATGCCCGAGTTCGCAGACCAGTTCGTCGTTGTCGGCCCCGATGATGCCGATGTCCTCCGGCACGCGGAGTCCGGCGAGTTTGCAGGCCTCGCTGACGTTCTGGGCGCGGTCGTCGTTGCAGGCCATGACGCCGGCGGGCAGGGGCAGTTCACCCAGCCACCGGGCCATGGAGGCCTGCTCGACCGCCCAGGGAACGAGGCTGGCGTCGTAGATCGGCTCCCGGACGGGTCGGTCGCGGGAGGGCGCGTAGTCCGCGCACGGCAGGCCGGTCGCGCGCAGGAGGCCGGCGAAGGCGTCCCGGCGTTCGTCCGACCAGGGATTGCCGGGGTATCCGACGAAGGCAAAGGACCGGAAGCCGCAGTCGATCAGGTGTTCGACGGCGAGACGGGAGATCATGCGCGAATCGGTGACGACATTGGACAGGCCGCGTACCTGCTGGCGGTGGTGCCCCACGACGATCGCGGGAATGCCGTAGCGGAGCACCTCCTGCACCCCATCGACGTCGCGCAACACGATGCCGTCGGCCGCGAGGCTGGCCAGCCGGCGGGAGAAGGCCTCGAAGCCGCCGGCCTCCCAGTGAAAGGTCCAGGGACCGTGGTGCCGGGCGTATTCCGAGATGCCGCGGAGCAGGCTGCGGCCCGAGGCGCGGGAGGATTCCAGGAGCAGGACGACGGTGGGAATCCGGGCGGGCCGGCGGGTGGGGGCAGGCATGGCGGGGTGGGAGGGGCAGGCTGGCAAACGAGTCGCAAATTGGTGAATCAAATTCGCATCGTGGCGTTGGCAGGACGACGCGGGCGGGGGAGGTTGGAGACCTGCTCCCGGGGGACAACGCCCCGGGAGAGTCACCGCGACCCACGATGCAACAACACCTCCACGCCCTCGAAGTCTGGTTCGTCACCGGAAGCCAGCATCTCTACGGCCCCGCCGCGCTCCGGCAGGTGGCACGGGATTCCCGGGAGATTGCCCGTTCCCTGAGCGCGGCCCGGGCCATCCCGGTCCGCGTCGTCTTCAAGCCGGTGCTGACGACCCCCGAGGCGGTCACGGCACTGTGCGGCGAGGCCAATGCCGCCGCGAAGTGCGTGGGGCTGATCACGTGGTGCCATACGTTCTCGCCGTCGAAGATGTGGATCCAGGGGCTGAGGCTGCTGCGGAAGCCCCTCCTTCACCTCCACACGCAGTACAACCGCGACATCCCGTGGGCGCGCATCGACATGGACTTCATGAACCTGAACCAGGCCGCGCATGGCGACCGGGAACACGGCTTCATCATGTCCCGCCTCCGGCTGAACCGGAAGGTGGTCGTCGGCTTCTGGCAGGAGGAATCCACCCGGCAGCGGATCGGGGCCTGGTGTCGGGCGGCGGCGGCCTGGCATGACTGGCAGGGCGCGCGATTCGTGCGGTTCGGCGACAACATGCGGGAGGTCGCCGTGACCGAGGGCGACAAGGTCTCGGCCCAGATGCGGTTCGGATTCTCCGTCAACGGCTACGGCGTCGGCGACCTCGTGGACCGCATCAAGGAGGTCGGGGACGACGACCTCGACCGGCTCCTGGGCCGGTACGAGAGCCAGTACGAGGTGGCTCCCGACCTGCAACGCGGCGGTCGGCGGGCCCGCTCCGTCCGCGAGGCCGCCCGGATCGAGCTCGGACTCCGGGCCTTTCTCGAGGAGGGCGGCTTCAAGGGGTTCACCACCACGTTCGAGGATCTGCACGGTCTCGTGCAGTTGCCCGGACTCGCGCCGCAGCGGCTCATGGCGGAGGGCTACGGGTTCGGAGCCGAAGGCGATTGGAAGACGGCGGCGCTCCTGAGGGCGATGAAGGTCATGGGAACCGAATTGCCGGGCGGGACTTCGTTCATGGAGGACTACACGTACCACCTGGGCCCCGGCGGCAAGAAGGTTCTGGGCGCGCACATGCTCGAGATCTGCCCGTCGATCGCCGCCGGTCGGCCTTCGTTGCAGGTCCATCCACTGGGCATCGGCGGGAAGGCGGACCCGGCCCGCCTCGTGTTCGGCACCCCGGCGGGGCCGGGGCTCAACGCGTCGTTGATCGACCTGGGGAACCGGTTTCGCCTGCTGGTGAACGAGGTGGAGGTCGTCGAGGCCGACGAACCCATGCCGCGCCTGCCCGTGGCCCGGGCGCTGTGGCAGCCAAAGCCCGATTTCGAAACGGCCTGTGGCTGCTGGATCCAGGCCGGGGGCGCGCATCACACGGGCTTCAGCCGGGCGGTGACCACCGAGATGCTGGAGGATTTCGCCGGCATGGCGGGCCTGGAACTGGTCGTCATCGATGCCGAGACCCGGCCACGCCGTTTGCGTCAGGAATTGGAATGGAACGAGGTCGCCTACGGCCTGAAACAGGGGTTCGTGGCATAGGCAATCCGCCGCGTGCGCGGCATCCCTTTGGAGGAACGAGACCATGAGAAAGAGCCACCTAGTCGGCGCAGTTCTGCTCGCCGCCATCCTGCCGTCCCTCGGCGCCGCGAGGATCACCATCCAGGCCGATCGCCCGGGACACCCGGTTTCGCCGGCGTTGTGGGGCCTCTTCTTCGAGGACATCAACCTGTCCGCCGACGGCGGGGTGTACCCCGAGCACGTGCGCAATCGGTCGTTCGAGGACGGCACGGAGCCGGAGCACTGGAAGGTTGTGGGTGCCCTGGCTCCCGGGGCCGAGCTCGCGGTGGACGGCAGTCGCCCCTTGAACCCGCTCAACCGGCGGAGCCTGCGCGCGAAGGTGGCCGGGAGCACCGTGCTGGCGAACGAAGGCTACTATGGCATGAACGTCGTCCGGGGCGAACGCTACCGGTTCCAGGTGGCGGCCCGTGCCGCCGACGGCTTTGCCGGGCGCATCGCCGTCCGGTTGGTCGCGGGGAACCGGGAGTTGGCTGCGGGGGAGGTCCGGGGCATCACCCGGGACTGGAAGTACCACGAGTTCGAATGCACGGCCCGCGACGGCGACCCGCGGGCGAGCCTCGAGCTGCGGCTCGAAGGCCAGGGCACGCTGTTTCTCGACATGGTGTCGCTGATGCCCGTCCGCACCTGGAAGAAGTCCGGGCTGCGCCCGGACCTTGCCGAGGCCATGGCGGCGCTGAAGCCGGCCTTCCTGCGGTTCCCCGGCGGTTGCTGGGTGGAGGGCGAGGACCTGGCGCGCATGTACCAGTGGAAGAAGACGGTCGGAAGTCCCGATGTCCGGGTGCCGCTGCCGAACATCTGGGGTTATCAGGCGACGCACGGCGTGGGCTATCACGAGTATCTGCAGATGGCCGAGGATCTCGGCGCGGAACCGCTCTTCTGCATCAACGCGGGCATGTCGCATCGGGAGACGGTTCCGTTGGACGCCATGGACCATTGGGTGCAGGACGCCCTGGACGCCCTCGAGTATGCCAACGGCCCCACGAACACCGTCTGGGGCAGCCTCCGGGCCCGCCACGGCCATCCGGCTCCCTTCGGCCTGCGCTACCTCGAAATCGGCAACGAGAACGGCGGCGAGGCCTATCGTGAGCGCTGGCCTCTTTTCGTGAAGGCCATCCAGGCCAAATATCCCGACGTCAAACTCGTGGCCAACCATTGGGCCGGCGGGTATCCGAAGGACCCGATGCCGGAGATCGTGGACGAACACTACTATGACACGCCGGAATGGTTCATGTCCCAGGCCCACCGCTACGACGGGTACGACCGGAAGGGGCCGAGGATCTTCGTCGGCGAGTACGCCGTCACCCGCAACACCGGCCTGGGCAACCTGCGCGGTGCCATCGGCGAGGCCGCCTTCATGACCGGGATGGAGCGCAATTCGGACGTCGTGATCATGGCCGCCTACGCGCCCCTGTTCTGCAACGCCAACCACAAGCGCTGGCCGGTGAACCTCATCAACTTCGACAGCTCCCGCTGGTACGGCATCCCCAGCTACCACGTGCAGAGGCTCTTCGCGGAACATCGCGGAACGGTAACCCTCCCCACGGTCGTCGAATCCGGCAGCGTCGAGGAACCCTTGCCCCACGGCGGCATCGGATTGGGCACCTGGAACACCGCCGCCGAGTTCCGCGACGTCAAGGTCACCGCCCCGGACGGACGGGTGCTCCTGGCCTCCGACTTCGGACGCGATTCCGCGGGCTGGCGCGCGTTGGGCGGCGGACGCTGGTCCGTGCAGGACGGCGCCTTCCGCCAATCGGCGGCGGATCGGGAGTTCGTGCGGGCGCTGGCCGGCGACCGGTCGTGGACCGACTACACCCTGGAACTCAAGGCGCGCAAGATCGCGGGCCGCGAGGGATTCCTGATCCTGTTCCACAACGCCGAGGACGAGGACCGCATCTGGTGGAACCTGGGCGGCTGGGAGAACCAGCGGCACGGGGTCGAGATCGGATCCACGCTCGACCCGAAATCGGGACGGATCGAGACGGGCCGCTGGTACGACCTGAAGGTGGAGATCCGCGGGCTCGACGTGAAGTGCTGGCTGGACGGGGCGTTGGTGCATGACCTCCACCGGACCCGGCGGATGCTCAAGACGGTGTTCGCCAGTGCCACCCGGGACGCGGCGACCGGCGACACCATTCTCAAGGTGGTCAACGGCGCGGCGACGCCCGCTGACGTCGAGATCGACCTCGCCGGTGCCGGGCCGCTCGCCCGTCGCGGGCAGGCCATCGTCCTCACCAGCGGGAACCCGAAGGACGAGAACACCCTCGACGAACCCACGCGGGTGGCGCCGCGAACGGAGGCGCTGGAGCTGGAAGGGGCCCGCTGGACGCGGTCGTTCCCCGGAAATTCGTTCACGGTGTTGCGCATCCCTGCCGGGAAGTGAAACCATGCCCGCCACCCTGACGGTCCTGACCGAACTACCATGAAATCGAATCCCCTGACTCTCGTTCTGGGCTCCCTGTGTCTCGCGTTGGCCCTGGCGGGCTGCGGCAAGCCCGAAGGCGGCGGGGCCGCTGCCACCCCCTCCGGCGCCTCGGCGAAGAAGATCCGACTCGCCTTCGTCCCGAACAATACCTCGAGCTTTTGGACCATCGCGAAACGGGGCTGCGAGACCGCCGAGAAGGAACTCGGCAACGTGAAGGTGGATTTTCGCCTGCCCTCCACCGGAACGGCGGCGGAACAGCAGCAGATCCTCGATGACCTGCTCGCGGCCGGTGTCGACGGCATCGCGGTGAGTCCGGTCGACCCCGAGAACCAGACGGCCGCGCTCGACAAGATCGCGAGCCAGACGCTGTTGATCACGCACGACAGCGACGCCCCGAAGAGCAAGCGCGTCTGCTACATCGGGACGGACAACGTCGAGGCGGGCGTCGAGGCCGGCAAGCTGGTCAAGCAAGCCCTGCCCGCGGGCGGCAAGATCATGGTGTTCGTCGGCAAAATCGACGCCCAGAACGCCAAGGAACGATTCGAAGGCATGAAAAAGGAGCTCCAGGGTTCCAAGGTCGAGATCCTCGACGTACGCACCGACGACACCGATCCCGTGCGCGCCCGCAAGAACGTGGAGGACACGCTCGTGAAGTATCCGGACGTCGCCGGGTTGGTCGGGCTCTGGAGCTACAACGGCCCCGCGATCGTGAACGCCGTCAAGAGCGGCGGGAAGACCGGCAAGGTGCAGATCGTCTGCTTCGACGAGGATGCCGAGACGCTTCTGGGCGTCGCCGACGGTTCGATCTTCGCCACCGTGGTGCAGCAACCCTTCGAGTTCGGACGCCAGGCCATCAGCAAGATGGCCGCCCATCTGGCGGGCGACCAAAACGCGCTCGCCGGCGGCAGGCAGATCGTCCCCACCCTGGCCATCCGGAAGGACAACGTCGGCGAATTCCAGGAACGCCTGAACAAGCTCCTGGCCAAGTAGGGCCGGGCATCCCAGGCGCATGTTCATGGAGGGCAACGCGACGATTCCCGATCCGGGGCAGCCGCTCCTCGAGATGCGCGGCATCTCGAAGCGGTTCCCCGGCGTCGTGGCCCTGGACGACGTCCGGCTCTCGGTGGGCGCCGGCGAGGTGGTCGCGCTGGTCGGCGAGAACGGCGCCGGCAAGTCCACGCTCATGAAGGTGCTGGGCGGCGTGTACCAGCCCGATGCCGGGGAGATCCGCTGGCAGGGGCGGGCGGTCCGCATCGAGCGCGTGACCGACGCCCTGAGGCTGGGCGTCGCGTTCATCCACCAGGAGTTGAACGTCCTGGGGAACCTCGACCTGGCCGCGAACGTGTTCCTCGGGCGCGAGCCGAGGTCCCGCTTCGGCCTGATCGATCGTCGCAAGATCCACGCCGACGCCGAGGCCTATCTCCGGCGCCTCGGCGTGACGGTGCCCACGACGACCCGGCTGGACCGTCTGCCGCTCGCGCAACAGCAGTTGGTCGAGATTGCCAAGGCCCTGTCGCTCGACGCGCGCCTGATCATCATGGACGAGCCGACGTCGAGCCTGACCGTGCAGGAAACCGACCGGCTGCTCGAGCTCGTCAACGAGCTGCGGGATCAGGGGGTCAGCATCGTCTACATCTCCCATCGCCTCGCCGAACTCGGACGTTGCGCCGACCGGGTCGTGGTCCTGCGCGACGGTCGGAATGCCGGGGAACTGGCGCGCCACGAGATCGAGCATGACCGGATCGTGACCCTCATGGTGGGGCGGGAGATCAAAAGCCTCTACCAGGAGTCCGCCGCGACGAGAACCCCCGGGTTCTTCGCCGTGCGCGCGTTGCGGTCCGGTCGATACCCCGACCGGCAGGTCGCGTTCGAGGCGGCGCGGGGCGAGATCCTCGGCTTCGCCGGGCTGGTGGGGGCGGGGAGGTCTGAGATGGCCAAGGTGCTGGTGGGCCTGGACGAACAGGGCTCGGCCGAGGTCCGGCTCGGGGACGAACCGCTGACGATCCGCCGGTCGGAGGACGCGATGACGCACGGGATCTATCTGGTTCCGGAAGACCGGCGGGGGGAGGGCCTGGTGGTGCGGATGTCGGTGGAGGAGAACATCACCCTGCCGCGCCTCTCCCGCTTCGCGCGGCTGGGGCTGATCCAGCGGGCACGCGAGCACGTCTGCGCCGACGAACAGATCGCGTCCCTGAGGGTGAAGACGCCGAACCGCGACGCGCTGGTGGTGAACCTCAGCGGTGGAAACCAGCAGAAGGTCGTGCTCGGCAAGTGGCTGGCGCTGAATCCGCGCGTGATGATCTTCGACGAGCCGACGCGGGGCATCGACGTGGGGGCGAAGGCCGAGATCTACCGGCTCATGCGGGACCTCGCCGAGCGCGGCGCGGTGGTGATCATGATCAGCAGCGACATGGAGGAGATCCTGCATGTCAGCGACCGCGTGGCCGTGATGCACGAAGGGGAGATCTCGGGCGTGCTCGACCGCCGGCTCTGCACGGAGGAGAACATCATGCAACTGGCGGTCGGGCGCCGCCTGGCCGCCGAAGTCCGCCCGGGAACAAGCACCGAATGAAAAAGGAAGCCGGAATCGCCGCCCTGCTGGCCGTGTTGTGCGCCGTCACGGCGATCATGAACCCGAAGTTCCTGTCGCCGGTGAACCTCACCAACATGGCGAACGTGATCGGCATGTTCGGCATCTTCAGCATCGGGCTCGGCCTCGTGATCATCACGGGAGGCATCGACCTGTCCGTCGGCTCGATGTTCGCGCTGGGGGGCGTGCTGCTGGCGATGGCCCTCCGCGATTGGAATCTCTCCTGGCCGCTGGCGGCCTTGCTGGTGGTGCTGTTGCCGATGGCTCTCGGCTGGGTTCATGGGCTCCTCATCACCCGGATGCGGATGCAGCCCTTCATCGTCACGCTGTGCGGGCTGCTGCTCTACCGCGGCCTGGCCCGGTTCATCGCCGACGACGCCACCAAGGGCTTTGGCAACGCCGAGGGCTTTGAATCCCTGGCCAGTCTGGCCCGGGGCAAGCTCTTCGGCCTGCCCATGCCGTTCGTCCTGCTCGTCATCGTCGCGACCGTGATGTGGGTCGTCCTCCACCGGTCCGTCTTCGGTCGCTACCTCCTGGCCGTCGGACGCAACGAGGAGGCGGCCCGGTTTTCCGGCATCGACACCCGCCGCGTCATCAGCCTCACCTACGTCATCATGGGCATGCTGACCGGCCTCGCCTCGATCCTCTTCGCCTTCTACACCAACTCCATCTCGCCCTCGATCCACGGCAATTTCTACGAGCTCTACGGCATCGCCGCGGCGGTCCTCGGCGGCTGCAGCCTCCGCGGCGGCGAGGGCTCGATCATCGGCATCGTCATCGGCACCGCCCTGCTCCAGGTGCTCCAGAACCTCGTCAACCTGCTCGGCATCCCCAGCTCCCTGAACTTCGCGGTCATGGGCGCCGTCGTGCTCGTCGGCGTCCTCGCCGACCAGATCTTTCAGCGGCGCGCCGAACGGAAGCTGGTGCTCTAGGCCGGGGCGCCGCCGCCGAACCGTTTCCGGCGGACGCGTCCCCGCCGCGGTTTGATTTCGGCCATGAAAACCATCCCCACCCTCCTGGCGGCCCTGACGGTCCTGGTCCTGACGGCCGCCGCGGCCTGCGGCGCGAGCGACTATCCCCTCCGCCCCGTCCCCTTCACCGACGTCCGCATCACCGGCGGCGTCCTGCAGGCGCGCCAGGCGACCAACGCGCGCGTCACCATGCCGTTCGCCCTCGGGCAATGCGACGCGTCGCGGCGCCTCGCGAACTTCGATCTCGCCGCCGAGACGATGCGCCGTCGCGCGGCCGGCGAGACCTCCTTCTCCAGCAAGCCGCCCACCGAGTATCCCTTCGACGACTCGGACGTCTTCAAGGCCATCGAGGGCGCGGCCTTCTGCCTGAGCGTCGAGCCCAACCCGGAAATCGCGGCCCGGCTCGACGGCATGATCCGGCGCGTCGCCGCGGCGCAGGAGCCCGACGGCTACCTGTACACGTGGCGCACGATGCACCCGGATTCCCCGGCCCACGCCTGGATCCATGCCCGGCGCTGGCTCAAGGACTCGGAACTCAGCCACGAGCTCTACAACCTCGGCCACCTCTACGAGGCCGCCGTGGCCTACGCCCAGGCGACCGGGTCGAAATCCCTTCTCGACGTCTCCCTCCGGAGCGCCGAGCTCGTGCAGCGCGACTTCGGTCCCGGCAAGCTCCGCATCGCGCCCGGCCATCAGGTGATCGAAATGGGCCTCGCCAAACTGTACCGCGAAACGGGGGACGAACGGTTCCTCTCCCTCGCCCGGTTCTTCCTCGAGGCCCGCGGCACCGGCAGCTCCTACAGCCAGGATCATCGGCCCGTGGTCGAGCAAACCGAGGCCGTCGGCCACGCCGTCCGGGCGAACTACCTTTACAGCGGCATGGCCGACGTCGCCGCTCTCACCGGCGATCAGCGCTATCTCGCCGCCATCACCCGCATCTGGGACAACGTCGTCGGTCGCAAGCTGCATCTGACCGGCGGATGCGGCGCCCGCGCGGCGGGCGAGGCCTACGGCGACGACTACGAGTTGCCCAACCGGTGCTACAACGAGACCTGCGCCGCCGTGGCCTTTCTCTTCTGGAACCATCGCATGTTCCTCATGACCGGCGACGCGCGGTACATGGACGTCTTCGAACGCTCCCTGTACAACGGCGTCCTCAGCGGCGTCTCCCTCTCCGGCGACCGGTTCTTCTACCCGAACCCGCTCGAGTACGACGGACGGGCGGTGAACAACCACGGCCACGCCGGGCGCGCCCCCTGGTTCGGCTGCGCCTGCTGTCCCCCCAATATCCTCCGCACCATCGCCTCCCTCGGCGGCTACCTCGCCGCCGTGCGCGACGATCGCCTCTACGTCAACCTCTACGCCCAAAGCACCGCCACCGCGTCCGTCCGCGGCAACCCGATCCGACTCGCGCAGTCCACCCGCTATCCGTGGGACGGCGCGATCTCCCTGCGCCTCGCTCCGGCGCGCCCCGCCACCTTCACCCTCTGCCTCCGGATCCCCGGTTGGTCCCGCGGCCAACCCCTCCCCAGCGATCTCTACGCCTACGACGATCCGAAGCCGGCCGCGTGTTCGCTGCAAGTCAACGGCCAGTCCGTCCCGCTCGAAACCAGGCTCGGGTTCGCCGAGATCACCCGCGAATGGCGCGACGGCGACACCGTCGCTCTTGCCTTCGACCTCCCCGTTCGCCGCGTCGCCGGACACCCCGCCATCGCCGCCACGCGCGGGCGCGTGGCCCTCGAACGGGGCCCCGTCGTGTACGCGTTCGAGGGCGTCGACAACGACGGGCGCGTCTTCGACGCCGTGATACCCGCGACGGCCCGGATCGCGACGGAACATCGCGCCGACCTGCTCGGTGGCGTCACGGTCCTGCAGGTCGCCGATGCCGCCCGTGCCACGCGCCGGGACGACGACACCGTCGCTTCCGCACCCGCGACCCTTTCCGCGATTCCGTACGCCGTCTGGGCCAACCGCGGACTGACGCCCATGAGCGTCTGGATGGCGCGGAGCCCGGAACAGGCCCGAATCGCGCCGCGCCCGACGCTGACCTCGAAAGCCAGGGTCACCACTTCGTACCACCGGGGCGGCATGGATCCGGCCCACGTCCACGATCAGTTGCTGCCGTTGAACGCCACGGACGGGTTCGCGCCGAACTTCGACTTCTGGCCGCACAAGGGCACCGCCGAATGGATCGCCTACGAGTTCGAGGAACCGACGCGCGTCGGCAGCGTCGCCGTTTCGTGGTTCGACGACACCGGCACCGGCGAATGCCGCCTGCCCAAGTCCTGGCGCGTGCTGTACCGCGATGCTGCCGGCGAGTGGCAGCCCGTCCGGGCCACGACCGACTACGCGGTGCGGAAGACCGACCCGGTCAAGGTCACCTTCGAGCCGGTCACGACGAAGGCCCTGCGGCTCGAGATGCAGTTGGTCGAGCGCTTCTCCGCCGGCGTCTACGAGTGGCAGGTGGAGTAGCCCGGGCTTCGCCCTTCAACGGATCCCCGGCACGTCGAGGATCTGGACGCTGGAGATCGTTCGCATCGCCTGATGATCCGCGAACTGCCAGGCGACGCGTTTGTCGGGCGTGATCTCAAGGAGGTGCGGCGCCTTCCCGAACTGGCCGTGTCCGAGCCAGTTCGCGATCACGGTATGGCCGTTGGACAGGCGCTGGACTCCGGCCACGAATTTCAGGCTGATCCCGGGCAGTTCGTCGCCCTGGACCTGCCAGACCACCCGCCCGTCGCGATCCGCCTCGAACACGCGCGAACCCCCGGGCATGTCGCCGCAGGTGATCAGGGTATGCCCGTTCGGCAGCCGAACCGCACTGTGGGGCCCGCCCTTCGCCGGAATCGTGGCCACCACGGCGCCTTCGGGACCGTATTCCCGCACGACCTGCTCGCCGTAGTGCGTCACGAGATAGTTGCCGTCTGCCAGTTGTCGCGCGTTGCGCATGTACAGGTGCCCGCCGTCCCGGCCTTCCGGCAGGAGCCGGACCTGCTTCACGATCCTCCCGTCGGGCGCGACTTCCAGCAACCGACCGGCATTGCACTCGCCAACGAAGGTGTTGCCGTTCGTCAGCCGCTGGCAGGCGTAGATCTCGCTCTTCGACTGGAACTCGAACACCACGCGCCGTTCCCGGTCGACCTCGCGCACGCCGTGCCCCGTGTTGAACAGGAGGTTCCCGTTCGGGAGGACCCACAAATCATTGCAGTTGGGCGCGGCCACCTCCCATTGGACCCGGCCATCCGCGCCCACCAGGAACACCTTGCCCTGGGTGTAGTCGGCGCAGGCGAACGCGTGGGCCGGCGTGCCGTTGTCCGCGGCCCGGGCCTCGCCGGCCCGCATCGACCCCGGGACGAACCAGGAAACGGCGATCAGAACGAGCAGGGAGCGGCAGGAGGAGTTCATGGCGAGGGTGGAGCGGAATGTGCAGCGAGCGGCGACCCCGGCACCGTAGGAACTCGAGGCGTCGGGTCAATGCGACCGGGGTGAACGCCACCGCCGGGTTCGTTGACGCCGGAAGGAGCGGGGGGCGAGGGTCGGGCATGCTTTGGCCGGGACGCGAACCGCGGTGGGGGTGGTTGCTGGCGCTGCTCCTGCCGGCACTCGTGGGGGGAGGTTGCCGCGCGACCGCGGACCCGCGGACGGACCGAACAGTGTCGGTGCGACCGGCGCCCGCGCCCGCGCGGCGGGCGGACCTGCCGCCGATCGACCCTCGAAGGGTCCAGGTGTCGGTCGTGCGGTCGGAGGCCGAGCACCTGCAAACCGAGGCCGGGCAGGTCTTCGTCCGGGCCCGGGAGGCGTATTGGGAGGGGCGGCTGGACGACGCGCTGGGCCATTGGCGGGGGATGCTGGCGAGTCCCTCCGACGGGGGACCGCCTCCGGACATGGCGCGGTGGTGGATGATCCAGGCCTGCGAGGAGGACGGGCGCTGGCAGCAGGCAGTGCGGCTGGCGGAGGAATTCGGGTTCGACCGGACCCATCCCGGGCGGATGGCGTTGGCGCGGGCGTTGAGCCGGGAGCCCGAACCGCGGCTGGCCTTCCCGGAACCGGCGCCGGGTGCGCCGTTCGAGTTGAAGAGCCGGCATCTGGTCGTCGTGCGCGGACGGCTGAACGGGGTTGAGGGCCGGTTGCTGGTGGACACGGGTTTCTCGCGGACCGTGGTGACCGGGGAGTTTGCGGACCGGGTCGGGTTGCGTCGCGTGGAGGCGTCCGTGCGCGTCATGGACACCCATGGACGATCCCGCGACGCCGGGATGGGTGTGGCGGAGACCCTGGAACTATCGGGCCTGTCGGCGAGCCACTGGCCGGTCGTGATCGCGTCCTTGGGGACACTGAGGCGGTGGGCCGGGCCGCTGGACGGCGTGATCGGGTGGGACCTGCTCCGGCAGGCGACGGTGACGTGGGATGGCCCCGCGCTGATCCTGACTCTGGAGCGCCCCGGTCTGCTTGGGGAAGGCACCCCAAACCTGTCCGGACGCCGGGCGCCGATGCTGGCGTTCGTGTCGCCGGAAGGGCATCCGCTGGATCTCTTCCTCGACACTGGCTACGCGTCGCGCCCCGCCACGGTCGGCCTGCATGCCAACGCGGGACTGCTGGATTCGAAGCTGCTTCGGAGCCGCTTCCGATGGAGCCCGAGGCCGTCGTTCGGGGCGGGGCTGCATTCGCTGCGGATGCGCTGGCCGCGCCGGGCCCGGGATTTGGCGCTCTGGTTCGACGGCCATGAGTTCATCATGCCGCTTGCCCTCCGTCGCTCCGAGGTCGTGGTGCACGAGGGCTTGCAGGCATGCGACGGGATCATCGGGCTCGCGCCGTTCCTCGGCGGAACGCTGCGTCTCGACGCGACGCTTCGCGCGGCGCGGTTTGCGCCCCGATAGGCCGGATCCGGGCCCCGCCCGCTCCCAGATCTTGCTCCCCGCGTCGCGGAGCGCGGAACGGCGGATGGAGATGCGAAGGACGCGAAGGATCTCGTGCCAACGTCCGTTCCGACAGAACGCGTTGCGCGGGAATAGGATCGGCCCGGCCCTGCCTTGACACCGGGCTGACATCCATGCGATGCAGGTATCCATGCAAAAGATCCAAATCCTCTTTCCCGATCCGTTGATGGACGCCCTGCGCAAACTGGCGAGAATCGAGGATCGTCCGGTGAGCGAGATCGTCCGACGGGCCGTGGATCGGGATCTGGCCCAGCGTTCCGGCCTGCTCCAGCGGAGTTCCTCGACCCCGCCCGCCTTCCCCACCTTCGATGGGGGCAAGGTCCTGGTCTCCGCTGGCAGGATGAAGTCGCTCATCCACGGCGACGAACCGTGATGAACAGTCTTGATACGAACATATTGGTCTACGCGGCCAACAGCGGCGCCCCCGAGCACGGCAAGGCCCTCGCGGTGGTGGAGGCCATGCTCGAGCATCCCGGCGATTGGATCCTGGCCGATCAGGTGCTCTGGGAATTCTACAAGGCCCTGCGCCATCCGAGGATCCTGCAGAAGCCCCGATCCGCCGCCCAGGCGGCAGCACACCTCCGGTTTCTCCGGGAGGAGAGCGGCGTCGCCTGTTGTGCGTACGAGTTGTCGCACTTCGCGGAGGTGCTCGGGTGCCTGGAGCGGGGCAGGTTCCCCTACCAGCGAACTCATGATGCCCTCCTCGGGGTCACGCTTCGCCGGCACGGTGTCACCGTCTTCTACACCCGCAACGAACGGGATTTCGTCGAGGCCGGGTTGCCCCGAATCATCAACCCGATCGACGAATCCGCCCCCGAAAGGGTGTCCGGAAGCTAGCCATCGGCGTCGTCGGGTTCCTCGGAGCAAGGGTGGCCCGGCGGGGTGGCTCCGCGCCGGTGGCCTCAACGCACGACGCCGAGGCCACCCTCCCGATCCGGCAACCGGATCCAAAGCCGCTCCGCCGAGGCGTCGTGTCGCCATTCGGTCCCCTCCCGCAACTCCCGGCCCTCCCACCGGACCTCCTGCGGGCGCCGCGGGTGGCGGATACGCAGGAGGTGCGAGGCCCGGGCGCCGGCCAGCCGAAGTTCCAGCCCGTCCGGACGTTCCTCCGCGCTCAGCGTCGTCCTCCCGCGACCGTCCGGGTGCACCAGGGTGAAGGAGCCGCGTCCATGCGGCAGGATGTTCCAAGTCACGAATCCGGCGGAGTTCGTGTCCCCGAATCCGGTGTACGCCCGGGTTACGTTCAACGGCAGCAGCGAACCGTCGCGCTGGTAGACCGGGTACTCGCCGAGGCCGAATTCGTTCGTCCACCGGACCGGCCCCACCCGGAGGCGCGAGTCGTCCAGCAGATCCCGCCAGCGCCCGCCCGGCAGTTCGACCACGTGTCGTGCCTCGTCCCGGTAGATGGGGGCGACGAACAGATCGTCGCCCAGCAGGTAGTGATACCGACCCGGCATCGGACGCATCAGCACCGGACCGCCCTCATGTCCCCGCACGACGTGGGTGTAGAGGTAGGGAAGAAGCTCGGTGTGCAGCCAAGAGCAGCGTCGCACGATTTCCAGTTCCTCGGGGGTGCGCTTCCACAGGCGTCGCTCCCCGTGCCCGCCGTTGAGGAAGAGGCCCGTGAACGCGGCAAACTGGGCCCAACGAATGTACAGCCGGGGCGGGATGGGCTCGGGCCCGTGGTACCCCGCGACGTCGGCACCCACCACGCCGTAGCCCCTGGCGGCGCTCGCCAGGATGTCGCGCAAGGCGCCCTCGAAACCCCGATCCAGCAGCGAACCCGCCGAGAGCATTCCGTCCCGATCCTCCCCGCGCCGCGCGCCGCGCGACGACCATTCGTGCGTGCGATCCCCGATCCAGGTGACAGGTGCGGCATCGATGGGCGCGCAACCCTCCGGATGGCTCAACGGAAAGTAGCGATGATCCACCGCCCGGGTCAGGATCACGAACTCCGGATTGCGCGACAGTCCGTGCCGGTATTCCTCCCGGTTGTAGAGGTCCATGTACCCTCGCGTCGAAAGCCAGCCGGCGTGCGTCCGCTGCCAGGGCATGAAGCCGGGACCGCTGAACAGCGTGTCGGTTCCGTCCAGCTTCCAGCCGTCGATGCCCCAGCCCAGCACTTCATCCTGCAACCCCCGCCACCACGCGAGGGCCTCCGGATGCGTGTAGTCGAGGAAGCTCCCGGTGCCCTTCCACCAGCGCACGAGCCGTCCGTTCCCCGCCAGATAACCCCGGGCCCGGGCCTCGTCGTGGAACGCCGTGGCGTCAACCACGGACGTGTCCTTGTTCCTCCGGTTCACCATGCAGGTCATCCAGAGCACCACCCGGATGCCGTTGGTTTGGAGCTCGCCGAAGAAGCGCGCCGGGTCGGGATAGCGGCGGGTGTCGACCCGGAAATCGTTGTATCGCTCGCTCCAGGGACTGTCGATCAGCACGGTTCGCACCGGGATGTCGTGCTTCGCGTAGCCTTCGAGGAGTTCGCGTACCGCCTCCGCCGTGTTGGCATCGTCCTCCCACAGCCAGCACTCCAGGGCCCACGGCGGCGTCAACGGGGGACGTCCCTGGCGCCCGGCATGGAACGGGAAGCCCCAGAAAGGCAACCCCCACCCTAACCAGAACACCAACGCGAGTACCCCCGCCACCGCGAGGAGGCGTCGCCAACGCCGATTTCCCGGCGCCCCACGGCGTCGCGCGATACCGCACGTCATGCCCGCGATGCAATCCGAACCCGCGACGAAAGCCAGTTTCAATCCCCGAACCGCCCGGGATCGGGTTCGCGCCGGTCCTCGGCGTCGTGCCGCAACGCGACGCGACGGGCAACGCGGTTGGATGCGCGTTCGCTCGACTCCGGGGAGGATTCCACCGCCAGCGAGGGGGCGGCAAAAGCAAGGGCATGCAAATCCACCGCAATGCGGAGACTATCTCACCATGATTCGGCGCAATATTACATTCGGGATGCCGTCCGTCGGGCCTTGTCCGACACCCCCGTCGTGATGCTCAACGGCGCCCGACAAACGGGCAGAACCACCCTGGCCCTTGACTGCAGCGTGACGTGCGCGATCTCGCAAGGGTCGATGGTCTGCATGCCTTGCCGAACCTGCTCAGACTGCTGGCCGCCCGATCATCCGGCTTAATGAACCTCGCGGACCTGAGCCCTAACGCCGGCCTGCCACACACGACCTTGACCCGCTATCTCGCATTGCTGGAAGCCGTCTTTCTGGTTCACCGCCTCCCGGCGTGGGCGCCCAACCTCGGAAAGCGCCTGGTCAAAGCCGCCAAGCTGCACGTCGTGGACACCGGACTGGGATGTCATCTGCTGGGGCGAACGCCGAGAGGCTCGAGGCGGACCGTTCCCTGCTGGGGCGAATGCTGGAGACGTTCGTGGCGCCGTGGCGTGAGTTCCTCCAGCTTCCACGGACCGCACGGGCGGTTCGCACGCCACGCCGCGATGACGCGACGGGAACGCCGGCAAGGGCCCGGCTTCGGGCATCCGCCGCTCTCCGGAGGCCTCAGGGCGCGGTCGTGCGGGCCGGGCGTCGCAGGATCGCGGTCGTGCGCGCAAAGACTTCGGACGGGACGCCGAGCGCCTGCTTGAGCGCCACGTCGCGGTCCCAGGGGTTGTCCAGCGCCGAGATCTCCGCCCGGCGCGCCTCGGTGAGGTTCAGCGGATAGTACCAGGGCGAGACGAGCGCGGTGTTGATCAGGGGGAAGTCGGATCCGTACACGAGTCGGGAACGGCACACGGGATCGCCGAGCGCGTCCCGGAGGGACCGCAGCTTGTTGACCTGGGTGAGGGAGGATAGGTCGGCGTAGAGGTTCGGAAACTCCCGCATCAACCGCCGGAGCCGGTCGAAGTCGCGTTCGCCCTCGTGTTCGCCGTCGAACCCGGCGTGCGCGGCGATGACGGTGACTCCTTCGAGCAGGGCCGTCCGCAGGCGCGCCGGATCGGCCAGTTCATCCCGCGAACGGGTGAAGGACTTCTCCGGCCCCGTATGCGAGAGCAGGGGCAGGCCGTGGTGGACGAGGCGACGATAGAACGGAACCAGGCGCGGGTCGGCGGGATCGATGTCCATGATGGACGGAATCCATTTCACGAGCACGGCGCCCCGGGCGGCGCAGGCATCGAGCTGCGCGAGGGCGTCGTGACGCAGCGGGTTCACGGACGCGCCGAACCATAGATTGGAGTGCCGCGCCGCCGCGGCCGCCACGAAGTCGTTGGGGACGTGGACTTCGGTGCGGTTGGTGTCGAGCCGACCTTCGGCATCCACGACGCCGTCGAGCGCGAGGACGACCGCGGCAGAGACGTGGCGGCTCGCGGCGATCTTCCCGGAGAGCCGGCGCATCAGGAGGTCGTCGCCCTCGCGTTCGAGTTCGGACGCGTCGACGCCGAAGGCCTTCAGGTAGATGGCGAACCGGAAGTTGTGTCGCAGGGCGGGAGACACGAAGCAGCCGGATCCCCCGGCGCCGATGCCGGCGGCGTGACAGTGCACGTCGATGATGGCCGTGCCTGGAATGGGAACCGGCGTGCGGAAGGGGCCCTCGAACAGGACCTGGCGTCCGAGGAGAAGCACGGCGGCGGCGAGAACGAGCAACGTGGCGACGGCGCGGAGGAAGCGGCGTCCACGGGAGTGTGGCGGTGGGGATGGGTCGGTGGACATGGAGGGGAAAGTGACCGCGGGGAAAGGCTCGCGCGTGATTATCGTGAACCGCGAACATCGTCTCCGCGGCATGGGAGCACGCGGCCCAGGGCGTGCAGGCCCGATGCGCTCACCGGGCGGTGCGGTGGCAGGGGGCGGTTCATGGAGGAAAGCAAATGGAGGTGCTCGGTGGTCGTGGTCCCCGCGATCCGGGTGCGACCCGTGAGATCAGGAGGCCGGGGGCGAGGCGTCCTGGGCCTGGGCGAGGAGGGTCGCCAGTTCGCGGTGGTTGACCTTGCCGGTGCCGAGCTTGGGGATCTCCTTCACGAAGCGAAGTTCGCGCGGGACGCAGAGGTTGCTGAAACCCCTGGCCTTGAGGACGGCGCGCAGGTCTTCGAGCCGTAGCCGGGCCTCGTTGGAGGCCGCGACGAGGCGCTCGCCCTTGTCGACGTCGGGGACGGCCACGACGGCGATCTGGCAACGCTGGCCGTAATCGGGGAACGCGCCCGCGAGCGCGTCCTCGACGGCGGTCAGGCTGACCATCTCGCCGCTGATCTTGGCGAAGCGCTTGAGGCGTCCGAGGACGAAGGCGTAACCGTCGGTGTCGACCTTGACTATGTCGCCGGTGTCGTACCAGCCGTCCAGGGCCTGGAACTTGGCGTTGGCCTCGAGATTGAGGTAGCCCCGCATGATGTTGGGGCCGCGGACGAGGAGGCGTCCGCCCTCGGGCACGCCGTCCATGGGTTCGAGCTTCCATTGGATGCCGGGCATGAAGCGTCCGACGGACCCGACGCGGGGTTCGAGGAGGGAGTTGAGGCAGACCACGGGGCTGCACTCGGTGGCCCCGTAGCCTTCGAGAATCCGGAGGCCGAATTTGCGGGCGTAGGTCTGGAAGGTGGCGTCCTGGAGTTTCTCGGCGCCGGCCACGAGCAGTCGGACGGTGCGGAAGTCATACGGATGCGCCTTGCGCGCGTACCCGTTCAGGAAGGTGGGGGTCCCGAACATCAGGGTGCAGTTGAGATCGTAGACCAGCGTCGGAACGATCCGGTAGTGCAGCGGCGAGGGATACAGAAAGCAGAAAACCCCGCGGACGAGAGGGGCGACGATGCCGGCCATCACGCCGAAGCTGTGGAAGAGCGGGAGGGCGCTGAAGAATCGGTCGGTGTCGACGATGTCGAGCGCGGTCAGGAGTTGGCGCAGGTTCGCGAGCAGGTTGCGGTGGGAGAGTTCGACCCCCTTTGGCACGCCCTCGGATCCGCTGGTGAAGAGGACGACCGCCGTGTCGGTGTCGGGTCGGGACGGCTCGAGCGCGGCGTGCCGGGTGAGGAACGATGCGAGCAGCGCCAGGAGCCGGCGACTGGACGGAATGCGAGTGCGGACGTCGTCGAGGTAGATAAGTTCGATCCCGGCGTCGAGGAGGGGCTGGGGATCGAGCTTCGCCTTCTGCAGGAAGGCACGCGAGGTGATGATCTGGCGGATGCCCGCGAGCTGACAGCACTGGAGCATGACCGCGGTGCCGGTCGAGAAGTTCAGCAACGCGGGGACGCGTCCGGCGGCCCATAGGCTGATCAGGGTGACGGGGGTGGCGTTGACGTTGGGAAGCAGGACCCCGACCCGGGGGACATCGCCATGGAGCAGGGTGCGCCATTCCCGGGCCAGCAGCTCCGCCCCGACCAGCAGGCGCCGATACGTCAGGGTCTGGCCCGTGGTGTCGCGCAGCACGGGGAAGGAGGACATGCGCCGCCCCGTCTCGAGGATGGCCCCCAGCAGGTGCCCGGGACCATGCGCCATTTCGACTTCGAATTGCTGGCGGACCATCTGGTCGCGGACCCAGGTCGTGAGCAGCGTGCGTGCCTCGGTCGTGCTGACATGCACCGGATGAGGGGCGGTGAGCGCCTCGCTGAAATGGACGGAAACCGGGGTGAACAGCCGCCGCCAACCTGGATTCGGTGAGAAGGGCAGGCGTTGGGCACCCCGAATATACGCCGTGATCACCTTGGCGCGGGTCTTGAAAACCAGGAATCCCGTGCCGTCGAAGAGCTTCATCAGGCTGCCCGTCCGGGAAATCCGGCCCTCGGGGAACAGCACGAGCCGGCCGCCCTTCTCGAGGAATTCCGCCATCCGCTTTACCGCGTACGGGGATGAGGTCTCGATGGGAAACGTGCGGGAATTGATCATCATCCGGCGGTGCAGCCAGCTCGTCTGGGCCGTCTCGCGCGACGTGACGAACTTCCAGTCGTCATCGAGGAAGACTCCCAGGAACAGCCAGTCGAGCCACGAAGCGTGGTTCGGCAGCAGGAGCACGGGTCCCGGCGTGACCAGGGCCTCCGTGTGGTAGGCGCGGAACCGAAAGAAGAGACGGGCGACAAGGTGCAGTAGGTACTTCATGGCAGGGGCGAAGCAGAGGATGGAGACGATGGGGGCGGAATTATTCGGTGCGAGACGACGGAGCCGGCGGGACCGTCGGACCGGGTGCGGAGGCGGACCGCCGGCTCCCGATTCGTTCGCGGGCCTCGAGGAACGCCAGGGAACCGGACAACGCCAGGGCCAAACCCGCGCATCCCGGCGCGAGCCATCGATCCCAGGGCAGGCTTCCCGGTGGACCCAGTTCGACGACGCCTCCGAAGGTGAGCACGCCGTCGGACATCGGCGCCGAGGTTCGCACCTGGCCTTGTGCATCGACCAACTGGGAGATGCCCGAGCTCGCGCACCGGAGGATGGGGATTCGATACTCCGCGGCCCGAACGGGAGCCACCCGCGCATGAAGTGCGTGCTGACGGCTCCCCCAGTCCCAGGCATCCATGGTCGGGATGATCAACGCCACCGCACCTTGCCGGACAAGACGATCCATCACCCGCGTGTAGCTGAGATCGTAGCAGATCGCGATGCCGATCGGGCCCCACGGGGATTGCCAGAGGTCCTGGCGCACCGCGGGTTCCCCATCCTGGAAGAACTGAATCGGGACGCTCTTGGCCTGCCCGAATACCACGTCCCCTCGGGGATCCACCACGAACGCGACGTTCCGGAAGCGCTGAGCATCGATCCTCTCCCGGCCTCCCACGACGAGGTGCTTTTCGTGGCGCCGGCACCACGACCGCAATTCGGGGCCGGGCGCGCCTTCCAACGCGTACTCGGGAAGCAGGAACAGCCTCGCCCCCGGGTGCGACGACCGCGCGCGGTCGAGGATCCCCGGGAGGTCCGCCTCGGAGGCGGACTCCGTCTGGGCCCCGGCGACCTCGAGTAGCTGTCCGGGCGCAACGGGTCCGACGCCTGCCCCGCCGGCGACCAGCACCAGGCCGGGAAGGGCCAACGCCATCCCGCGGTAGAGCCCGCTCCCGAACCAAGCCACGGCGGCGGCGAGAAACGCCACGAATCCGAGCCCGTAGCTGCCAATCCAAGGCAGCAACGCCGCGGCAGGTCCATCCGCGGCCACGAGTCCGGGGGTGATCCACGAGAATCGAAGGTAGTAGAGCTCGGACCGAAAGTACTCCCATCCGGTCCAAATCACGGGCACGACCACCAGCATGGCGAGCGGAGGAAACCGCCTCCAGCCGTGGGAACACACCAGCACGAACAGACCCGTCCAAAACGACAGAATCAGCCAGAGCGCCATCGCCGGCCAACCGAAGATCGTCCCGAAGAAGGCCAATTGGGGAGCGAAGACCGCCAGCCCCATCGTCACTCCCCCGTAAAAGGCGATCCGGGATCCCTCCCGTTTGACCAGTGGCACCCAGCAAAAGGGGACGGCCAGGGCCAGCGCACCGAGCCGCGGCAGGTGGGCGAGATGAAAGAGGACCGTTCCCACTCCCGCGAACGCAATCCAGAACCCGGGTGACAAGGGACGCCGGCCACCAGCGATGGGGGACCGGTTCTGCTTTGGCGGAAGGGTGCTCGGAGTGCCGGGCATCGCGCGAGTCGCTGGGATTTCGCCGCCGTCCCCGTCAGAGATCGCTCGTGCGAAGCTCGCCCTCGTCCGGACCGGATGTTCGCAAGGCCGATCCCGGCGCGCGTGCCGCGGAGTCGGTATCCACGGCGCTGTCGCGGCCAGGCAAGGAAGCCGACGCGATCGCCGCGACGGCGCCCGCGTTGGCGGCGAGGTTTTGGAGTTCGTCGAGAATCTCGCTCACGCGGGCCTCCGGAAGTTGGGCCCAAACGCGATCCGCGGCGGCATAATAGTGCGGGTAAATGGCGTCCAGAAGCCGAACCCCGGCGGGGGTGAGAACCACCCGATAGGCTCGGCGATCCTCGGGATGCGGATTTCGCCGAACCAAGCCCCGTTTCTCCAGCCGATCGATCAATCCGGTCGCGTTGGATCGATGCATAATCAACAGTCGACTCAAGTCGGATTGGGAAAGCCCATCCACTTGGCCGTAAAGCACATTGAGAACGTTGAACTGGCTCGGGCTCAGCTCCCAGTGCACGAAAAAATCCCGACTGGCATTCCACAAGTCCTCGGCGGTGCGCAGCAATTGGATCAGGGCCCGGTAACGCGTATTGGGAACCGGTAATTGGGGAACGGGATCAACCGAAGCGGTCACGTGGAAAACAATCTAAATAAACAGTAAACATGTCAACTAGTTAGTTGGGTGGCCTCGTTTCGGGGTCATGGGCTTTCACCAAGTCCAGTGCGGAACCGCTCTGGGGCGCCGGCGACGGCCGAGTCGCCGACTTCGCCTCGCCTTGGCTTGGCTCGGCTTGGCTTCATCGCCAAGCATCGAAATGGAGCGGCAATCCCCGCGATCAGTTTATAAACAGACGGGTGTTTTGAATTCATCCGACGTCCTGTCATGGTGCTCGTGGGCCATTGTACAAAAGGACTGTCTCAAACGGTCGGTGGAATGCCCCCATGGTCTGTCCTTGTCCCTGCTCGACATTCTATTACAAAGAGACTGTCCCTATCGTATCTGCCTGTGGCCATGGATGGGGCAACGTGTGTGCGGTTGGCCGGGAGGTGATCCCTTAGTGGCTGGGTCGATCCAACACGGTCGGCATCATGGGGACTGCGGGCCGGCGGCCACGGTCGAGTGCTGGTTTCGGCGGCCTGTCCGCCCATGTTGCCCTGTCTCGACAGCTGGGGTTGATCGCCCGCTTCCCAAGACGGCGGTTGACCACTAATTGCTGTCGTTCCGCAGCCATGGGGAGGTACCGAAGGGCATGCGCGCTACGTTCTGCAAGGCTTTGGTGTCGGGTGTCCTCGTCAGCGTTTTGCCGTGGAGTGGGACCGCCGAGGACGGGCTGAATCTCCCCTTGCCGGTACCCCAGGAACGATCCGCGGCGACCGCGCGACTATCCAAGACGGTGGTGGAAACCCGTCCGCTGGATGACATGGAGCGTCCGGAGGGGTGGAGTGGATTCGGGCCCGGGGCAATGTCGTTTACGGAGGAACGGGCGCGGAACGGGCGCCGGTCGGTGCGCTGGACGTCGCCAACGAAGCTGGATCGCCCGGGGCCGGTCCTGGGGCGTCCCTTCGGGGAGACCGGGGTGCGGCGGGCGTTTCCGGGGGAGGACTGGACGCCGTTCAACCGCCTGAGTTTTCAAGTGTTTCCCCATCTGCCTGGTTTCCGGACGATTTCGTTGCTGATCAAGTTTCGGGCGCAAGGCAGCGAGTCCTGGCCGTACACGTTTGGCCATCTGCATCATGTCCTGCTACAGGCGGACACTTGGAATCACGTGGTTTGGGAGATCCCGCACCTGCCCAGGACGCAGGTGACGGGCTTGGATTTCGTCTATCGGCTGCAGGGAAACGAGCGGGGGGCAACGGAGACGGTGCAGTTCGACCTCGACGATTTGCGGTTGGAGCGGGTGGACGAACCGGATCCGTGGCGGGGTTGGGAGGTGGCACCCGGTCGTTTGGCGTACAACCACCTCGGATATCGGAACGGAGCCAGGAAGGTCGCCGTCGCCGCGGCACCGGGATCCAGTGGTGGGAACCTGGGGTTCTCAGTCGAACGGGTGGGGGGGGAGTCGGGGGAGGGACCGGACGCCGGCACGGCGAAAGGGAGTGGCGCGGGCGCCGGGCCGATGGCCTACCAAGGCGTGGTCCAGGTATGGACCAACGGGCTGGGGAGATTCGCGGTGCTGGACTTCTCCGACCTCCGAACGTCCGGTTCTTACAGGTTGAGATATGGATCGACGATGAGTCGACCGTTTCGGATCGGTGATGGGGTGTGGGATGAAGCCCGGCGCGCGACGGTGAATCAATATCGGTGCCAACGTTGCGGGGAGGCGGTTCCCGGGATTCACGAGGCGTGTCATTTGGATTGGCAGGTGAAACATGGAACCGCGCGGATTCCGATCCACGGGGGTTGGCACGATGCGGGCGACTTGTCGCAGGGATTGGTCAACACCGGGGAGGCGACCCTGGCGCTGCTGGACGCAGCCCAGCGTTTGACTGGGCGGCAGGGGACGGAATCCGGGCGGTTGGCGCGCGAAGCTCGTTGGGGAATGGAGTGGTTGCTGCGGACCCGGTTCGGGGATGGCCACCGGTTGGGGTGGGCGACGATGGATTTCTGGACCGACGGCGTGCTGGGCAATGCGGACGATGTGGTGGTGGAGGCTGGCGACTCAGCCCTGGACAATTTCATCGCGGCGCGGGCAGGGGCGCGGGCCGCCCGCTGGTTTCGGGAGTCGGACCCGATTTTTGCCGCGATCGCGGGGCGGACCGCGCGGGAGGATTGGAGTTTTGCGCTGGGCCGGATGCGCTCGCCGAATACGGAGCTCGCGTCGGCGGCGATTCGGGCGGCGGTGGAACTGCATCGTTGGGATCCGCGGGACGAATACCGGGAGCGAGCCGCGGAATGGGCCCGTGGGCTGCTTGCGGCCCAGCAGGCGGAGCCGATCCCGACGTGGAAGGTGCCGCTGGCGGGGTTCTTCCATACGGGTCCGGATCGCCGGCGTCCGCTGACCTATCCGCACCGCGGGCACCACGACGGGCCGGTGGTGGCGCTGGTAGAAATGGTGGAGGCGTTTCCAAGCCACGCGGAGGCGGGGGAATGGCGGCAGGGGGTGCGCCGCCACGCGGAGTATCTGCGGGCGACGACGGCGTTCACGGCCCCCTGGTGTTTTCCCGCGGCGGGCCTGTACCGGGCGAGCGACGCCGATCCGGGCGCGGCGGCCCAGATCCGGGAGGGGATCGAGGTGGGGGAGGGCTGGTATCTGCGCCGATTTCCGGTGTGGGGGGAAATGCGGGGCAACTCGGGCGTGTTGTTGTCGCAGGCACGGGCGTTGTCGGCGGCGGCCCGGTTGTTGCAGGACGAGGAGCTGGCGGCGCTCGCCGAGACCCAACTGGAGTGGCACCTGGGCCGGAATCCATTTGGCCAGAGCCTGATGTACGGGGTTGGACACGCGTTCACCCCCCAGTACAGCGCGATGTCGGGCGACCTCACCGGCGGGTTGCCGGTGGGGATCCAGACCCGGGGAGCGGAGGACGTGCCCTATTGGCCGGCGGCAAATTGCTACAACTACGCGGAAATCTGGGTGCACCCGTCGACGCGGTTTCTGGAGGTGTGGTCGGATCTCGAAGTTTATGCATCCGAAGGGGCTCGGGGGCCGGATAAGCAGTGATCGTGACGGGTCCCAGGTTCATCCCGGACTTGAATCGAGGCGCCATCCGCCTCCCTGTACGTTTTGTGACGGACGCATCCGGCACCGGCACCGATGCCGATCAGGAGCGTCGCTGGCTGGAGGCCATGGCTTCGGGGCGGCACGAGGCCCTGGCCTGCCTGTACCAGCGGCGGGGGGCGGCGCTGTATTCGTTGCTGATCCGGATGGTGGGCTCGACGGACGAGGCGGAGGAACTATTGCAGGATGCGTTCGTGCAGTTCTGGAGGCGCGCGGGCACGTACGATCCGGCGAAGGCGTCGCCGTGGACCTGGATGGTGATGATCGCGCGAGGTCTGGCGGTGGATCGGTTGAGGTCGCGGTCACGGCGGCAGGTGCATCTGACGGCCTACGAGCAGGAGGTGGCCTCTCTGGAGGTGGAGCACGTTCGCCCGGAGACGACCCTGCTGGATCGGGAGGCGGCGGATCGGGTCGGAGAGGCGTTGCGCCGATTGTCGGATCCGCAACGGGAGGCCATCGAACTGGCGTTCTACCGGGGTTGGAGCCACGAGGAAATTTCCCGGGCCAGCGGGCAGCCGCTGGGCACCGTGAAGTCGCATATTCGCCGGGGCATGCTCGCCCTGAGGCAAATGCTGAAGGATTTCTATGCCTGAACCGATCACGCGGGCGGAGGACGCCGGCCTGTATGTGCTGGATCTCCTGGATCCGGAGGCCCGGCGCGCGTTCGAGGCGGAACTCGCGATCTCGCCCGAATTGCAGCGGCAGGTCGTCGACCTGCAATCCAATCTCGAGGCGCTCGCGGTGGCCGCTCCCCCGCGTGTTCCTCCCGCCCGCGTGTGGGGTGCGATAGCCCGGCGGACTGCCGAAGCACCGGGTGCCACCGAGCCCACGCCCACGGCCTGGCATTGGGTCCGCCGGTGGCTCGCCAGCGGCTGGGCGGTCGCCGGAATCCTGGCGGCGGCCTTTCTGATTCAATGGGGTTCGGCCCTGCTTCCCACCCGGATGGCCCGCTCCGAGGTGCCGGATTTCGCGGCCCGCGACGCGGCGGCGGGTTCCGGAGATGCGGCGGGAACCCGGGCGAAATCGGGACCCAAAGGAATCGGACCGCCCCCGCCCCGGTCCCCCTCCGGAGCCGGACCGGGTGTTGCCTCCCGCTCGCAGGCGGTCGATGGCGAGGCGGAACGCCTCCGGGACCGGGTCCGGTTGCTGTCGGATCAGGTGTCGTGGCTGATGCACGTGCTTACGCAACGGGCGGTGGTTCCCGCGGGGGCGGCCCGCCTGCAGGTGTTCCGGTTGGTGGGCACCAACGGGATGCCCGAACTCACCGGCGCGTCCGGACCTGATTTCCGCGCCCCCGGCCCGGCGGCCCCGGTGCAGTCCACGCCGGCCACGCCGGACGTGGCTGCCACTTCGCCCACGCCAAGGCCCGCAACCACGGTGCCGGAGGCGAGTGAAACCGCGCCTGACTACACCTATGCCTTGGCGCTGACCGCCGCCCGCCAGTTGGCCAGTACCGCACCCCTCCAGACGCCGCCCAACCGGTTTCTGACGGATCCCGCCGGACGAACCCCGATTTCGACCGATGCCGTGCCGGGGAGCGGTCTGGCGGAGGACGCGGGTGCCGGGTTGGCAACGGGGGGCGATGTTTCAAACCCCTCCGCCGCGGGACATCCGGAACCGATCCAGATCGTCGATCTGTCCACCTCGAGCCCGGTGGTCACGACGCTTCCCGGGGGGACGGATCAGGACCCGGTGTCGGCCCCGGTCGCCGGCGCGGCTGCGGATCCCGCGTTGGTTTCGGCGTCGGATGGTTCGGCCTTCGGAGCGTATGCTCCCGACACGGGTGCCGGGGCGATCGCCTTCCGGGTACCCGCGTCCGGCGACGAGCACGGAGTTCTTCAGCTCTGGATGACCGACCCGCAATCGGGCCTGACGACGAGTCTTGGCTACGCACCATTGGGGACATGGACGGTGGATTCGTCGGTGCTGGTGATGCGGTTCCAGTACGAGGGAATTACGGGTTCGATGCCGACGTTCATGGTGACCCGCGAGCCTCCGGGGGGCTCGATTGTTCCCACGGGTCCGGTGGTGGTGCATCCCCCCACGAACACGCCCCACCCGCCGAATCCGTGATCGCGCCTTCCGTCCGGTCGGGCCCGCGCCGGGGCGAAGTGCGGCGGGCGTGGTTGGGAACCGAACCGACCCACGCGCGGCGGCGGACGCGGGGGCGGACCCCGGGAAATTCCGTGGACGGAAAGGCCCGCGCTTCGGGCGTTCGAAATGCGTTGCCGTGTATCTGCCCTTGCCGGGAGGAGCCAACGCACGTTCGGAGCGCGGACCTTTCCGTCCCGGCGCGCCGCTGAATGGATGATGCCCAATGCCCAGGGCTTTTGTGTTGAGTCCGCGTGATCGGGCCGGTCGGGGAGATTGTTGCGGCGAGGGGCAGGGGGCGGAAGAGTGGGGCATGACAACGGGCGGACGGGTACCGATCGGGCCGGAGGAACGCAGGCGGATCGAGGCGCTGGTGGGGGCGCGCGCCGGGGCGGGGCATCCCACGGCGGACCTCGTGGCGGACGTCATGGAGAGCGCGCTGAAGATGCTCGAGGACGTACGGGACCGTGGGGATGCGCGGTTGATGGCGACGGCCATGCGCGAGCTGCGGTATTCGTGTCGATTATTCGAGCCGTACGCGCATCGCCGCAAGGTCTCGGTCTTTGGATCGGCGCGGACGCAACCGGGGAAGGAGGAATACCGGATGGCGGTGGAGTTGGGGCGCCAGTTGCAGGCGGCGGGCTACATGGTGATCACCGGGGCGGGCCCCGGGATCATGCAGGCGGGGCACGAGGGCGCGGGGCCCGAGGCAAGTTTCGGCCTGAACATCCGGCTGCCCTGGGAGCAGGGGGCGAATCCGGTGATCAGCGGGGACGAGAAATTGATCACGTTCCGCTATTTCTTCACGCGCAAGCTCATGTTCATCCGGCAATCCGACGCCATCGTGCTGTTCCCGGGCGGATTCGGGACGCTGGACGAGGGATACGAGGCGCTGACCCTGATGCAGACCGGCAAGGCGAAGCTGCGTCCACTGCTGCTCATGGATCGTCCGGGAGGGACGTACTGGAAGAGTTTCGACCGGTACGTCCGCGAGCACCTGCTGGGCGACGGGCTCATCTCGCCGGACGATCTGCACCTGTACCAGATGACCGAGCGCTGCGAGGAGGCGGTACGCTCGATCAACCGGTTCTATCGGAACTACCACTCCGCCCGTTTCGTGCGCGACTGGTACGTGATCCGGCTGCAACGGGCCCCGACGGAAGCGGCGGTGGCGGGATTGAACGAGGATTTCGGGGACATCCTGGAGGCCGGCGGTGAACTGCGCGTGGTGGCGCCGTTCGCGGACGAGGTCGAGGATGGGGACGCGCTGGATCGGGCGCGGGTGGCATTCCGGTTCGATCGTCGTCAGTACGGACGCCTGCGGCAGCTGATCGATGCCCTGAACAACTACTGAGGCGGCGGCGAATCGTCGGGGTCCGAGGGGGAACGGGCGGCGGACTGGCAGGCGGCGGAGAGTCGCTGAAGGTTGGCGAGGAAGGAACGCAGTTCATCGGGGGACAGATCGCGGAGGACCTCGTCCTGCAGCCGGGCGGCGACGGTTCTGGCGGAGCGAAAACGTTGGCGTCCGGTGGGTGCCAGGCGAAGGCGGCGGGCGCGACGGTCGGACGGGTCGGTCTCGCGGGCCAGCAAACCGGACCGCTCCATGCGTTCGACGAGGGAGGCGACGGTGTTCGGGTCGGAGGCCATGCGGCGGGTGAGCTCGGATTGGGTCAGCCCGGCGCGCCCGGCCTCGGAGAGATTGCGGAGGACGGTGAACTGGTCGGGCGTGAGGTCGAGGTGCGCAATGCGGCGGCGGAAGGCCTGGTTGAGCCCGTACCAGGCATGGCGAAGGAGGGGTGGCAGGCGGCGTTCGGACGGGGGGGCGCCTGCGGGAGGGGCGGGGGTGCGAGAACGGGGTTTGCGGGGGGAGGGCATGGCGGATGCGGGAGATGTGATCCGGACGATGGACGCGGTTCTTGCGGGGGATGCGGGGAAGATTCGGCGGGTGGTAGGGTCGGTGCTCGGGGACGCGGGCGGACTCCGGTTCCGATGCCGCCCCGGGTCCCGGCGGCTCCCGTGCCTCTCCGGGCGCGAAATGGTACGTACAGGTATAATTCGTTTGCAAACATCCGCTTGCGTTCTAACAGTCTCGCCGGTTGTCCGTGCAACTTTTTCCAACGCCAGACATGACTTCAGAAAATCCCCTTTCGGCCAGCGGTGCTGCCCGCACGAAGTTCTCCCGTATCGCGGTCCTGGCCGGGCTTGGTTCCCTGCTGGGGGGAGGCTGGACCGCGCAGGGAGCGGTGACCGGCTGGTTGTCCTGGCGGGGCCCTGAGCAAAGCGGCGTCTCCCGCGAGACGGGGTTGCCGGAACGGATCGGGTCCGCGGGCGAGGCGCTGTGGGTGGCGGACTGGGGCGGCCAGTCGACGCCCGTCATCGCCAACGGTCGGCTGTACGTGATGGGGTACAAGGACGACGGGCCGGACCTTCAGGAGGGGGTGGCCTGTCTCGACGCCGAAACGGGGAAGCCGCTCTGGCGAAAGACCTTCAACGATTTCCTGAGCGACACCATCTACCTGCGGTATTCGACGGCGACGCCGGCCATCGATGCGGAGTCGGGTCAGGTGTACACGCTGGGCACCCAGGGATTGCTGGCCGCTTTCACGGCGGATGGGGAACTGGTGTGGAGCCATTCGCTGATGGAGAAGTTCGGGCGGTTGACGTTCCCGAACAGCCGCACCGCGTCCCCGGTGGTGGATGGGGATCTGGTCATCACCCGGGGCATCACGAGCAACTGGGGCGCCCAGGGCGCGGCCGGGGACCGGTTCTACGCGTTCGACAAGAAGACGGGCGAGCTCGTCTGGTCCTCGAGTCCGGGCGGACGACCGATGGACAATTCCTTTTCGCAGCCCTACCTGACCTGGCTGCGGGGCAAGCGGGTGGCCATCGCGGCGAGCGGTGACGGATCGGTGGTCTGCCTCAACGCGCGGACCGGCGATCCGATCTGGCGGGTGCCGCTGGCGAAGGCGGGCATCAACGCCACGGCGCTGGTGCACAACAACGACAAGGTGATCGCCATCTACGGCACGCCGTACGAGCCGGGTCAGCTGGTGGCCTTCCGCATTCCCGATGTCGAGCCGGCGAATGCGGCGAGCGCGCCCGTCGTCGTGGAGCGTTCCGCGGTGGAGCTTTGGTCGGACCCCGAGATTTCGACGTCGACGAGTTCCCCGATTCTGGTGGGGGACCGGTTGTACGTGACGAAGGAGAAGGGGGATTTGGTGGCGGTGGACGTGATGACGGTCAAGGTCGCGTGGTCGTTCCAGCTGGGCATCGAGCAGCGGAATTCCTCCCCGTTGTATGCGGACGGCAAGATCTACGCGCCGATTCTCGACAACCCGGTGGGTAAGGATGCGGGCACGGCGGGCGAGGCGGGGAGCAAGGGCGGCTTCTACATCCTGCGGGACAAGGGGACGTCGGCGGAGGCCCTGACGCACATCGAACTGGACGGGCGCTGTTTCGGAACCCCGGTGGCGTATAACGGCAAGGTCTATCTCCAGACCGCCCGCAAGCTGTACGCGTTCGGCAAGGCCGGGAACAACCCCGGGCTGCCTCCGGCGGTCGCCGCGCCGGCCTGGCCCAAACCGGGACCGGCAGCCCAGCTTCAGATCATTCCGTCGGAGGTCCTTCTCCATCCGGGCAGCAAGGCGTCGTTTCGCGCCCGGAAGCTGGATGCCAACGGGCTGTTCGTGGAGGACGTCCGGGATCCCAAGAGCCTGACTTGGAGCTCCTACATTCCGCCGACCGCGCTGGTGAAGGCGACGATGGACGGCCGGTTCAACGCGCAGGGCGAGCTCGAAGTGGCTCCGGGCGCGCGGACTTCCGCCGGGGCCTTCGAGGCCAAACTGGACGGTCTGAAGGGTTACATTCGCGGTCGCGTGCTGCCGAACCTGCCGATCCGGGAGAACTTCGAGGGCTTCGAACTGAGCGGGATGACCACGAACACCGTCGAGCCCCCGACCGCCTTTGCCTATCCGCCCTTGCCCTGGATCGGGGCGCGGTTTCGGTTCGAGGTCCGCGAGGTCGACGGCACCAAGGCGCTGACCAAGACCATCGACAACAAACTGTTCCAACGGGGCACGGCCTTCATCGGCGAGGCGGGGATGAGCCGTTACACGATCCAGGCGGACGTTCGGAGCGAGGGCACCCGACGGAAGATGTCGGAAGTGGGCGTGGTGAATCAGCGGTACATCATCGTGCTGAAGGGCAACTCCCAGGAACTCGAGGTGAACTCCAACCAGGAGCGCCTGAAGGTGGCGGTGCCGTTCCGCTGGCAGCCGAACGCCTGGTACACCCTGAAGGCCCGGGTCGATCTGGCGGACGACCACACCGGCGTCGTCCGGGCCAAGGCCTGGAAACGCGGCGATCCCGAGCCCGCGGCCTGGACCATCGAGGTGCCGCACAAAACGGCGCATCGCGAGGGCTCGCCCGGCCTCTATGCCCTCAGCCCGCAGGAAATGCGGGTGTTCATCGACAACGTCCAGGTCACCGCGAATTGATCCGGTCCGGCCTCGATTCCCGAAGCGTTCATCCCCGTCGTTCGTCTCCGTTCTCACATTCCATGAAATCCCCCTCATCCTCCCTGATCGCCGCGGCGCTGGTCGCGGTCGGATTCGTCGCCCCGGCCACGGATTGGCCCCAGTGGGGCGGCACGGCCCACCGCAACATGTACTCGCCGGCGAAGGGTCTGCCGGACCGTTTCGACCCGGGCAAATTCAAGGCCGGGACCGAGGACGTGGACCTTGCCACGACGAAGAACGTGAAGTGGGTGGCGCGACTGGGCACGCAGAGCTACGGAAATGCCACGATCGCGAACGGCCGGGTCTACGTGGGGACGAACAACGACAATCCCCGGGATCCCCAGCACCAGGGGGATCGCTCGGTCGTGATGTGCTTCGACGAGAAGACCGGCGCGCTGCTCTGGCAGTTGGTCGTGCCCAAGCTCAAGTCGGGCAAGGTCAACGACTGGGAGAACCTCGGCATCCTGAGTTCTCCCAAGATCGAGGGCGACCGCGTGTACCTGGTCACCAGCCGGTGCGAGGTGATCTGCGTCGATGCCAACGGGCTGGCCAACGGGAATCAGGGGTTTCAGGACGAGGGGGCGTACATGGCGAAGGACACCGGCAAACCGCCGGCCAAACCCGGAGCCAAGGATGCCGACATCATCTGGGTCTACGACATGATGGATGAGCTCGGCGTGTTTCCGCACAACGCCTCGAACAGCTCCCCGCTGATCGTCGGTGACCTGGTCTATGTCTGCACGTCCAACGGACAGGACTGGACCCATGTGAACATTCCGTCGCCGCTTTCCCCCAGCTACATCGCCCTGAACAAGAACACGGGCGAATTTGCGGGCGAAGACGACGCCGGGATCGGGGCGAAGATCTTCCACGGGCAATGGGCCTCGCCCTCGGCCGGTCAGGTGAAGGGCAAGTGGCAGGTGTTTGCCGGCGGCGGCGACGGCATCCTCTACGCGCTCGATTCCGAGCCCAAGAAGGCCGAGGACTCGTCGTTCCTGCGCAAGGTCTGGTGGTTCGACGCGAATCCGCCGGAGTACAAGGTCCGGGACGGCAAGCCCATCAAGTATCCCGCCGCGGAGGGGCCCAGCGAGATCAATGCCACGCCGGTCTTCTACAAGAACCGGGTCTACGTCGCGACGGGACAGGACCCCGAACACGGCGAGGGCATCGGGCGGTTGGTCTGCGTGGACGCGACCAAGACGGGCGACATCACGAACGGGGGGCTGCTGTGGGAGTACCGCGGCATTCACCGGAGCATTTCCACCGTCTCCATCGACCCGGACACCGGGCTGCTCTTCGTCGGGGATTTCTCGGGCTTCGTGCACTGTCTCGACGCGGAGACGGGCAAGCTGGTCTGGACGCATGACATGAAGGCGCACATGTGGGGCAGCACGCTGGTGGCGGACGGCAAAGTGTATGTGGGCGACGAGGACGGCGACTTCGTGGTGCTGTCGGCGACCCGGGAGAAGAAGGTGCTGAGCGAGACCAACCTGAACGCCCCGGTCTATGCGACGCCGGTCATCGCCAACGGGGTGATCTACGTGGCGAGCAACTCGCACCTGTACGCCTTCCACGATTCCGCGAAAGCGGCTGGAACGCCGGATCAACCGGTCAAGGCGGAGGTGAAGCTGGAGCCCGCGAAGAACTGATCGCGGACCGGACCACCCACGAACCACGACGCGCAACCCACCACCATCAGGACGTTCCATGCCGATTCCCACCGTGACACCCGAGCTCGTGCAGCAGGCCAGGGCCCAGCTCGACGCCCATCTCCGGGAGATCATTGAATGGCACTTCAACCCGGACACCGGCTGTCCGTACTGGCTGGACTGGGCCGGGCGGAACTGGGACCCGCGGAAGGAAGTGAAGACCAGCGAGGACCTGCTGAAGTTCCCTCACTTCCAGGACGAATCGCTGCGCGACCTGCAACCCGAGGTCTGGGTGCCGGCGCAGTACAAGGGCAAGCCGTACAACATCTTCGAAACCGGCGGCACCACCGGCATGCCCAAGCAGCGCATCGGGTGGAACGACTACAAGGTCGATTACTCCGAGTTCAGCGACAAAATCTCGGACACCCACTTCCCGCGCGGCGGCGCGTGGCTGATGATGGGGCCGACCGGGCCGCGTCGCCTGCGGCTCGCCATCGAGCATCTCGCCAACGTCCGCGGCAGTTCCTGCTACTTCATCGACCTGGACCCGCGCTGGGTGAAGAAGGTGCTCGCCGACAAGAAATTCGACCAGGCCAAGGCGTACATGGCGCACGTCGTCGACCAGGCCGCGACCATCCTGAAGAACCGCCGGGTGTCGGGGCTGTTCACGACCCCGAAGCTCCTCGAGGCCCTGGCCGAGAAGGTGAATCTGTGGGACGCGGGCATCCGGGGCGTGTTTTGCGGCGGCACCTCCATGAAGCCGCAGGAGGTGCGCTTCATCGTTGAGGAGTTGCTGGAGGGGCGCATCGGGTTCTACCCGACGTACGGCAACACGCTGATGGGCCTGGCGGCGAGCGTGCCGCTGCAGCCCGAGGACCAGTTCTCGGTCACCTACTATGCCCCCCAACCCCGGGCGATCCTGCGCGTGGTGCGCCCCAACCAGACCGCGGAAGTCGTGCCCTACGGCGAATTCGGGCGGGTGGAGCTCACGACCCTGACCCGGGAGTTCTTCATGCCGCGGTTCCTGGAGCGCGACGAGGCGATTCGTCGCGCCCCGCGCCCGCCCTACGCCTGGGACGGCGTCGGCGACGTGCGTCCGTTCGGCGCGATGGAAAAGAACATCGTCGAGGGCGTCTACTGATGCCGCCGGTCAGTCCACCGTGCCGGCGAAGATTCGGGCCTCGGACTCGGTGATCAGGCGGTCCTGGTTGGTGTCGCACCGCCGGACCGCCCGGTTGAACTCGAAGTTCGCCCCGCGGACCACCTTGTGCTTGTGACTGAAGACGACGGGAATGTGGACCTCCGAACTTTGTTCGGTCTTGCGCCCGTCGTCCCGGAAATGGCTCAGGGCCTCGTAGAAGACCTTGCCGGCCGCGTCGTTCTCGAACTGGACGGAGACCCGGCCCTCGTCGCGAACCTCGGTGTTCTCGGTATGGATGCAGCCGGTGGCGAGGAGGATCGGGAGGACGGCAAACAGGGGGATGCGTTTCATGGCGGTCATGGGACGATGCAATCGACGAACTTCTTCGTTGGTATGCGCGTGGCAAGGACGCCGCCTCCGGTTTTCGGACGGCGTCCGGCGCGGAGAACCCGCCGATCCCGGGCCCGGTTGCACCGTGTTTCACCGTGACCGCCACGCCCGTTGGGGCACTCTTGGGGTCCCGTGAATCCGGAACAAGCCCTGCGCCTGCTGGAAAGCGTGCGAGACGGAAGCATCGGGGTCGGTGACGCCCTCGCGGCGTTTCGCGCGGCCCCGGTGGCAAACCTGCCCTTCGCGAACGTCGATACCCATCGCGCGTTGCGCAAGGGCTTCCCGGAGGTGATCTATGGGGCCGGCAAGACCCCGGCCCAGACCGTCCAGGTCCTGCGCCACCGGGCCGAGCTGAACCCCGCGGGCCTGCCTGCGCTCCTGGCGCTCTCCCGCACGGCCTTCAGCGGCGCGCTCACGCCGACCCG
>CAZSOV010000005.1:0-68237 GCA_964608505.1 uncultured Verrucomicrobiota bacterium
CGCGGTTCGCGAAGCGGAAGATCGTGATGCGCGACGGTCTGGTGCGGACGGACGAGGCGGTGCGGGACCGCCTGTACGCGGGACAGGCCCTCGCAGAGCTGGAAGCCGAACAGAAGGCCGTGCACCTCGCCTAGCGCGCGACCCGCGGGCGCCACCGCCACCGCCACCGCCACCCCGGAGTTTTTGCCATGTTTGCCATTCTCAAGACCGCGATTCGCGCGATACGCCGGAACATACTCCGGTCGTTCCTCACCATGCTCGGGATCATCGTCGGGATTTCCGCGGTGATCGTGGGCGTGAGCATGGGTGCCGGCGCGAAGGCGGAGGTGGACAAGCAGATCGCCAGCATGGGCAACAACCTGCTGATGGTCTTCTCCGGCAACATGGGCCGCGGCGGCGTGCGGGGCGGATTCGGAATGCAGGCCAGCCTGACGGAACGCGACTACGAGGCCCTCCGCCGCGAGGTGCCGGGCGTGACGGGCGTCAGCCCCGAGGTGCGCACCTCGGTGCAGGTCACGGCGGGCAACCAGAACACCTCGGTCAGCGTGATGGGGGTCAGCGTCGACTACGCGGACATCCGGGCCTGGAACTTCCAGTCGGGCGGCAACTTCTCGGAGAACGACGTCCTGTCGGCGAACAAGGTCTGCATCCTGGGCAAGACGACGGCGGCAACGCTGTTCGGGGAGGGCGTCGATCCGGTGGGTCAGGTCGTCCGGTTGAAGAACGCGCCGTTCGTCGTGGTGGGCTGGCTGGCGTCGAAGGGGGCGAACGCCTTTGGATCGGACCAGGACGACATCATCCTGATGCCGTACACGAGCGCGATGAAGCGGTTGTCCGGCGACACGAAGTTCCGCTCCTTCAACCTGCAGGTGCAGGGGCCCGAGGTGATGGGCGAGGTGACGAACACCATCACCGCGCTGCTGCGGCAGTTGCACCAGCTCCCGCCGGAAAAGGAGTCGGACTTCACCATGCGCTCGCAGCAGGAAATGAGCGATTTCTTCAACGCCAACAACCGGATCATGACCGTTCTCATCGGCGCCTTCGCGGGGATCTCGCTGGTCGTCGGCGGCATCGGGATCATGAACATCATGCTGGTCAGCGTGACGGAACGGACGCGGGAGATCGGCATCCGGCTGGCCGTCGGAGCCCGGGCGCGGGACGTCCTGCGTCAATTCCTGATCGAGGCCATCCTGCTAAGCATGGCGGGCGGCGGCCTGGGCATCGCGGCGGGTTACTGGCTCGCCCCGTTGCTCACCAAGTTCGCCGAGTTCCCGACCCTGATTTCCAATTCGTCCGTGATTCTCGCCTTTTCGGTCAGCGCCCTGATCGGGGTGGTGTTCGGGTTCTTCCCCGCGCTCAAGGCCGCCAACCTCGATCCCATCGAAGCGCTCCGATACGAATAGCCGGGCCGTCTCCGGGGACTCAGGTCGACGAGGGTCGGGAACCGGCCCACGATTCGAGTTGCAGATCGGGGACGCGGGAGAACTCGCGGACGTTGCGGGTGACGAGCCTGAGGCGGGCCTGGCGGGCGTGGCTCGCGATGAGGAGGTCGTAGGGGCCCATCGCCAGGCCATTCCGCTTCAGATGGGCGCGCAGGGCACCCGCATCCCCCGCCGCTGCCTCGTCGAATGGGAGGACGGCGAGGTGGCTCAGGAACCGGACGACCTTGGTCCGTTCCCGGTCCGGGGCCGCCGATCCCATGGCCCCGGCCATGAGTTCGAAGACCGTGACGGACGACACCGCGCAATCGTCGGGGCTGCGGTCGAGAAGTTGCTCCAGCACCCCGGGAACGCCGCGCAGAACGTCGATGCAGGTGTCGGTGTCGAGCAGGTAGATCATCCGGGAACGGCCTGAAACGACGGGATCGGAGGCAGGGAGCCCTGTTCGGGGCGGACGAACCCGGAATCGTCGATGCGGATCGAACGGGCGAACCCCGGAGGCCACCGCCGCTTGCGTTTCGGCTCGAGAATCACCCGGTCGCCCTCCCGGCGGATGTACACCTCGGAGCCTTCGAACCGAAACTCGCGTGGGAGGCGCACGGCCTGGGAGCCGCCGGTGGTGAACAGCTTGGCGGTCGTCATGTAGCTACGGTAGGTACGAGGTGGGATGCGGTCAAGGCCCGGCCCGGATCCCCCCGCGGACGGGCGGCTGGCGCTATTCCTGGATGCGAATCCGGCGGTACTCCATCTGACCGCGGTCGCCTTCGAGGCCGATGGGACCCGTCGCCGGAAGCGGGAAGGCGGCTTCGAGCACCTCGCCGTTGCAGGTGCAATGCGCGACGACGCCCCGGGCCACGACCTCGACCAGGTTCCAGTCCTGGGGCCGGTACTTTTGGAGGGTCTTGTAGGGGCCGGCCAGAAGGTAGTCCCGGCACTGGAGTTGGGGCTTCCGGAGGAAGATGCCGCTGTCCGCGTTCGGGGTCGCACGGAACTCCAGTCGGAGCGTGAAGTCCGACGGGAACTCGCGCGTGGTCCAGAGCACCTGGAAGCGGCTGCCCTCGGGCGGCGTGGTGACGACAAGTCGCCCGTTCCTCGCCACGTAACGACCGTCGGGACTCGCGGCCAGGCCATCGAAGCGGTTGGTCTTGAACCCCCAGCCGTCGAGGTTGCGTCCGTTGAACAGGCTGACGAAACCGGGTTCGGGCGCGAAGTCGTCGGGCGCGGTCTCGAGGAATCCCAGCGTCGCGAGGATCGGGCGGAGCGCGGCGGCCCATTTGGCGTAGCCGGCGGCGTTCGGATGCAGCAGGTCCGGGAACTCGTCGGGCTTCGCGTCCCCTTCCGGAGTGGCGAAGAGGGGCCAGGTTTCGACGAGGGTGATGCGGGGATTTCCCTTCACCGCCGCCGCGTAGAGCTGGTTGACCTTCCGGATCTTGTCCGCCGGGCGCTTCATGACGGACGCGCTGGGGAAGACCTGGCAGAGGACGACGGGCATTTGCGGGTCGTGCTGCGCGAGCGCGGCGATGATAAGTCGGAGATTTCCGGCGATCGTCTCGGGTTCGGCACTTTCCTCCAGATCGTTCGTGCCGATGAGCAGGACGACGGCGGCCGGGCGGAGCACGAGAACGTCCTCCGCGAGACGGATGAGGACCCCGCGGGTGGTGTCACCGCTGATGCCGCGGTTGGCCACCTTCATGCCCTCGAAGGCCCTGGGGAGGTCATCGCCCCATCCCTGGGTGATCGAATCCCCGAGAAAGACCACGGCTCCCCGGTCCTGCTCGATCCGGGTGGCCCAGCGCGAACGAAGGTCGGACCAGAGGCTGGCAAACCAGTCGTAGCGCCGGATCGGACCCGCCCCCGGAAGACCGTCGTCGGTCGCGGGGATTCGGAATCGTTCGGCCACCTCGGCGCCCCGGGCAGTGAAGCCGGCAGGCAACGCGAGTGCCAGTGCGGTGGCGAGGCATCGTAGGATCGGGATCATGGCGGGATGCGGGTGATCTGCGGGGTTCGGGTTCGGAAATGCGGCAATGCGGCTTCGGCGTCAAGGATCTCGCGGCGTGGCTGCCGACGTGCTGGGCCCCCCGGTGGCGGCGAAGTAGGCGTCCAGAACGGTGGCCAGCCGTTCGCCATAGAGTTTCCAGTGCCGGGCCAGGGGACGCTGCTGGAGTCCGGAGATCCACTGGCAGTTGAATTCGTGGACCACGGCGTCGATGCGGAAACGTTCCAGCCATCCGTCGCCGAGGGTGCCGGAGTTGCGGAAGGACTCGCGCGTGCTGCCCTCGGTGAACCAGGTGTGGCGGCGGAGCAGCGTCTCGAGGGTGGCCATGCGCTCCAGATGCCGCGGAAGCTCCGGAACGGGAGGCCGGCTGATGTGGAGCTGGCCGTTGCCGTCGTTGTGGAGTTCCAGCGCGAGGTGGGGCGCTTCCCCGTCGCGGATCCTTCGTTCCAACCAGCGTTCCAGCGCGTGGTTCTCCGGAGCCAGACCGGGGTCGGCCGGCCGATCCCAGTTCCGGTTCAGGTCGCGGCCCGCGAGATTGAACCGGGTCCGGCCCAGGGCGACGCCGTCCTTGTTGGCCATCGGCAGCGCGTAGACGCAGTAACGCCGGAGAAAGGCGCGGGCCGCGTCGTCGGATTGCAGAAGCCGGCGCAGCAGGCCTTCGAGCACCCAGTTGGTGCCGGCCTCCCAGGGATGGGCACGGGCCCGCAGGAAGACGCGGCGGGGCGCCCGCGGGTCCCCGAGGCGCACGATCTCGAGGTCCCGGCCCTGGACCGTCCGGCCGATGGTCTCGATGGCTACCCGGGCGTCCGTCCGGAGATCGGCGAGCAGCCGGTCGAGGTCTGAAAGCCGATAGGGTTCGACCCGGGCGACGTGGAGGCGCGGGCCGGGCAGGGAGAGGGAAAGCCGGACGCGGTTCGTGGGCAGCCCGGTGGTTTCGACCGAACGCCAGTCGGTTCCGTTTTCGGAGACGACGAGGGCCTGGAGTTCGCGGGCCACCGAGCCGGGGCGGCCGTTCCAGACGTTGTCGAGGTTGCGGAATTCAAGGACGACCGGGGCGCCGGAGCGACCGTGGAGGAGGAAGTGGATGTGGCCGGCGGCACGATTGGGCGAGGCTCGTTCGTGGTCGTAGTTGAGGAAGATCTGGATCGAGCCATCCGCTGCGGTCTCGTACCAGAGCGGCGACGCGTTCTCGATCGAGCTGTCGATGAACTCGACGGCGGATGGCGGAGCGGGGGCGGGAGCGGAGGCGGCGATGGCGCCCGAATCCAAGCAGGACCAGAAGGCGAGGAGCGGGGCGAACAGGAGACGCACGGTCGAACGGCGGCGCGCTCCGGCGCGTGGGTCCGTACGGAAGTGGGGTCCGGGCCTCATGGATGCACGTCGACGTGCCACTCGCGGGCCGCGGCGTGGAGGTCCATCTCGAACTCGATCTCGAGGACCGGCGGACGGGCAACGTGCCAGCAGACGCCGTGACGTGAGGCGGGGCCGAGCCGGCGTTGGAGCAGGGCGCGCCAGGGTTCGTCGAGCACGTGCGCGGTATAGACGTTGGAGGCGGTCACCTTCGACCAGTCCACCCCCAAGCCATGGAGTCGCTCCGCCATGACCTCCAGCACATGGCTCGCCTTGGCAAGGAGCCCCGCGGCGGAGGTGTCGCCCCGGTGCACGATGCGTTCGGATTCGAGGATCCCCTCCCGCAGTTCGCCGGCGCCGGCCACGACGAAGGTGGGCGCGGGCGATTCGGACGCGGCGCGGGTTGCGGGGATGGGACGGACAAAGGAGAAGGCGTGCAGCGAGGGAACCGACGGCGGGGCGTCGACGGGTGCGACGTTCGTCCGGGCGAGGGGGTTCAGGCCGTCCACGAGCAGCCCCCAGCCTTCGAGGACGGCACAGTAGCCGCGATTGAACCCGATGAAACCGGACATCGACCACGGGGCCGGGGAGCGGAGTTCGAGGGCACAGAGGTCGGTGCGGGCACGGCCTTCGCGGCGAAGAAAAAAATCGATGAACTCGAATCCGTCGCGCCAAGGGAAGGGTTGGCGGGGGACGACGCGAACGATCTCGTGCCCGGCGGCGGCAATGACGCCGCAGGAGTAGGGCGCGATGCCGCGGAGGAAGCGGTAATGGCCAAGAGGATGTGGCAGCGGGGGCAAGGACGGGCCGGGCGCGGGGGTTAGCGGGAATGCCAGACGTAGCGGAACATGAGGGCGCGGAGCACGGCGGTGGCGGGGATGGCGAGGAGGCCGCCGAGGATGCCGCCCATCAGGGTGGTGCCGACGAGCAGCGCGATGATGATGGAGACGGGGTGGAGGCCCACGCGGTCGCCAATGATGCGGGGTTGGATGACCCATCCCTCGAGGGTCTGCACCACGGCGAACACCGCGAGGACCATGAGCGGATGCTGGAGGTCGCCGAACTGGACCAGGGCGATGAGGAGCGCGGTGCCGCAGGTCACGATGGCGCCGAGGAAGGGAACGATGGTCAGGAGGGTGGCGACGAGCCCGAGCAGCAGCGCGTACGGAAGCCCGATGGCGAGAAAGCCGATGGTGTAGAGCACGCCGTCGCACATGGCGACCAACACCTGGCCGCGGAAAAATACGATGAGCGCGTCATTGATGTTCTTCAGCAGCCACACCAGCTCGTCCTTGAACCGGGAATCCGCGACCGGGAGATAATCGGTCCAGCGTCGCTCGATGCTGCTCTTCTCCAGCAGGAAGTAGAACGCGTAGATCGGGATGAGCGCCAGCCCGGCGAGGACGCCAAACCAAGAGGCCACGCGTCCGAGTTGGCCGACCATCCAACGGCCCACTTCGGGGAGCACGGTGGCAAGCCAGTCGCCTGCGGTGCGCAGGGACCTGGGATCAAGAGCCTTCCACCAGAGCGGCGCGTCCGCGGGTGCGGGTGGCAGCTCGAAAATCGGAAGGTTCGTGGCGGTGTGGGTTTGGGTGCCCGCCGCGGGGAACCGGTCGGCTGACGCGAGGGCCGGGCCGTTGGTGGCCGGCACCGCCGCGGGGCCGAGCGTGGTGACCAGTTGGCCGGGAGGCGAATTGGTTTTCCAGCCGGCGAGGCGTTTGCGAAGGGCTTCCGGCAGCAGGCTGACCAGGGGGGCGGGGGGATGCTCGATCCAGGTGTCGATCCGCTTCCGCGCCCGGGGCACGTAGTCATGAGTGATCCGGGTGGCGAGGTCGCGGGCCTCCGCGACCGCCCGGGGGACGAGGCTGCCGAAGACTCCGAGCACCAGCAGGGCGGCGGCACCAAACACGAGCAGGATGGCACGCAGGCGGGGAACACGATGGTGGTCGAGCCATTCAACCACGGGATCGAGCAGGAATGCGATGATGCCGGCCACCGCCAGGGGCCAAAGGACGGGGGACAGGACGACCAGAATCTGGCCCATGCCCCAGAACAGCATGCCGATGATGGCCACGGTGAGCGTGACCGCGAGCGTGGTCAGCGCGAACCAGATCACCCTGGCCTGCCGATCGCTGGGGGGAGGAAACGACATGACGCCTTCAGCCCCCGCCCAACCTTCGCGATTTGTCCGCGGCGGCGCGGACGGCGTTGATAAGACCGGCGCGGACGCCGGCCTTCTCCAGTTCGTGGAGTCCGTCGATGGTGGTTCCGCCGGGGCTGGTGACCTGATCCTTGAGGGCGCCCGGATGCTGGCCGGTCTCCAGAACCATGCGGGCGGCGCCCAGCAGCGTCTGGGCGGCCAGTCGCGTGGCGATGTCGCGGGGCAAACCCGCGGCCACCCCGCCGTCGCTGAGCGCCTCGATCATCAGGTAGCCGTAGGCCGGTCCGCTTCCGCTCAGCCCCGTGACGGCATCCAGAAGGGGTTCCTTCACCGCGAAGGCCACGCCCACGGATTCGAATAGTTGCTGAACCCAGGCGGCGTCCTCCGGCCGACTGTGGGAGCCCAGGGCGAAGGCGGTGGCGGAGCAACCCACGAGGGCCGGGGTGTTAGGCATGACCCGGACAACTCGGGCGCCCGGGGCCAGAGCCGCCTGAAGTCTGGCGAGCGTGACGCCGGCCGCAATGGAGACCACGAGCGGACGGGTGCCCAAAGCCTCCCGGAGGTCGCCGATCACGCCGTCGACCTGCTGGGGTTTGACCGCGATGAAGACCGTCGCGGCGGCGGTCACCTCGGAATTGTCTCCGCTCGTGCGGGCGCCGGTGAGGCGTCCGAATTGTTCGCGCGCGGCCGGCTCGACATCGCTGGCGACGAGGTCGGAGGGGGTGACGAGCCCCGCCCGCAGGAACCCCTGGGCGAGGGCGGTGGCCATGCGTCCGGCTCCGAGAAAGCCGATCTTCAATTCCGCGGACATCGGAAGTGGTCTACCGGGGCCGGGGGGAATAGCCAAGAGCCGATCCCGGCTTGGGCGGAATCTCGTTCCGGGGCCCCTACCCAAACACCTTCTTCTTCAAGGCCCGGAGAACGAACGCCTCCGCCCCCTCCAACCCCCGCACCCGGCGCGCCCCGCTCCGCCGCTTCGTGCCGAACCGCTCCCGGTACGCCCCGAAGATCCCTTCCACGTACTCCCGGCTCCCGAACGCCGCGCCCGCCGTGAAATACCTCACCCGGCACCGCAAATACTCCGCCAACGGCAGCTTCCCGTTCCCCTCCAACACCTCCACCACCGCTTCCCGAGACAACGAGCCCCGCAACGCACGACCATCCTCGCCCACCCCCGCCCGCCGCTCGTCCCCTTCCCGGAACACCCACTCCCGATACACCTCCAAAGATCTGCCCGGCGACTCCTCCCGACCTCGTTGCAGCGCCGTGACGAGGCAACGAATCCCGTCCTTCGCCCGTTTCCTCCCCGCCACCGCCTCCCCGTACCCGCTCCACCGGTAATCCTTGGGATCCGTCGCCAGCCCCGCCCGCACCGGGTTCAAATCGATGTACGCCGCCATCGTCGCCAGCGCCCGTCCCTGACCCTCCACCAACACGCTCTTGAACCGTTCTTCCCATAGCGTCCCCTTCCGATCCGCCCGCAGATTGTACCACAGCGTGAATCGTTGCTTCAGCAGCTTCATGAACTGGCTCAGATCCCACAGCCGGGCGTGGAACGTGGCCAAATACTCGGCCAATCCCTTCTCATCCTTCGCCTGGCGATACATCTCAAAGCGCTGGCGGACCGCCCCGACATTCTGGTGCCCGGAGAGCCTGGCCAACTTGGCCAGCATGCGTTCCGGCGAGGGGCGCAGATGCGGTTCGGGCGGCTTCGGGACCTCGACCAGGACATGGAAATGATTGGACATGAGGCAGTAGGTCAGGACGCGAACCTCGCAGAATTCCTCGGCCTCGCGGAGGAGTCGGACGAAGTACTCCTTCTCCGCCCCGTTGAAGATGAAACGACGATCCACGACGCGGGACACGCAATGATACACCGCCGAAGCGTGTTCGGGCGGGGCAAGCAATCGACCGGTGGACATGCCGCCAACGCTGTCGGACCACCCCTTCGCTTGTAAATAAAAATCCAGCAAATGAGCGAGTCAGGGCGTTTGGAATGGAATGTCGCGGGGCTGCGGCGACCCCTCATCCACCCGGCGGGCGGGTTCGCCGGACAGGGACAGGACGGATCTGGAGCAGGGCGGCATCCGGTCCGTGCGCGCCGCCGGAAGCGCGGGAACGCCGCGGACGGGCAATGGTTTGGACGCGCACCCGGCACCGCGGCGTGCCGTTGGACCGCAATTGGGGGTTGCGTTGGCGGGAGCGGGTTCGGTTAGCTGGGTGGCCCCGCGGGAGTCGCGCGGGGGTTCGGTGCGTTTTTCAACCCTGGTTCAAACCGCGGATTGTCATGTCGAGCATTGGAAAACTGATGAAGCAGGCGGCCCGCATCCAGCGGCAGCTTGAAACGAAACAGTCGGAGCTGGCGGCGCGAACGGTCGAAGCCACGAGCGGCGGTGGCGCGGTCAAGGTCCTGGCGCGCTGCGATGGGACCCTGGCCTCGATCAAGATCGATCCGCAGGCGGCGAACCCGGCGGATGTGACGCTGCTCGAGGATCTGGTGCTGACGGCGGCGAACAACGCCCTGACCCAGGCGAAGGAGATCCAGAATTCGGAGATGAGCTCGGTGGCCGGCGGTCTGCAGCTGCCCGGCCTTATGTGACCGGTCCGGGGCGGAGGTTCGTGCGGTCGGGTCGTCCCCTTCGGGACGGACGACCGGCGCCGTCCGGCCCCGTCCGAATCCTTCCGGGCGGCGCCCGGACCGTCCCTGTGAACCGTTCCTCGTGACACGCCTGCCCGAACCGTTGTCGGCGTTGGTGGCCGTTCTGGGCAAGTTGCCCGGGATCGGGCCGCGCTCGGCGGAACGGATCGGCCTGCACCTGGTGCAGACCGACCCGGCGCAGGTGGAACATCTGGCGCACGCGCTGGTGGAGGCGCGACGGCGGGTCCGGTCGTGCGAGCGCTGCGGGGCATTGACGGAAGCGTCCCCATGCGACCTGTGCACGAGTCCTTCCCGGGACGAGGGGATGGTCTGCGTCGTGGAGCGCGCGACGGACGTGCTTTCGCTGGAACGGGCGGGCGCATTTCGGGGACGGTATCACGTGCTCGGTGGCCGGCTCTCGCCGGTGAACGGGGTTGGACCGGAGGACCTGCGGATCGCGGAACTCGAGGCGCGGGTGAGCGGGGGAATCACGCGGGAGGTGGTGCTGGCGCTGGGGACGGACGTGGAAGGGGACGCGACGGCGAGTTACCTGGCCCGGCGCCTGGGCGGGAAGGGGGTGCAGGTGACGCGTTTGGCGGCGGGCCTGCCAGCGGGGAGCGGATTGGATTTTGCGGACGAGGTGACATTGGCGCGGGCCCTGGAAGGGCGGCGTCCGTTGGGTTGAACTCGACTATGAAAAACCCCGCGGCGGTGGTCTTTGATCTGGGGAAGGTGCTGCTGGACTTCGATTACTCCATCGTGGTCCGGCGGGTGGCGGCGATGAGCGACCGCATGGGGGTGCCCGAGATCGGTCAGTTGCTCGTGCACTCGCCCCTCCTGCCGGCCTACGAGCGCGGCGAGCTCACATCGCGTGAGTTCTTCGAGGTGGTCCGGCGGGAGACGGGATTCACCGGGGGCTACGAGCGGTTCGTGGATTATTTCTCCGACGTGTTCGCCGAGATTCCGCCCATGGTGGCGGCCCAGGCGGCACTGCGCGGGGCGGGGGTGCCGACCTATATCTTCTCCAACACGAACGACCTGGCCATCGACCACATCCGGGCGCGATTCCCGTTTTTCGCGAACTTCGACGGGTACGTGCTCTCGTACGAGCTGGGCTGCATGAAACCGGACGCGCCGATCTACGAGGCGGTGGAGCGGATGACGGGGATGCAGGGACCGGATCTGATCTACTTGGATGACCGGCCCGAGAACGTGGAGGCGGGCGCCGCGCGGGGATGGCAGGCGGTGCTGCACCACGATCCGGAGGTCTCGTTGGGACGCCTTCGGGCGGCGGGCTTCGTGGTGTAGAACCCCGAGGTAGCCGCCGGGGCGACCGGGGCCGGAGCATTGGTCCTCACGCGAGGATGTCGCGGAGGACGTGGCCGTGGACGTCGGTCAGGCGGCGATCGGCACCGTTGTGCCGAAAGGTCAGGCGTTCGTGGTCGAGGCCGAGCAGGTGAAGGAGGGTGGCGTGGACGTCGTAGGTGGTGGTCTTGTCATGCGCGGCCTTCCAAGACCAGGGATCGCTTTCCCCGTAGGCGATGCCGGGTCGGATTCCCGCGCCGGCCAGCCAGCCGATGGAGGTGCCGCCGTTGTGATCGCGTCCGGTGGCGCCCTGGGTGAAGGGCATGCGCCCGAATTCGGTGCTCCACACGACGAGGGTGTCGGCGAGGAGCCCGCGGGATTCGAGGTCGCGGAGCAGGGCGGCGATGGGACGGTCGGTGGCAGAGGCGACCTTCGGCAGTTCGGTGATGATGTCGGTGTGGTTGTCCCAGTTGTTTTTGGGGCCACCGGCTCCGCTCCAGACCTGGACGAAGCGGACCCCGCGCTCGACAAGTCGGCGGGCGAGCAGGCAGCGGCGACCGAAGTCCTCGGTGACGGGATCCTCGAGGCCGTAGAGTTGGCGGGTGGCCGGGGATTCGCGGCGGAGGTCGAAGGCCTCGGGGGCGGCGAGTTGCATGCGGGCGGCGAGTTCGTAGCTGCGGATGCGGGCATCGAGGCGGGTGTCTTCGGGATGCTCGGCGCGATGACGTTCGTTGAGTTGGTGCAGGAGGGCGAGACCCGCGGGCTCGGGGTCAGGACGGGAGGCGGGACCGGCGGGAGGATGGAGGTAGGGGATGGGTTCGGGGGCGGCGGCGTGGAGGAGGGTTCCGGCGTGGGTGGCGGGCAGGAAGCCGGCGGAGAAGTTGCCGCGCTGGTTGTAGGGAAGTCCGCGCGGATCGGGGAGAACCACGAACGTGGGGAGATTGTCGGCGAGATGGCCGAGGGCATGGGAGACCCAGGCGCCGAGGCAGGGGAACCCCGGCAGGAGGAACCCGGTGTTCATGAGAAAGCTGGCGGGGCCGTGGACGTTGGTGCGGGACTGGATGGCGAGGAGGAACGCGATCCGGTCGACGCAGCCCGCGAGGTGGGGGAACACGGAGGAGACCCAGCGTCCGCATTGGCCGTGCCGGCGGAAGGCGAACGGGGATTTCATGACCAGGCCGGGTTCGCTGGTGGCGGCCTCGACGCGGGAACCATCGCCGGGATCGAATTTCATGCCGTGCCGGCGCTCGAGCTCGGGCTTGTAGTCGAACGTGTCCATCTGGCTCGCGCCGCCGTTCATGAAGAGCTGGATGACGCGCTTCACCCGGGGCGGGAAATGCGCGCCGACGGCCTCGTTCGGGGACGGGGCGGAGGCGGGCGTGGCGGCGAGGAGTTCGCCCGGGCGGGAAAGCAGGCTGGCGAGGGCCACGTGGCCGAAGCTCGCGAGGAATCCGCGGCGGGTTGGGGCTTGGGGCGGAAACCGCGGTGGAATGGGAGGCCTCGGGAGCATGGGAGACCGGGGTGACCGGGGTGGGGTGGATCAGTCGAGAAAATGGAATTCGTTGCTGTTCCAGAGCATCCGGCAGAGCTCCGGCAGCCCGTGGGTCCGCGCGTATGCGACGGCGGCGGAACGCTCGGTGGGTTCGGCCCGGCGTTGGAAGGCATCCGCGAAGGCCGCCTGTACTTGCGAATCGAGGTCCGGCCCGGTGGCGGCGAGCCGGGCGGCCCAGGCTTCGGCCTGATGGAAAACGAAGGGGTGATGGAGCAACGCGAACGCCTGGAGCGCGGTGAACGATTCCGGGCGTTGGGGAGTGGATTGGTCGCCCGACGGACTGTCCATGGCATCCATGAGCGGGTCGGGCAGCGTGCGGAAGAGAAAGCGATAGATGGACCGCCGGTAGTTGGCGGGAGCGGCGAGGTCGAATCGGGCGTAGTCGACGTTCGGGGTGACGTGGATGCCGTCGGTCATGATGAACTGCCGTGCCGAAGGGCCGCCCATCGCGAGGTCCAGCCGTCCGTCGATCCGGAGCACGGAATCGCGAAACGTCTCGGCGTCGAGTCGTTGGCGCACGGGTTGCAGCGGATGCGCACGGAGGGGATCGGCGGAGGGTTGCTGCCAGGTGCGACTGGTCAGGACGAGCCGATGGAGGCTTTTCAACGAACCCGCAAAGTCATCGCGAAACGTCGCGGCGAGCCAGTCGAGCAGGGCGGGATGCGACGGTGCGCTGCCCATCCGTCCGAAGTCGTTCGGGGTCGCGACGAGACCCTGGCCGAAGTGATGGAGCCACACGCGGTTGACGATGACGCGCCAGAAGAACGGGTTGTCATGGTGCGTCATCCAGATCGCGAAGCGTCCCCGGCGCAGGGCCTCGTCCGCGTCCGCGGCGAACCGGGCGGGCAGCGCGGTCACGCAGCTCAGGGCACCGGGGACCGCTTCCTCGAGGGGTTGGGTGATCTCGCCCCTGCGCAGGCGGTGGATCGGTCGGGGGCGACCGAACGGCTTCTGGTTGCCGTTGGGCGGAAAGAGCGAGGCGCCCGCATAGACGCGCCGGGGCTCGGGCAGGGCATCCAATTCGCGCCGCACCCGGGGACCCAGGAAAGCCGTCGCGACCTCGAGCTTCTGGGCGGGGGTGCGGTCCGTCGCCGGGGTGCGCAGGGCCTCCACCAGCGTCGGGGCCAGGGGTGACACCCGCACCGGCGGGGGCTGGCGGGTGGTCGAGAGTCGGAATCGCCCGAGGGTGTGCTGCCGCCCGTGTTCCTGGGCCAGCACGACGTGCAGCACCACTCCGGTCCGGCCCGCCAGCGCGGGCGGCGGGTCGAGCTCGAACACCGCCTGGTGGGCCGAACCTTCCCGCGGATGAATGCCCCAGGCCGTCTCGGGTCTGCCGTCCACGGCCTGTGCGATGTTCCACGCCTCCTGGTTGAAATCGGCGGAGGGATTTCGCAGGGGAACGCGAACCTCGCCGGTGCCGGGCGTTGCGGACGGGTCGCGGGCGAAGACCTGGATCTCCGTCAGGTGCAGATTGCCGTTCTCCGCGCGTCCCGGGCCCTGGCGGGGCAGGGAGGCGTCGGGCAGAACCTCCAGGCGCAAGGCGGTGAGGCCCGCCAACGCGGTCCGGGTCCGGGCCTCGATGACCTCGGTCGGCGGCGAGGCGCCGGACGCGAGCCACGAACCATCGGGCAGGGCGGTGAAACGCGTGCCGTGGCGGGTGGTCACCTGGTCGGGCGTCAGGGTGTCCCAGGCGACCGGACGGTCGATGGCACCGGCTTCCCAGGCGGCTTGCGCGGCGCGCAGTTCGGGGACGAGCGCGGCTTCGAGCAATTCGAGATCCTGGCGGTCCAGCGCGACCTGCAGGCGCATCCAGTATTGGCGGGAGTGATGGAGGGTCGGGGACTCGTGATAGAGCCGCTCGGCCTTCTCGGTCCCGGCGAAGACGGCCTGAAGGGCGTAGTAATCCTGCTGGGAGATCGGATCGAACTTGTGGTCATGGCACCGGGCGCAGTGCGCGGTGACGCCGGCGAACGTCGACATGACGTTCGCCACGATGTCGTCGCGGTCGAGGTAACGCCCGATCTCGCGGTCCAGCGTGTCCTCGCGGATGTCGCGGAGCGAACTTTCGTCCCACGGACCCGCGGCGAGAAATCCCAGCGCCGGCGTGAGCTCGGGCCGCTGTGGGAACAGGGCGTCGGCGGCGATCTGTTCCGCGGCGAAGACGGAATATGGCCTGTCGGTGTTGAACGCCTCGATGACGTAGTCGCGGTACGGCCACGCGTGGTCGCGGGGACGGTCCTGATCATGGCCATGCGTCTCGGCGAAGTGCACGACGTCGAGCCAGTGCCGGGCCCAGCGTTCGCCGTAGCGGGGCGAGGCCAGCCAGCGGTCCACCCGCCGCTCCCACGCGTCGGGCGCGGGGTCGGCCTCGAAGTCCGCGACCTCCTCCGGCGTGGGCAGGAGCCCGTGCAACGTCACCGACAGCCGCCGCAGCAGGACCCGCCGGGGCGCCGGAGACGGAAGGCTCCCGCTCCGGCCCTGATCGTGCAGCCAGATGGCGGCGAAGGCATCGATGGGATGGGCAAAGGGGGCGCTCGGAACCGAGGGCGCCAGCACCGCCTGCGCCGCCCACCAACCCGGATTCCGTCCCGGGCCGGGCGCGCGCGACAACGTGCGGGGATCCGGGGCGCCCTCCCGGACCCAATTCTCGAGTGTCCGGACTTCATCCGCGGACAGGGGCGTCTTCGGGGGCATCGCCGCTTCGGGATCCACGCGGCGCACGGCGCGCACGAGCAGGCTCCCCTCCGGATCGCCGGGAACGACGGCCGGGCCGTGCTCGCCCCCGGTTTCCCAGCCGCTTCGTGAATCGAGCGTGAGTCCGCCCTTCATCTTGCCGGCGTCGTGGCTGTGGCATTCGTAGCAATGCCGGCGGAGGACGGGCTCGACCCGGTCCCGAAAAAAGTCCTCCCCCGAATCCGGCGTCACGTCCGCGGCCCGCGCGAACGGAGAAACGAACAGCGCCGCGAGTCCCAGCCACGCGACCAGGCGCGGGCGCGCGCGGGCGCGTGGCATGCGGGGCTGGGGCATGCGCGGAGGATGGGCCGACCGCACGCCGGGTCGTCGAGCCCGGAATCCAGGTTGAAGAGGCCGGACCGGATTCAGCGGGTGGCGACGGAGGGGGCCCAGGACCAAGCCGAAACGCCGTTCTGCTCGCGGACCACCAGGTCGGAGCCCGCCACGGCCAGGTGCGCCCAGGATTCGGCGTCGGTGAGCTGGCGTCGTCCGGCGGGGGTGTAGGCGTCCGGGCGGGCCTCGAAGAGCAGCAGTTCGCCGCGCTGATCCAGGGCGAGCACCCGCGCATCGCGCGCGACGAGGCTCATGTACTTGCCGAACTTCTCGTCGGTTTCCCACTGCCGGCGTCCGGTGGCCATCTCGATGCCGACCAGTTTCTGGGCCCGCGTGTGCAGGTAGGCGGTGCCTTCGATGACCACGGGCGTGGACATGTAGCCTTCCACTTTGAGGTGCCACGCCTCCCGCACCTTCCAAGCCTCGCCCTCCCGGGAGACCGTCCAACCCTGGGTTTGCCCGCCGTATGCCGAGGTCAGGATGCGGTCGCCGTCCACGACGGGCGTCAGGATGTTCATGCCCCGGAAGGCCTTGATGCTCTGGCTCCAGAGCACCCGGCCGTCCGCGGGCCGGAGACCCGCCAGTTGGTCGCGGGTTTGGACGACGAGTTGTTCCTCGCCCGCGAACCGGGCCAGGACCGGGGAGCTGAAGGCGCTGCCCCACATGCCTCCGCCATCCTGCAACGAGTGCCACACGATCCTACCGGTCGCGGCCTCGAGTCGTGCCACGCCCGCCCCGGCCTGGACGAAGACCGCGTCGTCAGTCGCGAGCGGGGAACAGACCAGGCCGAAATCGGGCAGGGGCTTGCCGGTCTGCTTCGGGAAATCGACGCGCCACAATTCCTTCCCCGTGCCCGCCTCGAGAGCCACCACGACGTCGCGCATGCCTCCCACGAACAACCGCCCGGCGGCGAAGGCCGGGGTGGAACGAATCCAATCGCCGTTGGCCTTCGCGAAGAAGGGAACCTTCAGGTAGCCCTCCCACTCCCGCCGCCACACTTCCGTGCCGGTCGCCCGGTCCAGGGCGAGAACCGCCTCCGAGGCCTGGTGCCGGGCCTCGGTCACGAAGACGCGGTCTCCCACGATCAGCGGCCCGGAATAGCTCGGCCCGAGCGGTACGTGCCACCGCCGAACGAGCGAACTCTCCTCCAGCCGGGCCGGCCAGGGTGCCGTGTCCTGAGCCTTGCCGTCGCGGTGCGGACCCCGCCACTGAGGCCAATCGGCACCGGCAACGGGGAGCGTCCAGGCGGCGAGCAGGCCGCCGAGAACCAGGGAAGGAAAAACGCGCGGTGTGGCGCGGGAACCAAACGTCGGGATGGGCATGGGCAAAGCGCGGGACACCCGCGAAGTGCACCGAGCATGCCCGGGCTCCCGGATTTGTCTAATGTTTGTTTAGTATTTGTTTATGTGTCTCGGCCCAGGCGCGCAGGTCGAGGATGGCTTGCCCGAGCACGCCGGCTGAGCCCCGGAATTGTCCGGAGCCCCGGGGTTGGTTGTCGCGGGTCCACCATTCGAAGAAGCCCTGGTGTTGCAGCACGCGGCGGGTCATGGGCTGGAGTTCGTGGTAGGCCTCCTCGACCAGGCCGTGGCGGATCAACTGTTGGATGAGGCGTCCGCCGAACCAGCACCAGTCCCCGCCGTTCTGGTAGGACCAGGCGCGCATGCTCTTGTTCTTGAAGAAACCGTCCGGGTACGGCGGGTGGACGGTCAGGCCGAGGGAGGCGGCGCCGGCGGTTCGCACGTTGGCACGCAGGGCTTCGAGGGAACGGCGGACCTCCCCGGGCGAGAGGAGACCGGCCTCCATCGCGACCGCCGTCCCGCCGTGATACCAGACGGCGCGTTCGTCGAAGTCGGCGGGGAACGGCGAAGAATCGAGGTAGAGGTGAGGAACGAACTTGGCGCGTTCGGCGTCCCAGAGGTGTTTGCGGGTGGCCAGACGGAGCTGGCGGGCGCGCTCGGTCCAGCGCTGGCGGGTCGGGGCCGGGGTGTGGGCGGGGGCGAACTCGAGATAGGCTTGGATGGCGGAGAGATAGAGGGCGTTGTCGTAGACATCGATGGCGCGATGGGAGCTCGCGTCGAGTTCGACGCCCCATTCGTGTTCGGGTTGCACGTCCCCCCAGTCGACGGTGGTGGCGCCCCAAATCAGGCCGTGCGCGGGGGAGAAGCGGTGCTGCCACGGGTACTCGAGCGCCCTGTCCAGGCGGTCGAGGACCGACCGTCCGCCGATGGTTTCGTCGAGCAGGGTCGAGTCCCCGGTCCCGCGCAGGTAACGGGCGACGGCGAGCACGAGGGAGGATTCCTGGTCGGTTTCGACGGTGTTTTTGTGGGCGAGCAGGGCGGGGGCCAGATCCGACTTCCGGTACTTGTATCCGACGCCGGCCTTGGCGGCGGGGATGTAACCATCGACGATGTTGCCGTCGGCCTCCTGAAACTTGAAGAAGGTCAGGAGGGCGCCGCGGAGCCGGGCCGGATTGTCGGGGCTGGCGCCGAGGGCGAGGTCGAGGAACGTGTTCAGATCCCGGATCCAAACCTCGCCGTACCCATCGCCGGCGTTGAGGCCGGTCGCGAGCAGGGCGCGGGCCCGGGACAGAACCTCGGTCAGGTTCGTGTCGGCCAGAATCGTCCGGGCGAGGGACGGCGATGCGGGCACCGGTGCCGGTGCCGGTGCGGGTGCGGCGAGGCCGTGGCGACCCGAAAGCGCGAGGTGCGAAACCGCGAGGCCCAGAACGAGGAGGCACCGGGCACGGAGGCAACGACCGGGCCGGCGGGGCGTGGCGGCAGGCATGCGGCAGGCTGGGCCGCGGGCATTCCCGCCGCCACAGGAATGGGGCGGGCGCGGGGCGGGCGTGCGGCGCGCGGATCAGTGGGCCGCGACGTCGCGTTGGCCGAAGGCGAGCAGCCGGGTCGGGGTGCGAAGGTAGAGCCGGTTGCCGGCCAGTGCCGGGGTGGCGGCGGTCTTCTCCCGGAAGTCCGCCTGGTGGAGGATTTCGGGGGCCTGGCCCCCGGCCCGCACGACGGAGAGTTTGCCGTCGAGCGACAGCAGGTACAGCCGGCCATCGGCGGCGACGGGCGACGCATAGTAGCTGCCGCCGGCGTTCTTGAGGCGTTCCTGGGCGTAGATCGGGGCCCCGGTCCGCGCGTCGAGCGAGGTCAGCATGCCTCCGTCCCGGATGAGGTAGATCCGTCCGTCGTAGTGCAGCGGACAGGGAACGTAGGGGAGGCCCCGGGTGTATTTCCACGCGGCATGGGAGTCGGTGATGTCGCCGGAACCCCCGGGACGGACGGCGACGAGCACGTTTTCGCCGCGCTTCATCAGGCCCAGAATCGTCTCCCAATCGTGTTGTTCGAGCTTCCCGTTCCCGTCGAGGTCCTGCGCCTTGAACCAGGCCGGGCCGTCCGTGAACTCATCCGGCGTGATCACGCCGTCCCGGTTCCTGTCCTGCCGCTCCGCCGTGCTCGCCCAGGTCGGGAACGGGGAGTCGGCTTTTCCGGGGGACCAGCCCGCGAAGAAGATCAGGCCATCGCCGAGCACGGGGGTGGTGCAGGTGTAGGAAGGCAGCCCGCGGAACTTCCAGCGCTCGGCGCCGGTGACGGGGTCGTATCCGCGCATCACCAGCGAGCCCGCCATCACGATCTCCACGGTGCCGTCCTGCTCGCGAACGATGGGCGTGCCGTAGCTGGTCACGACCTCCGCGCGCGGCGTCTCCCACAGAAGTTTGCCGGTGCGGAGGTCCAGTCCCAAGGTCGAGGAGCTGGGAGCCAGATCGCGGTTCAGAATCACCCGCTCGCCCACGATGAGCGGCGAGGTCCCGGACCCGAAATTACCGGCGGTCTGCGCCCTGGGCAGCGGATGCCGCCAAAGTTCCCTGCCCTCCGGATCATGGCAGAGCAGCCCGAAGGACCCGAAATAGCTCACCACGTGCCGACCGTCCGTCGCCGGCGTGGAGGCCGCCGGGCTGCCTTCTGTCTGGTGGAATTCCTCGAGGCCCGCCGCGGGCGCCACCGCGGACCAGAGCTGTCGTCCGTCGCGTCCGTCATAGGCCCGGGTCTCGAGTCGACCGTCGGCGAACGTGGTCAGGAAGATGCGATCCCCCCAGACGCAGGGCGACGAGGGCGAATTCGGCACGGGCGTGGACCACAGCAGGTTCTCCTCCGGACCCAGCCTGGCGGGCGGACGGGCCTGCGGCGCGATGCCCGACGCGTTGGGCCCGCGGAACATGGGCCAGGCCGCGGGCGCTTCCGCGCACAGGCCGCCGAACGGCATTCCGGCGGCGAGGAACAGGGTGGCGGCGCGGGCGCGAAGGGATGGGGCTGGATTCATGAGCGCCGCAGCATGCCCGGAAACCGACGGCGCTCAAGCTGTCAGGCGCCGGGCCGGGCGTATCACCAGGGCGATTGACCAAGTCGATTGGGGCCAGCGACCGGCTCCCCGCCATAGCGTCTGCGCGACGGCGGGCCGGGTCGCGGGGCGATCGAAGCAGGCGAATCGAGAGGCGAAGCCTGCGACTCGGCAGTCGCCGGCCCCACATCGCAGCTCCACGCAGGACTTTGTCAACGGCCCTGGCGCATTACCGCGCCGGATCGGTGGCGAAGCGGGCGACGAACTTATCGACCGTGAGGCCGCTCTCGTTGAGGTGGGTGACCTTGGTCCAGGGCGCGCCCTCGACGCCGCGGGCGAGGGTGGCGAAGTCGTCGGCGACCTGTTTGCGGGATTCGGTGAGGGGCCAGACGGCGCCGGCCTTGCCGCATTCCTCACGCAGCGGTTCCCAGCGCGCGAGCCAGACGTACCGCAGCGGGAGGCGCGCGACCCGCACCCGCTGGACGCGATCCGGACCTTCGCCCGCGCCGGCGGCCTCTGCCTGCTTCCAGAGCTCCTCGGCGGCGGCGAGCGTGGCGAACTTGTGGAACGGAGTGTCCGTCTTGGAGAAGCAGCCGAGTTTGTAACCGGCGGAGGCCTCGTGCAGGAGGTCGAAGTACCGGAGCACGAACGGCGCGGCGGCCTCGCCATAGTAGCCGTGCACGAACTCGCGAATCAGCGCGCGATCGTCCTGGAACGGATTCCAGAGCAGCTGCGCGAGGACCCACGCGCGGAGTTCGGCCATCTCGGAGCCATGGGACTGGTAGGCTCCCTGCTCGAACATCCCGCGCACGCCGTTCTGGTGGAAGAACCGGAGATTGGGGCCGAGCACATACCAGTTGGGATGCGGCTGGACGTAATGCGCGAAGTCGGTCGTGTAGTCCCAGATGTAAAGCCGTTGGCAGATCTTCGACCAGCCGCGGATGTCGTCGGCGAACGCGGCGTTGGAGGGGTGGTCGAGCGGTTCACGGAAGTTGCACTCGATGGAGCAGAGGCGGACGACGACGTTGGGCCGGGGCCGGAGGGTCTTGGGCGGCTTCCGGGTGTATTGGTAGGCCAGGGTGTCGAAGGCGACTTGGGGAAACTCCGCCTCGAGCTTCGCCGCGATGAAGTTGACGGTGTCGAGCATCGTCCCGGCGTGAGTTCCCTCGGCGTCGTCGAGGGCCTTGCATGTCTCGCATTCGCAGGCGCCATACCAGTCGTTCTGGGAGATCGAAATAATCCGCGCCTCGGGCGACTCCCTGAGCCACTCGCGCACGCGCCCCACGAGAAAGTCGCGCAGCCGGGGATTGGTCAGGCAGAGCTGCGCCTTGTCATGGGTGCGTTTGCCCCGGATGAGGCTGTACCACTCCGGGTGCGTGGCGAAGTGCTGCTCCGGCGGAACCAGCGGATAAAACGTGTGGACGAACCCCTTGTACCGGATGTCGCCGCCCCACTCGCCCGGGATGCGGGCGCTCTGGCTGTTCGAGAAATTGCGGACGGCCCATGCCCGGTCGAAGGCGGCGAACCAGAAAGGGTCCCGGGATTCGAACGCGGGTTTGGCGTGGACCTTCAGTCGCGGAATCCGGAGATCCGGATCGGAGGGAATGTCCGTGGCCCAGGGCGTCCACCAGCGGACCCCGCAGTAGTCCTGCAGGAACCGGCTCACGGCGTACAGCGTGCCGCGCGGACGCCCTCCCGCGATGAGCACATGGTTGCGATCCGTGCGCAGCACGACGTCCTCCTCCCCCAACCGCTCCCAGGGCACATCCGGAAAAAGCCGGCGCGCCGTCGGCCCGCCCCCGACCAGGATCGCCTTGCGCTGCACCACGGCCCCCGGCGCGAGGATCGGGAACTGGCTGCCGACGATCGTGTGGAGGTGGGCGGCCAGTTCGCGCGCGGCATGGGCTTCCGGCTCGGGGGCCGTCGTTTCGCGCAGAATCACGAAATCGGTCAGGCCATCCCGGGCCAGACGAACCGCGGCGGAGGCGCGAGGCATCCCGGCGACGATCACCGAGACCAGAACCAGCGGGAGGAGCAGGGAGGTAGGTTTCATGGCGTTCGAAACGGGGAAGGGCAAGGGATGGAAAGTCGGGCCGGTTGTCGCTATGCGCTATGGGTCGGGCGATGGATCGATGCTCCGGAAGTCCGGCAGGATAGGGATGGGATAGGACGGCAGGATGTCGTCGGGCGTCCGGTCAGTCATGGGCCCCTTGGGCGCGGGGTGCAAGCGTGGGGTGGCCGGCAGTCGGGCCTGTGGGCCTGCTACGCCCCTCTACTGCGTGGAAAACAGCGCCATGAAAAGGAAGCCGCATCCCAAAGACCCGGAACCGCGTCCCTGCTCCCCCCGGGGAAGCTCCGCGTCGCCATGCTTCCCGCTCCACCTCACGGCAAGGGGGACCACGGTTGGCCCTGCCCCCGGCGTCCGAATCGGTCTTCTGGACCCCTCCCAAGTTTCCGCCTGCTGCTGTGCCGCGTCCGTTCCGTTGACTGGCTCGAACGGTTGAACAGAATCGCGCAATGAAACCCGTGGTCTTGGGCCCCGAGGCGTCATTCAGGATGCGAACATGCCACGCCTCAAAGACACAGCCCGGCTCGGAACTCAGGTCAGGGCGGACCGCAATCGGCCTCGCCATGGGCTTGGCTGCGAGCCCGAGCCTGCCCGTCTCGTGCCAGACCCTCTTCACCTCCACCGGCCCGATAGTCATCCGGGATTTCGTAGTCTCTCCCGGGCTGGCGGATCCCTATCCCTCCACCATCGAGGTTTTTGGCATGCCCACCGTGTTCCAGAGCATCGCCGTTACCCTGACCGGGCTGAGCCACACCTACCCGGATGACATCGACATCCTCCTGGTTGGACCGGGAGGTCAGACCGTGGTGCTGATGAGCGACGCCGGCGGCAGCGCGGAAGCCGCCTCGATCTCCCTGACCTTCACCGACTCCGCCGCCGATCCGATTACGGATCTCGGAACCCTATCCGGCGGAAGCTATCGGCCGATCAACTATGAAGGACCCGACGCCTTCGGCGCCCCCGCGCCCAGCGGACCGTACGGCACCACCTTGTCCGCGTTTGCCAGCACCGACCCCAACGGCACCTGGCGCCTCTTCATTTCCGACGACACGCGCGCTGATTCGGGCAGCCTCCAGTCATGGACCCTCGGATTCACGGCCATTCCCGAACCCGCGTCCGTGGCCATGGCCGTGGCGATGAGTTTGGCGCCCCTCGCCCTGTTCCGAGCCTGCCGGCGCCGGATCCGGTAGCTCCGCTTCGATCCGTTGAGTTCCACATGACACGAGTACTTCATCAACATCGGATCCGGGACTTTTAACAGCACCGAAGTCGTCGATTGGAGCGCGCAATGGTACTTAAAACACAGGGATCTCCGGGAAATTTATTGTTGCGAGCCACAGCAGGGCGCCGCATCATCCACGCCATGCCGACCGGTCGTTTGCTCGCGCCGCCTGATCATCCTGCCGCGTTCTATCACTGCGTTTCCCGCGTGGTGGATCGCCGCTTCATCTTCGGCGCGGACGAGAAGGAGCACTTTGTCCAACTCCTCCGCGAGGCGGAGGAGTTCTGCGAGGTTCGCGTTCTCACCTACTGCCTCATGTCCAATCACTTCCATGTTCTGGTGGAGGTTCCGAGACCGCCCGAGCCCGCGCTACGTCCCTCACCGGAGCGAGTTCTGGCAAAGCTGGCCAGGCTCTCCGGGCATCAGAACGTCGGGTTGGTGCGGCAGCGCTTCGAGATGTATCGCCAGGCCAGAGACGAGAAGGGATTGGCGGAGTATCTGGCGACGTTCCATGCGCGGCTGTGGGACTTGAGCCAGTTCATGAAGCTGGTGAAGCAGCGGTTCACGCTCTGGTACAACCTGCGCGTGGGGCGCACGGGCACGCTTTGGGAGGACCGGTTCAAGAGCGTGCTGGTGGAGGGTCAGGGTCAGGCGTTGGTGACGATGGCGGCGTACATCGATCTGAACCCGGTGCGGGCGGGGTTGGTGACGGATCCGAAGGACTACCGGTGGAGCGGGTACGGGGAGGCGGTGGCGGGGAAGAAGCGGGCGAAGGAAGGGATTCGTTCGCTCGTCACGGCGCTGCAACGGGGGCGTGAGGAATCGCCGGGCAAGTCGTTGGAGCTGTATCGGGTGTGGGTGTTCCGGGAGGGGGACGAGCGGCGGGCGGGGATCGGGGAGGATGGGCGAGCGTTACGGGGTTCGTTGTCGCGGGAGGCGGTGGTGGGGGTGCTGGAGGGTAACGGGCAGCTGCCGTTGGGAGAGTACTTGCGGTGTCGGGTGCGGTACTTCACGGCGGGGGCGGCCTTCGGAAGCAAGGAGTACGTGGAAGGGATCTTCGGGGCGTACCGGGAGCGGTTCGGAAAGAAGCGCCGAAGCGGAGCGCGGAAAGTACGGGGCCTGGAGGGTACGGAGGCTTATGTGCTGAGGGACTTGAAGAAGGCGGTGTTCGGGTAGGGGCCTTGGGGCGGGAGAGAAACCCCTGCGGCATGGCATGGAGGCGCGCCAGGTGATTCGTGTGGACGCCTTGTCCCTCCCGATTCTCCGAGGCTCCGTGGAACTCCGTTCCGGCGGTCCGCGCCATGCGGGGAAAGGGGATTCCGCCCGGGGGTTGACGGGCCCGGCACCGACTGCCACGGTCCGCGCGTCGGTTCCAAGAACACACGGTGACGGTGTCGGTAGTAGACAGGCTGTCGGTTGAGTTTCCTCGGCCGCAATTGGCGACGCTGCGAGTGCAGCACCCCCTCCACTGGGTTCCTGGGCAGGACACGCGCAACATGAACGCTGCACGCCTTTTCGTGGGCAATCTGTCGTACAACACGGCGGAAAACGATCTCGTCGAACACTTCTCCCAAGCCGGCGTCGTCCGCTCCGCGGACATCGTCATCGACAAGTTCACGGGCAAGTCCCGCGGGTTCGCCTTCGTCGAAATGTCTTCCTCCGAGGAAGCGAACAAGGCGGTCGAAATGTTCCACAACAAGGAGCTCCAAGGCCGGGCACTCACCGTCAACGTGGCCCGTCCGAAGGAGGAACGCGGCCCCCGCGAAGGCGGCGGCGGCGGGGGGTACCGTGGCGGTCGCGGCGGCGGCGGTGAACGCAGCGCCGGCGGTGGCGGCGGCGGTGGCGGTGGCGGGGACTGGCAATAAGCTCCGGTCGCCCCGTTCGCGACCGTCCCCCCCGAAATCCCGTTTGATCCAAGACCGGCCACGCCTGCGTGGCCGGTCTTTTGTCATGGAAACCCGGCGTTGCATTCGTCCCCCATTGCGCAAGCCTCCGACCTCGACGCCCCTTCCTTCGCCTTCAACCCATGCCGATTTTACCCTTGATCCCCCGTGGCCGCTCGACCCTGGCGGCTCTGTTCCTCGGAGTGCTCGCCGCCGCCGGCGCGCCGGTCGGCTCGGCCTCCAGCCCCGGCGGCGCCGTCGTGGTTCTCGATACCCGTGCCACCCTCCCCGCCGAGACCCTCCCCGCGGATCGCGCCACCTGGACCGTCGTGCCTTCCGACCTCCTCGCCCTCGAGGCGGATCCACCCAAGGCGTCCTCCGATCCTGGGTATTACGGACGCGAATACCGCTTCCAGGGCGACGCCGTGGTCGAGAATTCCCGTCTCGCCGCGGTCTTTTCATCCCGACGCGGGCGCGTCCTCCTCTACGCCAAGGACCTTCCCGGACCCGTGTCCGATCCCGCGCCCCGCCCAGGCTCCCTCGGCAGACTGGTCGCCGAGTGCCGTCTCCTGGACCCCCCGGAGACGCCGTCCGGTCCTTCCCCGGCCCTGGCCCGGGTCGAACTGCTCCGCAACGCCGCGGATGAAGTCGTGGTCTCCGTCTCCTCTGCCTCCGGCCCCGGGCGTGCCGCGGCCCCGGCACCCGTCGTCTTCGCCTTCGGACGCACCGAAATCGTCGAGGTCCATCCGCCGAAGTCGGCGCGTGGCCTGCGTCTCCATGCGCTTCTCGACTACGGGATCGTCCCGGGGTTCGTTGCCGACGACCTGCTGTTCGCGGCGGATCAGTTCGAGGAAGCGCCGGTGCTCCACCTTCCTGCCGAGGGGATGTTCATGGGCCTCGGCGGCGCCGGACGGCAGCAACTGGTCGTCACTTGGCCGCCGGGCCCCCGCCGCCAGCTTCGGGTCCAACTCGCCGGCGACGATTCCGGCAAACGGGTCATCACGTCGGTCGACCTCGAGACCGACGGGCAACCCATCTACCTGGCCCCGCAAGCCGCCGCGGGCCTCTGGCATCGCCGCGCCGTTTCCGCCCGGAATCTCGAGACCGATCTGCGGCTCGAGTGGCAGCCGCCCTTCCCCGCCCGATGGAAGACCCTCCTGTCTGAAGGCGACGTGAAGACCATGTTCGCCTTCCGGGAGGCGCGCGGACAGATCTGGCGCGGCGTTCCCGGTTCCTACTCCTATCCGGCCTGGTTCGAGAACGGCGAGGCCTTCCTCCGCTTCGGCAAGAAGGTCCCGCCCCGCGACGAGTGCGTCGTCTACGCCCTCGAACCCCAGAACACCCCGTCCCACGTCCTCACCCCGGTCGACATCCTGAAGTCCACCTTGGGACGGGCCGCCGCCGAGACCATCGTGGATCGCGCCGGGCGCAAGCTCCGCACCCACCACCGCCGGGGCGGCGAGGGGGTCCGACGCGCCTGTACCTGCGGCTGCACCGAGGCCATCCAGGCCGTGTTCGAATCCGGCGAGGAAGTCGACCGCCGCGGTTTCGTGAAGGACGCCCTCGACGACATGATCTACTTCGTCGCCCGGCACGTGGAACGGATCGGCGAATACCAGGCCTTCGCGGACGAACTGCTGCGCTTTTTGAGACAGGCCGGCCAGGCCTCGCCCGAGCTCGCGCCGTACCTGGATTCCCTGGCGGAGATCGCCAATCAGATTCCGCAGGAATGCACGGTGCAGAAGGACAACATGAAATCGCCGCAGCACGCCGAGGACCTCGCCCGTCGCACGCTGGCCCTGACGCAACGCCACGACCCTTCCAACCTGAAGACCTACCTCGAGCTCCTGAAAGCCTGGCGCGACATGGGCGGAGCCCAGGACTATGTCGTCGCGCAATGCCACACCGTGACCCGCAAACTCGCCCAGGAAGCCGGCTACGCCGCGGCCACGCTGACCCATCCCGAGGCCACCCGGCTCGCCACGGAAATCCGCCAACGCTGCCGCGGCGTCCTCCGTCATCCGGACGGCTACGAGATCTGGGCTGAATACTGATGGAGTGCGTCCCGCACCCCGACGATCGTCCACCCGAGTCACCCCGAGTCCCCGCCGCTCCCATGAAACGAATCCTCTGGTTCCAGTCCGCTCTTGTCCTGTCCGTCGGTCTTGCCCTCGGCGCGCCGGCACCCACCGCGACCTCCGCTCCCACCCCTGCCCCGTCCGATGCGATGGTGGCAATTCCCGCCGGAAAGTTCGTCATGGGTGACAAGGACGAGGCCGACGCGCCGCCCCATGAAGTGACGGTCAGCGCGTTCCTCATGGACCGGACGTTGGTCACCCAGGAGCACTTCCAGCGGGTGATGGGCGACAATCCCTCCCGCTGGAAGGGCCCCAGGAATCCCGTCGAGCAGATCCGCTGGTCCGATGCCGTCCGATTCTGCAACCGCCGCTCCGAGCTCGAAGGCCTGAAGCCCTGCTACGACCTGAAGACCTGGACCTGCGATTTCTCGTCCGACGGTTACCGCCTCCCCACCGAGGCCGAGTGGGAGTATGCCTGCCGCGCCGGCACCACCACCCCATATTACTTCGGCGCCGCCCCCGGAAAGATCCTCGGCAACCACGCCTGGTACGACAAGAACTCCGGCGGTCGACCCCGTCCCGTCGGGCAGAAGCAGCCGAATCCGTGGGGACTCCTCGACATGTGCGGCAACGTCTGGCAGTGGTGCCACGACTTCTACCAGGTCGATTACTACGCCCAATCCCCGAAACAGGATCCGCGGGGGCCCGCCAAGGGCGAGAACAAGGTCGTGCGCGGCGGCGCCTGGCGGTTTGGAGCCGAGTCCTGCCGCTCCGGCTACCGCTACAACGAAAGCCCCGGCTACGCGGACGTCTGCTTCGGCTACGACATCTATGGTTTCCGCTGCGTCCGATCCGCCCCGGGCGGCGCCCGTCCGTGAGCCTCACGGTCGCGGCACGTCGTTCAGGGTCCAGTCGTACTCCGTGAATCGGACCTTCGGTTCCCCCCATTCCTCGAGCCGGCGCCGGTCCGCCTCTCCCAGATACCGACTCACGAACGCCGCCACGCTCCTCCCCCCCCGCCGGAAATCCTCCGCGAACCAGTCGAAGATCGGCGACACCCACAACGTCCGCGTCGCGATCTCGAGCCGGTTCCTGGCCGGGTCCGCCAGGAACCGCCGGCCCTGATCCTCCAGTTGCTCCTCCAGCCGCGCCGCCGTGTAGGGTTCGTCCCGGAGCGGGGGACATCCCCTGGCCGCGCAGACCAACGCGAAATGCACCCGCGGTTCGTCGTACTCCTTCCGCAGGATCCCGTGCTCCAGATCGTCGAGGGAGAACACCCGCCCGCCGAACCGCACGATCTTCCGCTTCCACGCCGCGCCCGGGATCAGCCCGATGTCGCGGATGCTGCCGACCGGATAATTCTCGGCGATCAGGCGGAGCGTCCGGGCATTGTACAGGTTGATCAGCAGCGCCAACCGGTCCGCGCGCGGCCATTCCGCGAACTCCGCCTCCGGCACCGTCGCGATGCGCTCCAGGTACGCGTCCAGCTCGCCGGGGGCCGCCTTGAGCCGGGCATAGTCCACGCGGGCATCCCGCACCACCTGGCGGAGCACCTTCCCGTACGGCGCGTGATCGAAGCGCGGGGAGACTCCGGCGGGGCGGGTCGCGGCGGGCAGCGCCATCCACGCCCAGCCGAGAGCGACGCCAAGAAGAACGGCCCGGATCGGATACATCGCACGCCACCCCGCCACGAAACCGCAGCGATGGCCAGCCGGGATTGATCTTCCGGGAATCCTCCGGTGCGCCTCGCCAGCGCCAGCCCCCCTGCCCTCGGCATGCTGAAGGGCTGACTTGGCCCCTCCTGGTGGAAGTTGAAACCAAGGCCAGGGAAGTGGCCCTCCGATCAACGGAACGGAAGGCGCATCGGGGGCCCTCACTCGACCCGGCGCAGGCGGAAGTACTGCTGCTTGCCGAGGGTGGCCACGTCCGCGCTGAAGGTCGTCGGGGTGGCATGGACGGCGTTGGTCGCCGTCTGCCAGCCCGCCGCCTCCAGCGTGGTGGAGGTTTCCAGCACGGCGTCCGCGGGGGTTCGAGACCACCGGACCCGGGTGACCGTTCCCGCGAGGATGCTCAGGCCCGGCTCGCCGCCGATGGTGATCGACCCGCGGGTGCTGGCCATTGCCGTTCCGGCACGAACGTTCAGCGACCACGCATAGTTGCCGGGTGTGGCATACGCATGCGTGGCGTGGCGCTGGGTGTCGAGCGCCGAGCCATCGCCGAAGTTCCACTCGTACCCGACCGTCGCCAGGGTGTTGCTCACCGTCGTCACGGCGCCGAAGGGCGCCGACCAGCCCACCGGATACTCCAGCGGCACCAGCGCCTTGACCGCGATGGAGTACGGCCCTTCCGCGACCACCACCGTCGCGATGGCGAGCGATGAATTCTTGGATCCATCCCAGGCAGCAAAGGAGAAGGTGTCGATGCCCACGAAGCCCGGGTCGGGGTGATAGGTCGCGCGCGATGCGCTCAGAGCCACGGAACCGTGCACGGGTTGCGCGATGATGCGAGCCGCGGCATTGATCCCACTCACCGGCAGCTCCAACGGGACGGCGAGGCCGCTCACGGTCTGGGCGGCAACGTCGCGCACCACCGGCGCGACCCGGGTGTTGAGGCCCTCGCTGCTGGGCCCGTTGTGGCAGTTGTAGCAGCCGACCATGGCACCCCGGAAGAGGTTCAGGACCACCGTGCCCCCTTCCAGCCTCGCGGTGAGGGTGCGTGGGCCGAAGGCCTGGGAGAGGACGCTCCCGCGGTAGTCCGCCCCGTGGCACGTCGCGCAGGCGGGGAGACCGGGGGACCGTTCCGCGATATCGGGATGGTTATCGACCCAGGCCTGCCCCAGCGGGTGCATGCCGTGCGGACCGCCGACCGCCGTCGAGGCGTTGTTCGGCATTGAGACGTGGCACGCGGTGCACTCGGCAGTCACGCCCGCGTGGCCTTGGACACCCACGTTCCGCAGATTGTCATTGCCGTGGGTCGCCGGGAACTCGGCGTGCGTGGAACCATGGCAGGCCGAGCATTGGAGCCCGCCGTGCCCGACCGAGAAGCGATAGAGTGAAAGGCCCGCGGCGGGGGTGTTGGACTGCGTGGCGAAGATCCGGTTCCCCGGAACGCGCACGCTCCCGTCGCTGTTGAAGACCGAGGTGAAACGAATCTGCCCGCCATGACTCGTGGCATGGCCGGAGTGGCAGCTCTGGCAGTTGGGTTCCATGAACCAGCCCACCCGATTCAGCGAGCCCACCTGGCTCATGCTTCCGTGGCAGCCCTGGCACTGCATCAACTTCGATCCGTCGGCCGCCACCGCGCTGCCCATGGCGCCACGCAGGCACTTCGTGGCTGAACCGGGATGGCAGCGGTAGCAGGCGTCGCGGTGTGACGAGTCGTCCAGCCGAACCCCCAGGTCCGGATCCAGAACCGTCGCATGGGTGGCGTGCACCGACGCGGTGAGCGGCGGGATGCCATCGAAACTGCCGGTGCCCAGAGCCTCGGAGGCATGGCACGCGGCGCACAACACCGGCTTGGCCCCGGCGACGACCCCGCGGTAGAGCCCCCCGGAGTCGAACCCGCGAGCCGCAAGCGCCGCCGCGTACACCTCGGAGTGGTTGGCGAACTGGTGCTCGTCGTGCATCCGAAGAATGTTCAGCCGGAAATCGCGCTCGGGCTTCCCGCTCCACACCCAGCCTGCCGCCGGTCGGGCCACCTCGTGCGTGCCCGAGGCGTGGCACGCCCGACAATCCATCTCATCCGACACCGGGAGCACGATGTCGTTCGTGGCGAGCGGGGTGCCGCTGCCGTCGCGGGCGATGAGGCGCATCAATGGATAGGGGTTCTTTCGCCCTGCATCATCGTACGGTGAGATCGGGATTCCCTCGGCTCGAAACCAGTTCACCTTCAGCGCCGCACCTGGCGCCGGGTGGTTCGTCGATTCAAAGACCATGAGCTGGGGCACGTTCCCCGGGCCGGGCATCCCCCAGCCGGCAAGCCCCGCTTCCGGCGCGAGAGCGGTGCCGAACAGCCCCGCGGCGAAGGTGTAGAAGTTCCCCTTGCCCATCGCCGTGGAGTTGAGCGAGCCGTCCGGGTCGGCCACGGCCTGGTAGGAGACCGTGTAGCCGACCCCGTTGGTGACCAGCTTCCCGGACACGATCAACTGCCCCTCGATGGTGTTGTACGGGGGCAGCACGCTGAACACCGAGTAGTCGCTGTCCATGCAGTGCATGCCCAGGTTGTTCCAGCTGAGCAGCTGGCTGCCCGCCGCTGGCGAGGCGGGTGCCACGGCCATCAGGAATAGCCCGAGGAGGGTTGTCTTCACGTTGACCTCAACCTAGCACCGCGATGGAAGGTCCACGGAGCCGTCGCGCGGAAATTCCTCGTCAATTCTTGCACTCGCCTGCTGGAAATCAGGTCGTGTCCGCGGGATGGGTTCACTCGGATGCCCGCAAACCAGCGCCTTTGCTCGTTCCCAGCGGCCACCGCTGCCGACAAACCCGCCCCCGAAACCCGCAGTCCCACCCGCCCTATCCGGATCCGGGGGAGCGTGAGCGTGAGCGTGTGACGCTCCAGGAGAGTCCGGGAGCCACGGTAGGGTTAAACCCCATGGAAGCGGAACAACCGTCATACCCAGAATTCCCGGCAAGGAACGCCACCCGACGCACGGGGAACTCGGACGCCTGGAAAGAACGATATGGCCCTGTTATTCGCTCCGCCTCGAAGCGACGGCATCGCCGCCCTCTCCGACCTGGTCGGCGTCGTTTCCGAAGGCGTGGCTGCCGGGTTTGATCCACGCCCCGACGTGGAATGCTACCCACGGCTCGCCCGCCGGAAGCAGGCTTCCATCACGCACACCTTACTGCGGTTTCAGGATGTGCAGAGCGTCGCCGACTACGCGCTCTCCACCGCGCCTCCCGTCCTGGCCTACCCTCCGCGGATGAAGAAACTCAACGCGCAAGGCCCGAAGGTGCTCGGCCACCTGCCCCGGGTGACCGGTCCTCCTCCCCGGTGCTACAAGGAGGCCACACGCGAAAGCTTCACATTCTCATCGGCCAGCTGCTCCTCCAGGACTGGACGGTCGCGAGGCTCATGCTCACCGCGATCATCGTGGGCATGCGCGGCCCGTTTGCGCTGCACCACTTCGCCAAGGTGAACCTGCACGTGAAGCCCACCAGGATCGCTTCGATCATCATCGGCGGACTCCTCTGCGGTGCAGGCTTCGCCCTGATCGGTTATTGCCCCGGCAACCCAACGGCGGCGCTCGGCCCGGGAAGCAGGGATGCACTCTTCGCCATGGTTGGACTGGTTGCAGGCTCCTGGATCCTCGCCGAGTTCTCCGCGACCCTGGGAGGCACCGTCGACCAGTGGGGCGACCTGGGGAAAGGGCTGCTGCCGGAGTTGCTGCGCGTCCGGCGAGGAGTTTTCGTGGTCCTCTTCGCACTGCCGCTTGCCGTGGGTTTGGTCATCCCTGAAGGGGCCTTTCCACGATGACGGTCCGCGGAACATCGGGGCCGGACGTCCGGGGCTCTTCGCCCGAAGGGATGATCGTGCGCGAAAGGGATCCGCTGAATCTCGAAATGCCCTTCGGCTCTTCGGACGAGTTCATTACGCCGGTCGACCGCTTCTTCGTTCGCTGCCACTTCCCGATTCCCGGGATCGACGTTCAGTCGTGGCGACTGAGGATCGAGGGCGAGGTCGAGAGGCCGCTGGAGCTGCGCTATGCTGAACTGGCCGCCATGCAGTCCCGCACCGTCGCCGTAACGATGGAATGCGCGGGCAATGGGCGCGCCTACCTGACGCCCCAGGCCAGCGGTGCTCAATGGGAGCGCGGCGCGGTGGGCAATGCCGAATGGACGGGCGTCCTGCTGAGCGACCTCCTGAACCGAGCGGGCCTGAAGCCGTCGGCGCGGGAGGTCGTCTTCGAGGGCGCGGACAGAGGGGAGATTCGCGAACCAGGAGGACCGGTGGGTACCACCTCATACGCACGCGGCATGCCGCTGCGGAAGGCGAACCAGGATGTGCTGCTGGCACTCGGAATGAACGGGCAGCCGCTCACGCCCGCCCATGGCTCACCGCTCCGCGTCATCGTACCCGGCTGGTATGGCATGGCTTCGGTGAAGTGGCTCACCCGGATCATCGCCTGCGCGCTGCCCTTCCACGGCTACTTCCAAACCATCGACTACGCCTACTGGGAGCCCGGTCCGGCCGCGCCGACGCTTGTCCCTGTCACCGGGATGCAACTCAAGGCCCAGATCGCCCGGCCCGGCTTCGCCGAGGCCGTGCGCGGCGGTACGATCTATCACGTGCGAGGTGCCGCGTGGACGGGCGAGGCGGAGGTTGCACGCGTGGAGATCAGCACCGACGCCGGGGACACGTGGCATGAGGCGCATCTGGAGGCAGACCCCATCCGCGGCACCTGGCGACGTTGGAGCTATGAGTGGCGGGTGCCGACGCGCCCCGGAAGGGCCACGCTCATGGCTCGCGGCACGGACTCGCAAGGCCGCACGCAACCGACGCGTCGCGATGAGAACCGCCGCGGTTACATCGTCAACCACCTCGTCCCGATCGAGGTCGACGTGCAGACACCCGCTTCCTGACGGCATCTCCACACCGAGCAAACGCAAACCAACCCATCATGCATGCCATTCTGCGCGCACTCGCCATCGCGGCACTCCTCGCCCTGGCCCTCCCCGGTTCGACTGCCGAGCCCAGCAAGCTGCCCATCAGCCGGGTACACAAAGTCGTCTTCGAACTCGCCGCCGACGGTGCGGAGAAGTGGATGGCGACCCTGCGCAATCTGGAGAACGTCCAGGAATCCCTCGGAACCAAAGCGACGACGATCGAGTTGGTCGCGCATGGGAAGGGGATCGGACTCCTTCTGGTCCGGACAGCCGCGGCGAATCCGGAAATGAAGACGGCGCTCCAGAAACTCCACGAGAGCGGGGTGGTGTTCGCCGTTTGCGAGAACACCATGAAAAAGCAGGGGATAACGAGGAAGGAACTCCTCCCACTCGCAACCACCGTGGACTCAGGCGTCGGGGAAGTCATTCGCAAACAGGAACTTGGGTACGTGTACATCAAGAGCGGTGGCTGACGGGAGATGCCGCGTTCATGCCATTCGAACGCCGTGGTCCAGCGTTCGTTGCACATCGGTGCGAATCCCGTGCTTCCCTCCACACGGGAATCCTCTCAAAGGCTCGCATCTCCATGCCCCAGGCCGATGCCCGACTCCGTCGGTCCGGGATTCGATTTCGCGCCGCTGACAAACCGAGGAATCCACTCCACCCCGAGAAGTGATGAACCGCACGCCACTTACATTGCTTCAGATCAACGATACTCACGGATATCTGGAGCCTCATCCCGAGCTGTTCTGGCGTGGTGACGAGCCTGAATACCGATCCATGGGCGGCTATGCCCGGCTGCTCACGATCTTCGACCGCGTGCGCGTGGAGTGCAATCGGTCGGTCGTGGCGCTGGATAACGGCGACACCCTCCATGGAACGTTTCACGCGGTTCAATCGAAAGGCGAGGCGCTGATCGAACCGCTGAACCTGCTCGGGCTGGATGCCTGGACGGTGCACTGGGATTTTGCCTATGGCCCCGACCGCCTGCGCGAACTCGCCGCCAGACTGAACCATCCTCTTCTCGCCTGTAATTGCTATGTCGCGGAAACCGGAGAGCTCGCCCATCCCGCCTTCACAGTCATCGAACGCGGGGGCGTGCGCGTCGGCGTCATCGGCGTCGCCGCGACCATCCTGGACAAGACGATGCCGCCCATGTTCAGCAAGGGGCTGCGCTTCACGACCGGGAACGAGGAACTCCCGGGCCACATCCACACGCTCCGCGATGGGCAGGGCGTGGATCTCGTGGTGGTGCTTTCGCACCTGGGCTTCCCGCAGGATGTGAAGCTCGCGTCGGAGGTTGCGGGAATCGACATACTCCTGAGCGGTCACACGCATAATCGGATGCACAGGCCTCTCGTGGTGAACGGTGCAGTGATCATCCAGTCGGGCTGTCATGGATCATTCGTCGGGCGGCTGGATCTGGAACTCCACCAGGGCAGGGTCGAGCTTCTACGCCACCGGTTGATCCCCGTGGACGACTCGGTTCCCGGGGATGCCGCGATGCAGCGGGTCGTGGAAGGAATCGTCGCGCCGCACCGGGAGGCGCTGTCCCGCATCGTGGGCCGGACCGAGACCGCGCTGAACCGAAACACGATGTTCGAGGCCACCATGGACAATCTGCTGCTGCAGGCCGTGGCCGAGGCCGCCGGCACGCGGATCGCGTTCTCGAATGGCTGGCGCTATGGCGCACCGGTCCCCATCGGGCCGGTCACCGTCAACGACCTCTGGAACATGATCCCTCCGAATCCACCGATCTCGACGGTGGAACTCACCGGGCGCGAGATGTGGGACATGCTGGAGGAAGGCCTCGAGCGAGCCGTGTCGTCGGATCCCTATCAGCAGATGGGTGGCTACTTCAAACGCTGCATCGGCATCAGGATCCTCGTGAAACTCGAGAATCCCCATGGTTCACGCATTCAACAACTGTTCGTCGGCTCGCAGGAGCTGGAACCCGACGCGGTGCACACGGTCGCCTTCGTAACCGACCAGGGCGTGCCCCGGAGGTTCGGGGTCAACCGACGGGACCTGACGACCCATGCCATCGACGCCCTCCGGCAGTACCTGTCGAGGCACCGCAGCGTGAATGCCGGCCTTCGGGGAGCGGTGGTCGCGGTGTGAAGGAGAGGCCTCCAGCCAATGAACCCACCCCTGCCCGCCCACCACAAGTGCACCGAGCATCTCGCCGTCGAGCGCACGTTTCTGGCATGGGTGCGAACCAGCATTGCCATCATCAGTCTCGGATTCGTCGTGGCCAAGTTTGGCGTCTGGCTGCGGAGCATGCTGTCCCGCCTCGACATTCAACCACAGGTCCATGAAGCGGACATGTCACTGCCGATGGGGATCGGACTGATGGCCTTCGGAGGAATCCTGACGGTTCTGGCAGCCTGGCACTGTCATGCCGTCCATCGGGCAATTGAACGCGGGGAGTCGAGATCGAGTGGGGCGCTGATTGCCGCGGTGACCATCGCGATATTCCTGCTGGCGGCACTGTTGATTGCTCATATGCTATGGACGTCAAGGAGTCTGTGAGCGCTGCGATTTACCATGGCGTTCCCGCCTCCCATCGTTCGGAGGAGCCGGGATTGTCCCTGCATGCCCACGCTCCGTCCGTTGCCGCACGCGCGGTCCGGGGATACGAAGTGCAGAGAGCCTTGATGGAGTGACGGTCCGACGCCGGCGTGCCCGTGGTCATGTCCGGCCTCCGTCGCGGGAAGGTTCGTGGATTATGCTATCAATGATGGTCAGTGTTCTGGTTGGAGGCGGTCTCGGAGCGATCCTTGGCTATTTCGGGAAATGCTCCTCCGGTGCCTGCCTCCTGACGGCGAACCCCTGGCGCGGCGCGATGGTCGGCGCGGCACTCGGGCTGGTCATGCACCTTGCCTCGGGCCGCGGGGGTTCGGCTGCCGTCAACGTTTCCACGCTGCATGTAAGCCGCATCCAGGAAGGGCAGTTCCAAGCGGAGGTCCTGGAAGCCACCATGCCCGTGGTGGCGGACTTCTACGCTTCATGGTGTGGCCCGTGCAGGGTTCTTTCGCCGATGCTGGACGAGCTGGCGGGCCCGCTCACCAATCGCATCAAGTTCGTCAAGATCAACGTGGACGAAGCGGCCGCGCTCTCACGGCGAATGGACGTTCAAGCGCTTCCGACGCTGGTCTTTTTCAGCAACGGCAAGGTCGTGGACCGGCTGGTAGGATTACCCTCACGTGACGCGCTACAGCAGCGTCTGGAGTCGCTCGCCACAGCCCACCGCTGATGATGGTGGCGTGCTCACCGATTTCCCGAGGGGAGAAGGTAGACGCGACCGCCTCTCTTTCCGTTGCCGCCTTACGCCGGTCCCTGGACCGAGCCGAGCGTCTGCCTTCGCTCGTCGCCTCGCGACGTCGGGGTCGGGTCGGGGCCGCCGCGCGGCAGTTCGACGACGAAGGTGCTGCCAGCGCCGAGTTCGCTGCGGACCTCGACGCGTCCGCCGTGGGCCTCCACGAGGGCCTTGACCATCGCCAGCCCGAGACCGGCACCGCCGGCGGCCCGGTTACGGGCCGAATCGACGCGGTAAAACCGGTCGAACAGGCGGGGGAGATGTTCGGGGGCGATGCCGGGGCCCTGATCCTCGACCTCGACGACGACGGGGCCGGTCCCGCCGTCGGATCGGACGCGGAGGATGACGGCGTCCCCGTCGGTGGAATGGCGGATGGCGTTCTCGGCGAGGTTGACGAGGACGCGTTCGAGGGCGACGGGATCGCCGACGAGCGCGGCGTGGGAAGGGGCCTCGCAACGGAGGAGGACCCCGGACTTCTCCGCGACGGGCTGCAGTTTGCGGGCGAGGTCGCGGCAGAGGGCGGCAAGACAGCAAGGCTGAAGGGAGGCGAGCACCTCGCCGGCATCGGCCCGGGCGAGGGCGAGAAGACCGTCGGTGAGCCGGGCCAGGCGCAGCACTTCCTCGAGGTTGCTGCGAAGGATCGCGCGGTAGCGGTCGGGTTCTCGATCCTTGCGCAGGGCGACCTGGATTTCGCCTCGGAGGATGGTGAGGGGCGTTCGCAGTTCGTGCGCGGCATCGGCGAGGAACCGCTGCTGGGAGGCGTGGAGACGGTGCAAACGGTCCAGGAGGGCATTGAAGGCGGCCACCAACCGGCGGAGTTCGCCGTCGCCGCGGGGCATGGCGAGCTGGGTGAAGCCGAGGTCGCCCCGGCCCAGCTGCTCCGCGGCCTCCGCGGCCAGGGTGAGGGAGCGGGTCCAGACTCCCACCAGGAGATAGGTGACGAGGATCGCGGCTCCGGTCAGGGAGAGGAGCCGGATGCGCATGGCGGACTTGAGTTCCAAGGCGCGTTGCTGGAGGTCGGCGAGTCGTACGGCGGCGACGGTCCAACCCGCGGGGGGGCGGGCGATGTGGGCGCCATGGCCGAGGGGATACCAGGCGGCGGCAAAGCTCTCCTGGTTGGGACCGGTGACGAGAGCGGCATGCGGCTCGCGCCAGGGGTCAGCATTCGTGAGGTAGGCCGCGGGAACCGAGAAGTCGCCCTCCGGGAAATAGCGGGAGGCCTGGCGGCGGTCGAATCGCCCGTCGGCCGCGAGCACCGCGCCGTGAAAGCCCTGCACCTCCTCGCGGAAGGTGGCGCGCAGGGGTTCGTCGAACTCGGCGCGGTCCACCGGCACCCAGCGACCGAGGCGGATGGTCTTGTCCTTGGCCATCTCGAGGGCGTTCTGGCGGGTCCAGTCGAGGGTGACGGAGTAGTAGCGGACGGCGAAGGCCAGAAGGCAGCCGAAGACCAGGAGCCCAACGCCCAGCGCGACCTGTGCCCGGACGCTGGTCATGGGAGGAGACCTCTCCGCTCGAACCGTGCGTGGGGACCACCCACGGCGGACCGCACGTCGCCGCGTGAGGGCACGCGGCCTACAGCGACCTGGCCCGGTGCCCTCGCCGGGCGGTGCGGTGGTCGTGGGCGGTTCATGGCGAGCCCGGGGTTCCGTCGTTGCCTTCGCGGAGCAGGTAACCCACGCCGCGGACGGTGTGGAGCAGGCGCGTCGGGTGGCCCTTGTCGATCCGCGCGCGGAGGTGATGGACGGTCACGTCGATGACATTGCTCAGGGGGTCCAGATCCTCGTCCCAGGCGTGCTCGGCGAGTTCGGCACGTCCGACCACCTGGTTTTTGCGGAGGAGCAGGTATTCGAGGACGGCGAATTGCTTTCCGGAGACCTCGATGCGCCGTCCCGCGCGCTCCACGACGCGCGTTCGCCGATGCACGACGAGGTCGCCGCAGCACAACTCGTCGCTGACCATCGCCTGCGGACGACGCAGCAGGGCGGCGATGCGGGCCAGCAATTCGTCGAAGTCGAAGGGTTTGGCCAGGTAATCGTCCGCCCCGCCGTTCAAGCCCGTCAGGCGATCCGCGACGGCGTCGCGCGCGGTCAGCATCAGCACGCGGGCGGTGCAGCCGCGGGCGCGAAGGGCACGAAGCACGGCAAACCCGTCGCGCTTGGGCAGCATCACGTCGAGCAGGATCACGTCGTAGGCGGTGTTCAACGCGCGGTACTCCCCTTCCTCGCCGTCGCGCGCGATGTCGACGGCGAACGACTGTTCGCGCAGGCCTTCCGCGAGAAAGGCCGCCACCTTGTCCTCGTCCTCGACCACCAGAATACGCACCGCGTCCCGAGCATCCCCCGCGCAGGCGCGGGGATCAACCGCGGCAAGCCGGGGCGTTTCGGAGCCCGAACGCGCCGGCGTGGGAAAGGCCTCGCACACGTGGAAAGCGTTCCTTGCATCACCAATCGGTTTCGCGGAACCGGAAGAACGCCGCGCCGCCGGATGGCCACCGGATCCGCAATCGATGCACCCGGGTGCGGCCCTCGCCATCCCCGGCGACCGCGGTCTCGGAGGCGTCCGCCTCCACGGGCTGCCAATCCCGCAGGTCGGTGCTCGCTTCAATTCGGAACCGGACGCCGGCGGCGCTGGACCATTCCAGCTCGAACTCGGGGAAGTCGACAGAACCGGCCTCCGGCCCGGGCATGGCCGCCGGTTTCAGGGCGCGGACGCCGGAGCCCGGGCCGGGCCGGACACCGAGGGGCGTCGAGGGCGGGATCACGTCGGGCGGCGGGCCGGTGACGGTGCCGCCGAGCACCGGGAAGGCGCGGACGCGGATGTTGCTTCGGCTCTGGCCGTCGAGGCGCCCGCGGTTGACGAGCGTCGCGCCGGCCTCGAGGAAGAGCGTGTCGTCGACGCGCAGCACGGTGTTCGGGCCGACCTCCAGGCGACCGCGGACACGGACGGAACCTTCGACGTCCTGCCGGAACCCGGACCATTCAAGACTCCCCCCGGGGCCGGACACGATGGGGAACTCGCCGCGGATGCCGAGGGAGGAGGCGGCAAAGAGGACGTCGAGATCGCCGAAGTCGACGGGCCCGAGCAGGAGGATTTCGTCGCCGCGATACCAGTGCAGCGTGCCCTCACCGAGGAAGCGCGCGTCGGCGGCGATGGTGTTCGTGGCGCCCTCGAAGCGAGCCTCGGCCCCGTCGGCCACCGTCCAGGCCCCGGCCAGGGTCACGGGTCCACCGAGGTCGAGACGCCCGCCGAGGATGTCCCAGTTCCCGCTGCCGGAGGATTCGAGATCGAAATCGGCGACCTCGGCGCCTTCCTTGCGCAGGGTGCCGTCGTTGCGCAGGCGCCCGTAGCCGCCGGACGTCCAGGCGTAGGTGGTATCGTCGAGCGCGAGGAGACCGCCGGAGAGGATGCGAAGCGTCCCGTCATCGAAGGTGAGGCGGGCCGAGTTGGTCATGGCGAACGTGCCAGCGATGTCGAGCGTGCCGGCGAGTCGCATGCCGTTGAAACCGGAGGCCCTCGCGGTGGCGGTCGCGTCCACGGTCACCGGCCCGGCGCCGGCGACATCGCCCCCGGCCCAGACGAAGGATCGACCGATCCCGACGCGATCCCCGGCGTTCAGGGTGCCGAAGGTCATCCGCAGATCGCGGAGCCGCGAGGGGCGGAGCAATTCGAGCGTGCCGGCACGGATTTCGGTGAGACCGAGGTTGGTGAGGCTCTGACCGACGCGCACGTTGCCGCCGGACACGACCAGTGTCCCCTCCGGGGTGAACGCGCCGTCGACGACATGTTCCCCGGAGTGGAACTCGATGGCGCCCTCGCCGCCGAGGAGGCTGCCGGGAAGGTGGCGGAAGGAATTCTGGAAGTACGCGGTGCCGCCGGACGGCACCCGCAGCTGGGTCGCGTTGGTCCCGCCGTCGAACCAGATGTCGGTCGCCCCGAGTTCCTGGCGTCCGTGGGCGGCGAACGCGACGCCGCCGAACCGGACGTAGTTGGTCCCGGCCACAAAGGTGCCCTCGTTGAGGAACAGGTTTGTCGTGGAGTTCCCGGACAGCGTCGTATAGCCGCTGAACCGCACCTCGCCACGGTTGATCCAGCGCGCCGCGTCGAACGTCACGAACACGAAGGGATCGACCTCGATCCGTCCCTCGTTGGTCAGGTCCACGCCCAACTGAAGACCGCCGCCCCCGATGTGCCCGACGAGGTTGGTGCCGAGGAGGAGTCTTCCGCCGCCGGAGAAGGTGCTGCTGCCGAGTTCGAGGGTGCGGTTGACCCGAAGGTCGGCCCGGAGCACCCACTCCGTGGACTGCACGTCCAGCGCGTCGAGGACATGGGGCACGTCGAGGATGACCTGTCCACCCTGCGACTGGACGGTGCCACCGGGCGGCAGAGGTCGCCGGACGCGGACCATGGCGCCGCGATTGGCCCAGGCGCCGAGCGGCTCGAAGGCCCCGAGCAGGTCATGCGTGCCCGCGTCAAAGCGGATCTCGCCCGGCCCGCCGAGGAAGGAACCGGGGGCATAAAGGATGGTCGAAGCCAGTTCGAGCGCGGCGCCGTCCGCCACGCGGAGCTCACCGTCATGGGTGGACTCGGACTGGATCTGAAGGGTGCCCTCGCGGACGTCGACCACGCCGCGGTTGTGGAGCACGAGCCACCAGAGGAAGGCGCGGTCCTCGCCGAGTTTGACGAGTGTGCCGGTATTTTCGATGACGGCACCGTCGACGGGGAGGGCTCCCGTGAGCGTGACGGCGCCATGCAGCTCGGTGCGTCCGGAAAGAAGCAGCGTCGCGCGCTGGAGACGCAGGGTGGCGTTGGTGTCGAAGATCGCGTTGCCCGCCACGCGCGTCGGGCGCTCGAGCACGAGCTGCCGGAAGGGCGGGATCCGCAGTTCGGCCCCCGCCGGGATGTCGAGCGAGCCCTGCCCGGAGAGGGTGCCGTACTCGGATTCGAGCAGCTTCGTCACGGTGACGGGACCGGGACCGTCGAGTTCGCCGGAGGCCAGCCGGAGTTGGTTCCAGGTCTGGGCGACGGCATTGGTGACCGAGGTGGAGGCGAGGAGGATGCCGGAGGCAAACTCGAGCGGGGCATCGATCCGTCCGACGACACTTTCGAGGGCGAGTTCGCCGACCCCGCGGTTGGTGGAGCCGGGGGCGAATTCGACGGTGCCCGACTGCAGGGTGAGAGGTCCCTGCTCGGCCCGCAGCAGTCCGGCCTGGCGGAATCGGAACCCGACGATCGGATGCTCGTTGGTGCCGCGCTTCACCCATTCGCCGCGGTTTTCGAGGACGGGCCGACCGAACTGGGACCGGATCTGGGCGCGATCCTGAACGACGCGTCCGCCGGCCTCGTTCGTGAATCCCGGCCCGCCGAACAACCAGGTCATGTTGGTGGAGATCAAAACGGACCCGAGGTTGATCAGGGGCGCCTCGAAACGCGCGGTGCCGCCGAGCGCGGAACCGACAACCTCGAGACGTCCGGTCGGCTGCACGTGGACCGATCCGGGGCCGGAGACGTTGGCGGTGGAGAGGCGCAGGGTGCCCGCGACGTCGAGGCGGCCCTGGCCCTGGAGCGTGGCTCCGCCTTCCAGGAGGAGCAGGCCCGTGGCGGGCACGGTGCTGGGTCCGTTGATGCCCAGCGAACCGCCCGAAAGCCGGAGGGTCTGGATGCCGCTCCCGGCACCGCCGACGGTCAGCGACTCGACGAAGACATTGCCGCTCAACCGCACCGCGTAGGTGCCCGGCAGATCGATGACCGCGTTGGTGCCGATGCCCGGCACGCCCGCGGTCCAGTTGGTGCGATTGGCCCAATCGCCGTCGACGGGACGGGCCCAGCGGGTGAACCGCGAGTTGGCGCGGTCCTCGACCACGACGGGGATGGCGATGTTGGAGGTGATGAGCGAGAACGCGCGCCGGGCCGTGACCTGGAAGGTGACGACATGCGTGCCGGCGTCCTGGAACGACGGCCGGAGCAACACCCGACGCACGATGGGATTCGTCCCCGTGTGCCAGAAGTCCGCGAACCCGACGAAGGCCGGTCGCGGCAGGTCCGGCGCGAAATCGAGCGATACCAGGGTGAGGCCCGTTGCCGTCGCTGTCACCGCATTCGTCACGGACTCGCCCTCGCCCACCGTCATGGACGCGGGCGCGAGCACGAGCGCCTCGCCGGCGGCGCAGGGGGCGAGATCGTCGCCGTCCGGAATCCCGTCGTCATCGGAGTCCGGATCGAGCGGACTCGGGCAGCCGCCGGTTCCTGGTTCGTCGCCATCGACGACGCGGTCGCCGTCGGTGTCGCTGTCGAAGGGATCGGTGCCGGCGAGGAACTCGGCGCGGTTGGGAAGCCGGTCGAAATCGAAATCCTCCGAGGCGTCCGCGGCAAGGAAGGGATCGAAGCGCCGGAGGCCGTGGACGAAGGAACGATCCGCCTCCCAGGCGTTGGGCAGGCCGTCGCCGTCGTCGTCGCCGTCGCGGCTCCGCAGGTCCAGCGCGACCTCGGGCAGGACGAACTCCGTTCGCCCGGAGCGCACGGAGCGCGCGAGGAGACGGACGGACGGAGCGTTCGTCGGCACGACGACGCGGAACCGGGTACCGTCGGCGGGGAAGGTGTACACGTTGGCAGCCACTCCGTTCACGGCGAGTTGCCAGCCGCCGAACACGGAGTGATGCCGGACATCGATCTCGAGCGTCTGCCCCGGCACGGCGGGGACGCCGTTCGCCACGGACAGGCCCTGGACGTCCGCGACCCGGAACGTCTCGGAGCGGCCTTCGGCGGGCCAGGCCGCCCCGTCGGCGAGGTTGACGGCGTTGCCGTCGAGCCCGACCCAGCCGGGGAGCAGCCGCAACCGGACCTCCGTGCCCGGCGGCAAGGCGGGTCCGGTGGGCTGCACCGCCACCGAGGTTCCCGAAATGGTGACCCGGCGGGGGAGCGAACGGCCGTCCGCGGACAGGATCTCGAGCAGGTTGGTGTCGCAACGCCGGGCATCGAGGCTGGCATCGAAGTCCACGTAGAGCGTGGACCACGGCGAGATGGGCTCGTCGTGGGGCGCGACCCAGACGTAGCCGAGATCCGCGGCGGCGATGCGGGCCAGGCGGGGTCCGACCACGGAGCGCAGTCGGTAGGAGCGGGAAGTCCGCACCTCGTTGCCGGCGTCGTCGCTGGCGGTCAGATTGAGGACCACATTGCCGCCGCGCAGTCCGTCCGCGAGGGAGATCGGGAGTTCCTCGCGCCGGGGCACGTTGGGTTCCACGTCGAAGTCGAACCGGCGTTCGAAGATCACCGTCCCGGTCGCCGCGACGTTCCAACGCAAGCGCCGCGAATTGTCGGACAATGTCGCGACGACCCGCAGCGGTTCGCGCGGGTCCAGCTCCGCGCGGTCCAGGGGCAACTCCGGCGTCATCCGGGGCGGCGTCGCGTCGCGGGTCGCGTACGTCAGCCGCGCGAGGTCCGACGCGGCGCCCGAATCGTCGTAGGCGGTCGCCTGCACCTCCACGGTGCCGCCGGCCAACGCCGCGGAGGGGAAGTCGAACACGAGATTCGTCGCGACGCCGTTCGGCGGCAGGAACAACTCGCGCGTCGCCGTGACCGCGCCGCGCAGTTCCACGCGCACCGCCGCCACCGTGGCATCGTCACGGGCGAGGACGGCGAAGCCGAAGCGGCGCCCGGTCTCGAGCGGACCGGACGGCGGCTCGACGCGCATCAGCTCCACGACCGGACGTTCGTTCGGTCCGACGCGGAGTTCGAGGACGGCGGCTTCGCCCGGATTGCCGGCGCGATCCACGCCGGTGGCCAGGAGGCGCACCGAACCTTCCGCCGGCAGACGCACGGCGAACGAGTAGACCGGCCCGTCGGTGGCGACCCCCAGCTCCGTACCGTTGCGTGACCAACGCACCACGGCATCCGTCTCGGACGACTCGAGCAGCGCCTCGACCATGACGGTGGCGTTCGCGACGGGTCGCTGCCCTTCCCGCAACCGCAGGACGGCCACCCGCGGCCCCCGCGTGTCGAGCGTCGAGAAGCGGTTCGTCGTCGGCAACGCCACGTTCCCCGACAGGTCCTCGACGCCCCGCAGCTCGACGCGATAGGCGGTATCCGGAAGCAACGGGCGCGCCGGCACCCAGGCCAGAACCCGACCGTTCGGATTCAGTCCGGCGGCGCCGTCGACGCGCACCGTCCCGGCCCAGAGCGCCACGTCGATGCGGTTCGTGCGGATCGGTTCATCGAATTCCCAGCGCAATCCGGCCATGGGCTCCACCTCGGCGGCCTCGGGACCGGGGAAGGCGAGCAAGGTCACCGGCGGCAGGTAGTCGCGCACGGTGAAGGAAAGGAGTTCCGTGCGGGCCAACGGGCGTCGCTCGAGATCCTCCGGCCCGCGGGACACCGGGCGGCCCGAGGCATCGACGTCATCGGCGCCGGAGATCACCAGCGTGTAGCTCGTCGCGCTGGCGAGGTTGGTGCGCGGCAGAGCGGCCAGCACGGTCGCCGGACCCTCGGGGCCATCCTCGAGAGCCAGATCCAATGCCTCTTCCCGCCCCGCGCCGCGCAGCACGATGCCCGCGGCCCGGATGCTCTCGGGTCGGAGTGCCTCGGAAAACCCGAGGATGATCCGGGGGCGGGGTTCGACGCCCGCCGCGCCCGCCGCGGGCGTCGTCGAGCGGATCCGCGGCGCCTGCTGATCCAGCCGGAGCCGCCCGAGATCGACGACCTCGCCGTTCGCCGCGATGCGCGCGACGACGGTGCGCCGCCCGTCGAGGGCCGGCACCGCGATCCGGACCTCGATGGGCGTGGCGACGGGCAATCCCTGCGCTTCGAACGCGCCGAGCCCGTCGGCCAGCGCGCGGACGAATCCGGCCTGCCCGTTCTGCGCCGTGAAGAAGAAGCCCACCTCGACGGCGCGCAGTTCATTGCCGTCCTCGTCCTCGATCCGTCCCCGCACCGAGCCGCTGCCGCCCAACCGGAGATCGACGAGTGCCGTGGCATTCGGTGCCGCGAGGGTTCCGCCGCCGAAGGCCGCGAGGGCTCCCGACACCGCCCGGACCGTCAACGCCCCCAGCCGCACTGCGTCGAGCACGAAGGTCCCGTCCGCCTCGGTCAACGTCCGACGCGTCGTCTCGCCGAATCCGGGGTCGAGGGATTCCACGACCACCAGCGCGTTCCCTACGAGGGCGCCGCCGGCGCTCCGGACCGTGCCCGTGACGCGGCCCGACCCCGGCAGGCGCACGGTCGTCCGCACCACCTCGCCGGCGACCCGCAAGGTGACGTTCGTCGCCGCCACGTTGACGCCCTGGCCGACCCCTCGCGGCAGGGTTTCGATCAGGATGCTTCCCAGGTCGAGCCTCTCGAAGGTGGCCAGGCCCGCCGCGTCGGTGTCCGTCACCATGCCTTCACGCCCGCCGCGGGCCCGCACCGGCACCCCGGCGGCCGGAGTCGTGCCGTCGGGTTCCAGAACGCGCACCTCGACGGTACCCCACCCGGGCAACGCGAGGTCCACCCGCACCCGGCTCTCGCCCGCCACGAAGGTGCCCCGCGCCGACGCGTAGCCCCCGGCGACCGGGTCCGTTGCGGTCAGGGCAAATTCACCGCGGGGCACGCCCTGGAACCGGAAGTCGCCCGCGGGTCCCGTGGTCACCGTTCTCGGAGGAGTCAGACCGCGCCCGTCCGCGTAATTCACCTCGACCCCCGACACGCCCGGTCCGTCGGCGGCGGTCACGAAGCCCTCGACATCGCCGAGGGGTTCCTCGACCAGAGTCACGCGGACCCGCTCGTTCGCGGTTGCGAGGCGGGCGGTTTGCACGGCCACGCGTCCGTCCGTGGGATTGCGGGCCGTCAGATGGTAGGACCCCAGGGGCACGCCCGGGATGGCGAAGTTCCCATCCGCACCGGTCGGAGCCGTGGCGATCAACACCCCGTTGCCCGAGCCGGACCGGGCAAAGACCTGGGCACCCGGGATCGGCCTGCCGGTGCCTTCCTCGAGGAACACGCCGGAAATCGTTCCCGAAGCACCCAGCGTCACCGTCCGTTCCACGACGTCCCGGGGAGCGACCCGCACGCCGTCGAGGGCGGTGGCCCGCGTCGCGCCCTCGAGGGCCTCGGCACGCAGCATCCACTCGCCCTGCCACAAGCCTTCCACCGTGGCCCGGCCTTCGTCATCCGTGACCGCCTGTTCCCCGGTGGATTCCGGGAAGGACGAGCGCGTCAGCGTGACCACCGCGTTCGTCGCGGGACGTCCGTCCGCCCGGAGCACGCGGACGCGGACGGCGCCGCGGTCGAGGAGCCGGACGGTGGTGAAGTTGGTGATGCCGCCGACGATCCTCACCGAACTGGCGCCGACGAGGCCGGTGACGAGATTCGTCGCGAGCACCGAATAGTCCAACGCCGGCAGCCGGATCTGGGTGTCGAAACGGCCCTGGTCGTCGACCCCGATCACGTAGTCCGACGTGAAGGAAATGTGGACGGCGCCGTTGGTGACCGGTGAACCATCCGGGTTGAGGACCAGGCCGGTCAGGCGACCCGTGACGTCGGTCTGCGAGGGGAAGCGCAGGACCACGTTGGTTCGCGTCGGCGCATCGGCGCGCAGCACCCCCTCCACCTGCGCCTGGCCGACGAGCAGGGGCGACTTCGCCGTGACCGTGAAGGGGCCGACGATGAAGCCGCTCGCCGACCACTCGCCGGTCGAGGGATCGCTGAGGAACGGACCGAGCTCGACCACGCCGGCACCGCCGGACTTGCTGGGGCCGACGGCCGACACGCTGACCTGGGCTCCGACGGGCACGCCCTGCGGGTTCACCACCGTGCCCGAGAGGCGCCCCGAAGGCAGGTAACGGATGTCATGGACGACGGTCTGGCCGTCGAAATCCAGGGTCGCCGAGGTGAACCCCCAATTCGCCGGCACGAACGGCGTGGTGGTGAGCCGGCCCATGCTGCCCTGCGCGTAGAGGTTGGCGAGTTCGCCCACGAGCGCCGCCGCCGCATCGGCGTCCCCACCGCCCGCCGCCGACCCGATGGCCTCCAGCGCCTCCGCCGCCAGTTCATCCGCCTTCTTCTTCACCGGAGGCGCGGGCGCGCTGATCGTGTACCCGCCCAGGCCCAGCCCGTTGAACTCGTATTCGCCGTTGGCATTGGCATCCACCCAGAGGAACCCGGCCGTCACCGGGATCGCCACCCGCACCCGCGGCACCCGGGTCACGCCCGTCCCGTCGTACACCACCCCCCGGATCCGTCCCCGCGCCGGCAGACGCAATTCGACCAGATCGTTCAGCCCGGGTTTCACGACGATCTGAACGGTCGCGGTGCGGGTCACGCCGTCCGATGTGTCGGGGCCGTCGAGTCCCGCGAGAATGTTCCCCACGCCCACCGGGACCCCGGTGAGTTCGAACCGGCCCTGGGCGTCCGTCGTCACCACGCGGTCGCCGCCCCCGACCCGGGCCCCGGCCGCGGGGGTGCCGTCCCAGCGTCGCACGATTCCCCGCACCACCGCCCGGGGCGGGAAGGCCAGCCCGAGGGATACCGTCGTTCCGTCCACGACCAGGAGATTCCGCACCTCGGTCTTCCGCGTGCCATCCGCGGAGACGGCGACGATCTGCCAGTTCCCCACGGGGATGCGCGTCAACCGGAAGGCGCCGTCGGCATCCGCCTCCGCCGACCCCGCGACCCCCGCGGCCGATTCGCCGGCGATGTGTTCCGCCAGGTACACGCGCGCCCCGGGATGCGGTGCCCCTCCTTCCTCCGCGACCCAACCGGTGACCGTGCCCGTCCGTTCCCGCACGTCCGGCACCCGTACTTCCATCGTGGCGGTCGAGCCGGGTTCCGCCAAGCGCCCGGACACGCGTCGCGCGCGACCGTCCGACGTGGTGGCCTCGAGGCCGAATTCGCCCAGCGGCACGCCCGTGAACCGGAACCCGCCTTCGTCGTCCGCGAACACGCCGCGTCCGAGCTCCCGCGAATCCAGGGCCGGGAACAGGTTCACCGCCGCGCCCGGCAAAGGCGCGCCGTTCGCCCCGAGCACGCGACCCTCCACCGTGCCGCGCCCCCGAAACCGCAACACGACGGCCAGTTCGCTGCCCATCCGTCCATCCCCGACCCCGATGTAGTCCGAATAGGTCGCCCGATCCACGCCTTCCGCCGCCGCGATGGCCGCCCCGATCTCGCCGGCCCTGAACGCGCGCAGCATCGCCTCCCGCACCTGGGCGCCAGCCAGCAACCCGGCAATGCGCTCCCGGGACTCGGGATCGCCCCCCACCACTTCCTCCAGCACGCCTAGAATCGTCCGCGCGTCCTCGTCGGTCATCCGGGAGGTGTCGATGGCCGCAATCGTGAAGCCCACGTCGGCGAGGACGAAATCCAGCGCGAAATAGCCCGCGGCATCCGTGAACACTTGACCCGCCCGGTATTCCGCCGGCAGGCAGCGGTCCCCCACCCGGTCCGACATCGTCAACGTCACCGGCGCGCCCGCGACCGGGTTTCCGTCCAACCCCAGCACCCGCCCCCGCACCGAGGTCCCCTGGCCGTCCGCCATCAGGACGTCCAGGTCCTGCGGGGACGACAAATGCCCCCGGGGATCCGGGAGCGAAGCCACTTCGAGCCGGTAGGAACGGGGCCGCACCGCGAAGGAACCCACGCCCCGGTGTAGTTGCAGCAGACACACCCGCCCGCCCTCCTGCAGCTTCACGGTGCGGGCCCCGTTGTCCCCCCCGACCAATCGATAAGCGCCCGGCGTCTCGACGTCCCCCGGCGCCATGGGCTTGTTGAACAACACCGCCAACACCGTCCCCCAGTTGGCGTACTCCCGGATCGGACAGCGCAGGTAGGCGCGATCCGACAGGATGGAAATGTCCTGCCGCGCGCTCAGCACCCGCGGCGCTTCCTCCTCGAAGACGGACCTGCGTGGCTCGAAGGGTCCCGCGGGCGTGCCCTGCACCCTCCGCAACCCGGCGTCCACGCCCGGCCGGAATGCGAACACGTCCCCGACCGACACCGGGCCCGTCGTCCATTGCCAGCGTTCCACCGTCCCGTTCGTCCGCACCGCGAGGAAGCCGATCTCGCCCCCGCCGCCCGCCGCGGTGGCGGTCCAGCGCAATTCCCGATCCGCGACCGCCGGGCCCGCGTACCAGGCCCCGCGGCGGCCCTCGTACACGAGGCCGCGGTCGAGGACGGCTCCGGCAATCCCGGTCGCGTCGTTCGTCGCGTTTGCGGTCGGGACGGAATCAGGCACGGGCTGAACCGACAGCGCGAATCCGGACTGCGGCGCCGTCGCGAGGTGCCAGGCCTGGCCCAACCCCGCCAGGCTCGGGCCCAGGCCCGCGATCCGCGCCGCCGCGTCCTCGGTGTCGAGCCCCTCCAGCGCCGCGACGATGGCCTCGCGCCATTCCCGCCCGGCATCCGACTCGCGCAGAATCTGGTCGAACCCGGGATCGACCCGGCGTCCGCCCTGCCAGTCGAGCAGCAGATCGAAAAGCACGCGGCGCGGGTCGTCGCCGTAGCGCAGGCGCTGGCCGGCCTCGGCCAACTCGACGCCGCGGGCCGTGACGACATCGCGGGTCAACGGCCGGATGCGGGCGGGCAGGCGCCCCGCGGTGGCCACGCCCAGGGCCTGGCCCATCACCCGGTTCGCGGCATCGAACACCTCCTTGGGCAGGGCCTGGACCCAGTCCGGGTACACGAGGGTGTCCGGGCTGAGCGGCACGCCGCGCGAATCGACGCCCAGCGTCAGGTTCAACCGGCCCGCCACGGCGTCGTCCCCCGTGGTCAGGTTCGAGAAGATCACGCTGCCGGTGCGCTGGGACCGCAGCCGGAACGTCGCGGTCGCGGATTCGCCGGGGGCGAGGTTGCCCAGTTCCACCGTCTCCTCGCTCAACAGGACGGCGCCGCTGATCGACAGCCGGTTGAGCGTGACGCGTGTCAGGTTCGCCTCGACCTCGCCCGTGTTGAGGAGCGTGACGCTCGCCTCGTAGGGCTCGCCGACGCGCACGGTGCGCGGATGGGAGAACGTCATCGAGAAGTTCGCGTTCCGCACCAGGACCGAGCCCACGGCCCGGCCGCGCACCCGCGTCACGCCCGCGGCAAGCCCGTGCAGTTCCGCCTCCAGATCCATCTCGAGCACGTGCAATCCCTCGCGCAGGCCCTCGACCAGGAACTCCGCCGCCCCGGTCTCGCCGGGCCGCAGCCGGCTGACGTCGTCCTCCGTGCCCGTCCGGCCATCCGCGCCGGCCAGCATCACCGGCAGGTTGGTCTGGATGAGGCGGTCGGGCCCGAGCCGCGCCATGCGCAGCGGGTCGTCCCCGGGCTGGTCGTAGGCCCGCGCCGGCACGCCGTCCTTGCCCACCGGCAGCCGGATCGTCGCGCGCACCTGGTCGACCGCGAGGTTCGAGCCGGACGGAGCCGCGTTCTCGGTGAACAGCTGCACGCTGAAGAACTGGTTGAGGAACCCGATGTTGCCCGGGATCGCCAGGAGCCCCGTGATCGGAATCCCGCCCTTCGGTTCCCCCTCGCCCTCCAGCACCTCCTCGAAGTGGATCGGGCGCAGGGTGAACTCCGGCATCGCGGCCTGGATCTCGGGAGGCAGCACGACGGAGCGCGCCAGTTCGTCGTTGATCCGCTCCGCCTCCACCGTCCGGTCCTCGAGCTCCGCGACCGGGATGATCTCCGTGGCCAGCCGCGCCCGGGGCGCGACCACCGGCATCCGTACCGCGAACGACTTCCCCTGCAACACCAGCGTCACGTCGAACTCGACGACCCGGAAGTTCGTGGCGTCGATGACGATCCCCTTGTCGCGGATCTCCTCGAGCGACAACGGACGACTGGTCACACGGGAGACGAGGACCTCGTCGAACACCTTCACCGGAACGCTGGCCGGCGTCGCACGGACCACCGTGCCCCCGGACTGCACCCATTTCACGTCGTCGAGCTGGTACTCCCCCGCCACCCGCAGCGCGGGCAGCATCAGCGGTCGCCCGGGCTCGCCCACCAGCCGTTGGGCCGGGAACGACGGCCCGCGCAGCGTGGCCTCCAGCCGGCCTCCCTGGAAACCCGCCGCCGCCGACTCCGCCACCGCCCCGTCCCCGCGCACCACTTCCACCAGCACCGATCCCGGCACGTTGCGCGGCACCGTGACGACTTCCGGCTGCACCCGCAGCCGGCTCCCGAGCACCCGGTACTCCAGCGTCGTCAGCGGCCCGGGCGCGCCCGGCGCCGCCGGATTCCCGCACAGCCCCAGCAGCAGCCACAACCAGGCCCGAAGCGGGCCGGGGCCCGCGTTCCGGAACGCGGCGTTCGCGCAACTTCCGCCCGACACCGTGCCGCGGTGGATCTTCGCTTCTTTCCTCATCGGAACAGGTCCTTTCCGGTGCCAATCAGTTCACCCAGCCGGCGGGCCAGGTCCGGATTCTCGGTCGCGATCCGGCGCAACAGCACGTCCTCGACCTCGAGATTCAGAAACATGGGACGCGACATGCCCGCCTTCTCGAACGACCGGATGGCCCGGTCGGCGACCTCGTGGATCAACTCCCGCCGCAGCACGTCCGTGGCCCGGAACGTGCCCTCGGCCTTGCTCCCGGTGGCGGCGATGTCCGCCCCGTTCTGGGCCGCCGCCACCAGGTCGTCGTGCACCAGGATGATCTTGTCGTAGAGGATCCGGGCCGGATTCGCCGCCGACAGCGGCTTGCCCAGCCGCAGCGACTCGGCGTGCCCGATCACGCCCACACCGATGTCCTGCAACCGGTGCATGGCCGAGCCCATGAGGCGCTCGGGGAGGTCGAGGATCTTCGCCACGTCGGGAAGGGCCTTGGCCGCCACCAGCTCCGCCTGGCTCATGACCTTCGTCACGGGATCGAAGAGATGGGTCAGGATCGGACCGTCGAACCGCACCCGGGGCACGACCTCGGTCAACACCTCGTCCGACCGCAGCGTGCGCCCGATCCAGGTGTCCGCGATCCCGGTCACCGCCCCCAGCCGGCTCGCGTCGTCCACGAGCCCCGCCGGCGACAGCAACGCCCGCGCCGCCTCGGCCCGGTCCGCGGAACCGCTCACCACCGACTGAATGGCCGTGCGCGCCTCCCGGACGCGCGAGGCACGGGCGACGTTCGCGAGCGCGCCGCCGACGGTCCCGCCGATCTGCATCACGTCCGCGCCGGCGGCGAGATAGTCCCAGCCGGAGGGTGCCACGCCGGTGGTGTCCTCGACGGCGAGTTTGCCGCTGAGGGTGCCGAGGCCGGAGCCGACGTTGAGGGCGCCGCCGACGTACTGGCCCACGGCCTTGACGACGCCCGCGGCCACGGCCTGGGCCCAGCCGGGGTCGTCGCCCGCCGTCGCCACCATGTCCGCCAGTTGATCCGTGAAGTACTGCAGTTTGTCGCCCGAACCGCCCGTCGCCACGAGGGCTTCGAGCTGCTTGACCTTCGCCATGCTCGCCCGCGCCTCGGCCTGGCCACGCTCGACGCTCCATTCCAGGTAGGCCTCGTTGTATTTGTCCGCCCGATCCAGGCTCTGTTCGAGCTCCCGAATCGCCTGGGCCGCTGCTTCCTTCGCCTCCTTGCGCGCCTCGGCGATGACCTTCCGGTCCGACCACCAGGGCACGTAATGCTCGCCCGTCTCCGAATCGATGACGGTGTTGCGCAGCGACGGATCGACGTCCTTGTCGCTCCTGCCCTTCTTCGTCCCCGTATCCTCCCGGATCGAGTCGTCCCCGCCCCCGCCCCCACCCTTGCCGCCGCCCGCGTCGGCCTTCTCGTTCGCGTACCCGGTCGGGTCCACCCACGCCAGGGGATTGCCGAACGCGTACAGGTACCGATGCAGGCTCGCCGGGGTCCCGGCCTCGCCCGGGAACGCGTCCTGGCCGAGGAACCGCCCCTGCTCGTCGTCGTAATATCGTGCCCCGAAATAGTGCAGTCCGGTTTCCGCGTCCCGATAGTGCCCCGTGAACTGGCGTTCGTTGGCGACCGTCGACGCGCTGGCGGTCAGTCGTCCCCAGGCATCGTACCGGTACTCCGCCTCGCGCGCTCCCGACGCGGCGGTGAGGTGCACCGTGCTGCCCAGCGCGTCGGTCAGGTAGAAATGCCGGTCCAGGCCCGCGGCTCCTGCCGCCCGCGGCGTGCCCATCGCCAGCAGGCTGCCCCCCTGGTCGTACGTGCGCAGCGTCACGTGTCCCGCCGCCGCCGGACCGTACTCCAGCGCCACCGCCGCCTGATCGTAGAGATACCGCGTCTCCCCGGCGGCGGAGATCTTCTTCACCCGCATCCGGTCGGCCCCGTAGTCGAAGCGCGTCCAGGCTTCGGCCTCGCCGGTTTCGATCATCCGGTCCCGGATGTCGTGCCGGAACCGGCGCGCGATCCCGTCCTGTTCCCGAGAGACCTGGTTCAGGTTGGAGTCGTACCGGTACGTGATGGTTCGCGCCGCCGACAAGAGATCCTCGATGCGCGTCAGGGCGTTCATGCCGTCGAAGGTTCCCGTCACGCCCGGCAACGCGCCGTACCGGAACACCCGATCCATCGGTTGGCCGGTCACGAAGTCGGTGCCGCGTTCCGTCAGGCGATTGCCGTTCGGCGCGTAGGTGTATCGCACACTGGCTCCGGCCCCGTTCGTCACCGCCGTCAACCGGTTCAGACCGTCGTACCCGTACCGCGTGGTCTCCGGCACCGGGCCCAGGCCCGGGTTGAACTCCACCTGTTCCAGGCGGTTTCCGTTCGCGTCGTAGCGGTACCCGAACGAGGACAACACCGTGCCACCTCCGGCCGCGGCGTTGGTGATCGAGAGGAGGCGGTCCGCCGCGTCGTAGGCCCGGGACGCGGACACGCCGCCCGGATAGTCCACGCGCCGCAACAGGCCGTCGGTTTCCCACCCGTATCCCACGGTCAGGGCGCCCGCACCCGTGCCTGCATCGAGGGTCACGGTCTCCAGCCGGTTGCGGTCGTCGTAGGCATACCGCGTCACCCGGCCGTCGGCGTCCGTCGATTCCGTCCGGTTGCCCGCGACGTCGTACCGGAAGCCCAACCGGCGGCCCGCCACGTCGTCGTGGTCGTGCCGCGTCCGTTCCATCAACCGGTCCAGCGCGTCGAACGCCTGGACGGTCCGTTCGGTGACCGCCGCCGCCCCCAGTTGCTTGGTTTCGCGAATCTCGAGTTCGTTCCCGTTCCCGTCCCGCACCCACTCGATCCGCAGGGGCTGGAACTCCGCCGGATTCCCCGCCGTCCGCTCGGCGTGGCCCGTGTAGATCCGTTGCACCACGCGGTTCAGGTGGTCGTGGGAGGTTTCGATCCGCTGGCCGCGGGGGTCGACCAGCAGCGCGGGGTTGCCGTTGCCGTCGTACCCGTAGGTCCAGCGGAAGGCCGTCGCCGCGTTCCCCCCGGGTCCGGCACCCCGGTTTGCCGTCGCGCCGAGCGTGCCCGGCGCCGCGTGCTGGAGCACGGCCGTCATCCGGTTCAAGCCGTCGAACTCCCGCGTCACGAGGTTGCCGTCGGGATCCTGCTGCGCCACCCGGTTGCGGGTCGCGTCGTACCGGAACCGGGTCACGCCGGCGTCCGCCGCGGTGCCGCGTGCCGACTCGTCCACCGCCAGCAGGGCGTTCAACTCGTCGTACTCGTAGCGGGTTCGGCCACCGCGCGGATCGATCCGTTCCACCACGTTGTTCGCGGCGTCGTAATGCTGGCGCGTCGTTTCCCCGAGCGCGTTGGAGGTCGCGATGCGCCGGTTCCGCGCGTCGTACTCGTGGCGCACGTCGTGTGCCGCCCCGTGCGCGCGCGGGTCCTTGGCCGAGACGACGTTCCCCACGGCGTCGAACTCGAACCGCGTCGTGGCCGCCACCGCCGTTCCCGCGCCCTCGGTCGACGCCGTCCGCCGGTCCGCGGCGTCGTACTCGTGCGTCACCACCCGCCCGTCGCCGTCCTCCGTGCGCACCAGGTTCGAGTTCCCGTCGTACTCGGTCCGCGACAGACGCAACGGATCCGCCCCGTACCGCGCCGCGAGGTTGCCCCCGCTCCGCCACACGCCGGTCTCCCGCCCCAGCGCGTCGACCTCCACCACGGTGGTCCGGCCATTGCGATCCGTCATCTCCCGCCGCCGGGCGGAGTCCCGGTAGACGTTGGTGATCGAGCTCCGCTCCACCCCCGCCGCGTCGAACTCCCGCACCACGAGCGGACGATTCAACCCGTCGTACACCGTCGTCGTCCGCTGCCCCCGTCCGTCCACGCGCACCGTCGGGTTCACCCCGTCGTAGGTCGTCGACAACGTCCGGCCCACGGGATCCCGCACCGACCGGGGCCGCCCGAGGCCATCGAACTCGATCCGCGCCCGGTTTCGGGCGGCGTCGTACGTGTCCTGCGCGTTCGCGGCGTCGTCGTACACGGTTTCCGCCAGCACCAGCCATGCCCCGTTCCCGCTCACGGACTCCCGCAGTTCCTGGGTTCGGGGCCGGCCGAGATTGTCGAAGGTGGCCCGGTGCTCGAAGCCGCGGCGATCCCGGCGCCACACGGCCTGGCCCGCGCCATCGTACGCCAGTTCCTCCGTCACCGGGCGGCCCTGGTCGTCGGGGGTCGCGACCCAGCGCGTCGACAACCGCCGCCCCAACTCGTCGTAGGCATGGACGAGGTCCACGTCGCCGTTCCGGGCGTCCACGACTTCCAGCACGTTGCCCGCGGCGTCGTGCGTCATCCGGTTGGTGAGGTCGAGCACGCCCTCCGCCACGACCTGTTCCACCAGCCGGTCCAGGCCATCCTTCCGCACGCGCGAGGCGAAGCCGCGGGCGTTGGTGACCCGGATCTCGTTGCGCGCGTCGTCGTACCGCGTCCGCGTCACGTAACCCGGCACGCCGGGCCCGTTCAACACCGCCAGCGTCGGGCGCCCGATGCGGTCGAACGCGTTCGTGGTGACCAGACCCGAGGCATGATCGTGCTGGAGCGTCCGGTTGCCCGCCGCGTCGTACCCGAACTCGGTGGCGTTGCCCTCGGGATCGGTCCGCCGCACGAGCCGATGCAGGCGATCGTACTGGAACCCGGTGGCCCGTCCGTTGGCATCGGTCGACCGGAGGACGTTCCCGATCCGGTCGCGGCGGGTCTCGAGCCTCGCACCCGCGACGGGCAGATGGTGGGCCGACTGCCGGTGGAAACCGTCGTACTCGTAGCGGTTCGTCAGCCCGTGCCGGTTGATCTCGGACAGGGTGTTGTTCACGCGGTCGAACGTGACCGCGGAAACCAGTCCCCCCCCTGCGCCCGGCCCGCCATGCGGTCCCGACACGACCGTCCGCTCGCGGCGGCTCAGGGCGTCGTAGGCGTGGGTGCGCGTCACGCCCCGTGCGTCCGTTTCGCGAAGGACGTTCCCGACCACGTCGTGCTGCCACGAATTCGTGTAGCTGACCCGAGAACCGTCGACCTGGCGGACGTCCCGCTGCACCGAGCGCACGCGCCGGCCCAGGGCGTCGTACTCGTGGGCCGTGACCAGACCAAGGGCGTTGGTCTGGAACCGCACCAACCCGCCCGCCAGATAGCTCGTCCCCGTCCGGGCGTCGGGCCCGCCGCCCAGCCCGCTGAGGTCGTTCAACCGGACTTCCGAGATGACCCGATCCAGGCCGTCGTACTCGATGCGGCGGTGATGGGTGAACGTGTCCCGGGACTCGCGCAGGCGGCTTCGTTCGTCGTACGTCTGCTCGACCTGGTTGCCCTCGGGATCCACCACCACCTCGGCATTCCCGTACGCATCGTAACGGGTGAACCGTGTCTCGTGCCCGCGCGGGTCCCGGCGCACCCGGACGTCCCCGCCCGGTTGGTACTCGAACGTCGTGACGTTCCCCGCCGCGTCCTCGCTCCGCACGAGGTTCCCCGTCGCGTCGTCCACCGCGAACGTCGTGGTGCTGCCTTCCGCGTCGACGACCGACAGCGGGACGTTGAACACGGGATGATAAACCTGGACCAGTTCCGACGTCGTCGTCGCCGCCCCGGTTCTGTCGAACACCGGCGTCTTTCCGGGTGCCACGCGCGTCGTCTCCCGCGTCACGTTGCCCCGACCGTCGTGATACTCGAACCGGGTCTCCAACCCCTCCGCGTCGACCTTCCGCGTCAACAGGACGTCCCGGACCGGTTGACCGGCCTCGTCCCGCACCGAGCCGTCCAGGTGATCCGTCGCCCACTCCATCGTCGTCGTCTGACCGAGCGGCGCCTCGATGCGCAGGGTCGCGCCATAGGCATTGAGGACATAGACCGTGTCCGGGACGCCCGCCGCGGCCCGCGGGTCCGACACCCGCCGCGTGCCGCCCGCGAAATCGTAGGTGAACCGCGTCACGGCATCGGCGGCGGCCTCGAACCCGGGCCGCGCCGCGCCCACGCGCGTCACCGTACGCACCATCTCGTGCGGCGGCACGCCGTCCAGCACGCCGGCCAGCGCATAGTACCCCGCGGCGCCCGTCGGAAAATACTCGTACCGGGTGACCATGCCGTTCGGATCGGTCCACTCGACCAGGTTGTGCGCGTTCGGTCCGCCTTGCTCGGGGGTGTACACGTATCGGTCGGTGCGGGTCTCTGCCGCCGACGCCCCGACCCGCGTGACGTTCGTGAGATGACCGACGTCGTCGTAGGCGTACCGGATTTCGAGACCCAACAGATCGGGACTGCCCTGCCGGTTGAACCCGCGCAGGGCCACCATCCGGTCCGCGCCCGCGATCCTCCGGTACTCGAACCGGAACCCGCGCTTGGGCAGGCCCGTCGGGTCGAACTCGGTCACCGTGTCGAGCGTCTCGCGGTTGGCATCCCCGTCCTCGTACGCCAGGCGCAGCTCGTTCCCGTTGGGTTCGCGGACGGACTGCAACGGGAAGACGCGTCCGGACGAGGTGCCGCGGGAGCCGTCGACGAGGAAGTGGTAACGCACGGCGGATTTCGTGAAGTACCACGCCTCCGCCGGGCGTCCGGTGTCCCGCGCCAGCACGGAGTGGTAACCGACCTGGGCGCGGAAGAACTCCCAGCGCCCGCTGGCCGCGGGCAGGAAGCGCGCGTAACGCGCCTCGCGGACGGGGTCGGGGACGGGATCGACGAACGCGTGTCCGGTTCCCTCGCCGCCGACCACGGTGAACACGCCGCAACGTTCCTCGAGACGTATGTGATGGTTGTGGGTCCAACCCGCGCCGAGCGGTCCCGCCGAACCGTTGCCACTGCTCGAGTACGTGCGCGAGAAGTCGAGGGCCAGCTTCCGGCCCGGCACCGCCACGTCCTGGCGCGCGTGGGTCAGGTGCCCGTCCCACAGGTCCACGCCCTGGATCACCGCGTGGCCGATGGGGAAGGAGTGGTTCATCTCCACCTCGTGCTCGATCATCCCGGACACCGTCAGCGTCCGGTCCGGAGCCAATCCCGCGAACCGCGTGCCGACCGCTTCCACCGGGAACTCGCCGGCGCGCGGCAGATGCGCCGCGTCCACCAGCACCCGGTGCGAACCCGCCGTGAACGCGACGTTGGTGAAGACCGGAATGGAACGTCCCAGTTCGTCCAGCCCGCCGGTCAACGGACGCCCGTCCAGGAGGATCGTGATCTCGGCGTCCGGGTTCACCTCGAACTCGAGCCACGCGCTTCCCGGGCACGCGCGCTGGTTGACCCGGTCCACCGTGGTCCGCACCACGACCGGCGTTTCCAGGTTCAACGACGGCGACAGGACGGACACGGGGCGGGCGACGCTCGCGCCCAGTCGCACCGGGGCCGCGTTGGGCGGCGGGTTCGCGACCAGGGTGCCCAGGCCCGAAAAGGGCCCGAGCACCGGGTTCGGGGCCATGCTCTCCGGGATGCCCACGCGCACCCGGCTGCCCGCCCGCAGAACCACCTGGACCCCGCGCGCGGGTTGCAGGTCCGCCGCTCCGGACGCGTCGTCCGCCAGCGACAACGGTCCCGACACGTAGGCGTTGAACGCCGGGGACAGGGCGTCGTGGCTCAACCGGTGCAGCACCACCGCATCGTCGAACGACGCGAGCAGCGAGTTCGTCCCGGCCGCCAGCGTGCCGTCCGGTCCCAGGCTCATGACCGCCAGCCGGATCGTGCTCCCGGCACCGCCGGGCGCCTCCACCATCACGTGCCAGCGGAATGCCGGGTCCGTCGCGGGCAACGCCGCGTTCGTGCCCTGCCCGATGACCGGAAGTTGCGGCGGCTCGACCAGGGCCCGCAGCGCGGCGAAGCGCTCCTCGGGATCGATCACGGCCATCGCCTCCGCCGTCGCGCGGCCCGCGGGCAGCAGCCGCACCCAGGGCGCGCTCTGGCTCACGACGTTCAGGTTGCGCAGGCTGGCCGCGGTCACGCCGCTGCCCAGCACCGCGAACGGCGTCACCCCCGCGCCCGCCCCCGAGATGCGGCCCAGGATCGCCGGGTGCACCCCGGACGCCCCGACGGGCGCGAGCAGTTTCGCGACGTCCAGGAACACCAGGTCCATGCCCGACGGGCGCGCGAGGGAAAGCGCGACGCGACCGCGGTCATCCAGCTCGGCGCCCTGCAACAGACCGTACTCCGAGACGGGCAACGGAATCTCGCCCGCTTCCACGAGGAAGTCCGGGCGCGACGCGTCGATGATGCGCAGCGAATTGGTCGCGTTGTCCGCGCTGATGAGGTTCACGAGGACCAACCGCCGCAACGCCGAGGGCACCGGGAGCAGGCGCTTCGGGTACCATCCGGGGAACTCAAGCACGTAGCCGTTCGGGATGGCTGGTGGCAGCGCGGTGTCGGGCGATGCCCCTCCGATCACGTAGGCCCGCAGCGCCGCCGGACGGTTCCAGGTGTTCGTCCGCACCGGGCGCCAGTCCACTTCCATCACCTGATCGATCCCGGAGGTGGTCAGCAGCAGGGCCAGGGAGCCCGCCCCGTCCGCCACGGCGTCGGTGATGTACCGCCCCGAGCGCACGAGATGATACGCCCCCGCGTCGGTGGTCCGGTTCGGCGCCAGCGACAACACGGCCTCCTCGCCCACCACGAGTTCCAGCGTGTCCTGTCCCTGCACCGGCAATGCCTCGCCCGCGTCGACGAAGTCGCCGTCGAGGTTCAGGTCCCGTCCCGGCTGGTACCGCGGTGGCAGGGTGTCGAGCACGTCCCGGGGCACCTCCCGATAGGCGTCACCGAGCAGGAGGGATTGGAGGTTGAGCACGTGGACCTGCGGCGCGAACGCCGAGTTCTCGGTGAGCAGCAGGTAGGGAGCCGACCACGAGAGCCGCGTGAGCAGCGCCGTCTCGTCCATGCTGATCGGGCCCCCGGCCACGTGAGGCGCGACCGCGAAGTTCTCGCCGAGTTCGTAGACCCGGATGTAGCCCCAGGCCGCCCCCTGGGTCTGGCCCGCGACGACGATCAGGTCCCCGCGCTTCACGGCGCCCGGTCTCGAACCCGGCACCCCGGGTTGCTCGAAGGCGAGGGTGTATTGGTAATCGGGCACCAGCACCATCGCCCGTGCCGGACCCGGCAGCGCTCGGGCATCGAGCCGCACCGGGCGCGCCGGAATCGAGACGTCGTACCGGTTCAACGTCTGTTCCCTCCGATCCAGAACGTACGCGTACGCCCCCCGCACCGCCACGCCGCCGCCCTCGGTCACGCCGGACAAGGCCCCCAGCACCGCCGGCGCCGTCCGGAACCGCAGCACGAACGGCTCGTTCGTCGGTGCCGACGTCGTCGGGTCCTGATCCAGATATTGTCCCGTCAAATCCTGCACCCCCGCCACGTTCAACACGTACTCGCGGCCGTTCTCGAGCGCGGGAAATCGCAAGGTGACCTCCCTCGGGTCCGCGAGCATCGACGCCTGCACCGGACCGCCCGCCGGACTCAGCGTCACGTATTGCGACGGGTTGCGCGCCAGGTCCGGACTCACCCATTCGCTGAACCGCAGCCGGAATTCCGCCAGCGGATCCACGCCCATCGCGCCTTCGTCCGGCTGGGAGTACAGCACGCGCGGCCCGAGCGGATCGTTGACCGGGGCCAGCGGCGCCGGCGGGTCCCCCACCCGCACCACGTGCAGCGTCTCCCCGGAATTGCCGAACGCATCCGTCGCCCGCGCCCGCAGCACGACCTTGGCCTTCGCGTTCGCGGTCACCTCCCACGCCCCCGGCAATCCCGCCACCAACGTCACCAACGCCGTCGCCGGTTCCACCGATTCCACCGTCAACGTCGAGCTCGCCGGCCCGCTCTCGTCCACCGCCTCCACCCGCACCCCGACCCGGTCGCCCGGCGCCGGTTGCACCGGACGATGCAGCACCGTGATCGACGGCGGCGTCGTGTCCGGGGTCGCCTCCCGGTTGAACCGGATCTTGCCGCCGCCGAACGGGTGGATGGGATCGAACCGCGTGCCCGCCGAGCTCGTCGCGAATTGCCGGGGAAACGACGGATGCGTCGCCGTCAGGACGTGCCCCTGCCCCGGGCTTCCCTGCCCCGTCTGCTCCGGCACGAGAAACGCGAATCTTCCGTCCCCGCCGCTGGTCACCACCAGTTCCCCGCCCTGCAGGCTGAACGGTCGCGAGTTCAACGCCGACAACGCCCGCGCCCGCACCACCGCTCCGCCCAGCGGCACGTCGGTGTCCGGATCAGCGTCCAGGCCGCCGCGGAACAACGCCGACGTGGTCTGCCCGATCAGCTCCGTGTTCGAGTAGTACACGTTGCCCACGAGCATCACCCGCGCCGCCGCCGGATCGACGAAGGCGTAGAAGCCCGCAAACAACGCCGCCGGCTCCCGCCGCCCCGCCAACGCCAACGACAGGGCCCGCGCCGCCCCACCCGCACCCGCACCCGCCGGTGTCAGCACCGACAAATACTCGTACACCGGCACCGTCCGCTCTGCCCCGTCCGCGAATTCCGTGATCTCGCGGAACGCCGTCGCCATGAGCGTCAGGTCGTCCAGCGTCCGCCCCGGCGGCGGCACCCACCGGCCCGGCTCCGGACGTACCTCAATCCGGACCTTCCCCTGCACCGCATCCCCCTCCACCGCCAGATCGAACCCGCCGAACAACGTCGCGTCCTCCGGTGCCGTGCCCTGCGTCGCCGCACCCAGCTCCTCCGCGCGCAGCGGCGTCAGCCGGAAGCGCGTCCGCCCCAACACCGCCCCCGCCGGCACGTCCAACACGATCTGGAGATCGTCGTTCCGGTTGGTCACCCGCCCGCCCTCGCTGAACAACGCCACGCTCCCGTCCGGGAACAACTGGCGCCCCACCGGATACGTCGACCGCGTGCCGTCCGGATGCACGAGGACCACGCTCAACCGATCCCCCTCGTCCGCCGCCAGGCGCTGCGCGAAACTCCCGTCCGGCTCCGTGAAACCCGACGAGGTCCGACCGGTCGTCCCGTTCACGAACAGGATCGGCTGGCGCGGCAGGCCCATGCCCGGACTTCCCCGCACCCACGCCTCCCCGTTCGCATCCGGCGCCTCGCTGACCAGTTGCGCCCCCGCCGCCCGCTCGAACTTCCGCGCCACCGTCGTGAACCCGAACTCCCGCGCGCCGATCAACCGGTTCCCGCGCGCGTCCTCCACCGTCGCCCCCACCCGCACGACGTGCGCCGTCGCCTCGGCCAGTTCGTTCGACGCGATCAACCGCGCGACCCGGCCCTCGTCCTCCCACTCCAACCGCGCCGGCACCGCGTTGGAACGCGCGTCCAGCAGTTCCACCCCGGGTCCGCCGCCCCCCACCCGCACCGCCTTGCTGAACCGGACCACGACCGGCGTCAGCAAGCCCACGTCCACCGCCCCCGCCGCCGGAACGACCTCCGCCACGAACGGAGCCGCCGCCGCCGTCGTCATTGCCACCGCCTCCGCCACCCGCGTGGCCGGCATCGTGAACGCGCGGCTCGCCGCCTCGCCCGTCACCGGATCCCGCGTCACCAGCATCCCGTCCCCCACCCCAGCGACCAATCGAAAGCCTCCCGCCGCGTCCGTCCGCGCGCCCCACGGCGTCCCCGCCACCCGCACCTCCGCGCCGCGCACCGCCGCCCCTGCCGCGTCCCGCAACGTCCCGGCCACGATCCCCACCCCCGAGGTCACCCGCACCAGCACGTACTGCCCGGAACGATCCACGCCCGACAACGCCGCCGCACCGTCCGTCGTCGACTCCGACACCGTGCCCCCGCCGACGGTCCACGCCGCGACCGGTTCCAGTCCGGTCTCCGCGCCCTCGTACCAGCGCCGGGCCAGCACGTAGTTCCCGTCCTGCGGCGCCGGATCGAAGCGCACGCGCCACCGGTCGCCCGGACCGCCCATGCCCGCCGCCAGCGCGAACGCCGCGACCCCGTCGCCCAAGGACGCCGCATTGGTTTCGAACCCCACCTCCACCGCGCGGCCCGGCTGATTCGCCGGCCCCTCCGTCGACACCACCAGGCCCGACACCTTCAGATCGCCGCGCACCCCGCCCACCACCCCGCCCGCGAAGGCGGCCTCCGGCAGAATCTCCGCCGTGATCCGCGCCTCCTCCAACCGCGCCGCCCCCATCAACAGCCCCGGACGAAGGGGGAACTCCGCGAATGCGCTCGACGCGCCGTCCCGCCCGACCCGCCGACGCAACGTCAACGACGCCTCGTAGCCCATCGGCGCACGCACGCTGCCGTCCGCCAGCCGGTACTCCTCCCGGACCCAGGCCCGCAACGCCGTCCCGCTCGGGATCGACCCCAGCCGGTTCGTCACCTCCAACTCCGCCATGCCCCGGACCTCCACCACGTTGGTCGAGGCCACCACCGCGCCCGGCCGGACCCGACCCCAGGCCAGCCAACCGGAGACATCGACCACCCGCGCCGCGCGCTCCGGCAGCACCACCCCCGGCACGGGTATGGGCACGGCCACGGGGACCGCCCCCTGCGTCGCCGCGCCCTCCGCGTCCGCCGACACCACCGCATACGCGGCGGGTTCCGGCAGCGCGAACTCGATCCAGTCACTTTCCCGCGCCGAACCGTTTTCCACGACGCGCCACGCGAGGTTCGCGGCGTCGAACCGCGCCAGCACCACCGGCGCGGGCGTCGCGGGAAACACGTCCTCCGTCCGCACCCCCACCCGTGTCCCCGCCGGCCATGCACCCGGCGCCTCGGCCCACCACGCGCGTTGCAGCGACCAACCCAGCGGCAGAGGGAACGGCAACGCCTGCGACTCCAGCACCGTCACCTCGACCCCCGACCCCGCCGCCGCGCCGCCCGCGAACGTGCCCGCGTCGACCCGCAACCGGTTCGTGATCTCGCGCCATCCCCCGCCCGTCGTCGGTCGTATCACCCATCCCGACCGTCGTGTCAGCCGGGGCGTGGACAACTTCACGACCTCCAACGCCTCGAGCCGCGCCGTCCGCCAGACCGGCAGGTACCCCTCTGCCTCGAATCGCCATCGGTATTCCCCGGGCTTCCCGCCCAGCGACACCGCCCCCGCCTCCGGGTCGCTGGTCAGCGTCGCCGCGCCCGCCGGCAACAACGGCGTCACCCGCGCCCCGCCCATCGGACGACCCTCCCCGTCCAGCACCCGCGTGAACGCCAGCGGCTCCTCCACCGGCCTCGTCCGCGCCGCCACGTAGACCCGCGTCGACAACACCGGCGCCTCGTTTCCGAGCCTGCCGAGCGTGATCGACCGCGCCCTCGTGGTTTCCCCCGGGGCCAGCACCCCGTCGCCCGTCCCGCCCGACAGATCCCAGAAGCGCGGTTCCTCCGCCGGACTCCCGGCCACGTTGTCCGCGTCCCCCGGACCGCTCGTGCCCCGTGACTCCGCCACCGCCAGCAGCAGCGCACCCGTCAACTCGCCCGCTCCGACGTTGGCCACCGTCACCTCCGCCTGCCAGGCGCCCACGAACCGGCTCCACCGCATTCCCGCAAACCGCACCCTCACCTGGCCCGTCACGTCGTCGAACTCCGCCGTCCCGCCCGCCAACCGGAACGTCCGCGACCCCTCCGCCGCCCCCACCCCCAACCCCAACCCCAGCCACATCCACATCCACACCCACACCCCAACCCAAGCCCACCCTCGGACCAGCGACCCCCACGTTTGGAACTTTGAACTTGGATCTTGGAGCTTCCCCCACCCGTCATGGCACTCCGCCCCCCACCCTCGGTCAGCGCAACCCACCCCTTGGAACTTTGAGCTTTGATCTTGGAGCTTCCCCACCTCTCCCCACCCCGGACCCCACCCCCGACCTTCCACCCCTTGGAACTTTGAGCTTTGACCTTGGAGCTTCATCACCTCACCCCTCCCTCGTAGTCGATCCACCACTCCTCGCGTTCCCGGCGCACCCCCTTCATCCGCGTTGCGCCGCGCTCCTCCGACTGCGCGATCCGGAAGAACCGCACCACGTCGCGCCGTGACACCTGGATCGTCTGCCGCGCCGTGTCGAACCGGGCCAACGGCTCGTCCGCGTAGGGCCCGCACGGTTGGGCGCTCGATTGCAGACTGAACACCCGCGGGCGGTACTCGAACCCCACCCGCCATTCCCCGGGCCCCGCCACGAACGTCGTGATCGCCATCCGCACCTCGCCGCCCACCCGCAGGAAACCCGCCCCCGCTCCCGCCGTCGGGTTCGGCGTCCCGTCCGCCCGCGGCACCCGGAACTCGCGCCGCGCCAGGTCCAGCACCGCGTTCGTCACCCGCGCGTACGGTCCCTCCGGACGCGACGCCCGTTCCAGGAACGGACGCGGCTGCGGAAACTCGTAATGGAACTGCCAGTCCTCCGCCGTCGGGCCCGTCATCCGCAGCGTCACCTCCGAATCCGCACGCAACCGGAAGAACCGTGCCACCCCGCCCGCGAGCAGCCGCATCCGTCTCGACTCCTCCTCGTACCCCACCCCCATCTCCACCGCGTAGGGGCCCGACGGCGACGACGACGTCTCGAGCAGGAAATACCGAGTCCGCGCCGTCACCTGCACCTCCCGCACCCAGGCCACCGACCGTTCCCCGTCTCGATTGTCGAACAGATCCACGAACAACGACGTGCAACACCCCTGCCATGCCAGCGGCACCGTCAACGTCACCGCGAACGACATCTGCATCGGCCACGTCCCGAACTCCGCCGTCGGCCAGGCCGACGACTCGTGCCGCAACCCCGTCAGGCCCGCGTCCCAGCCCTCCGGCGATCCCGCCGGAAGCCACGCGGCCCCGTGCACGTCCGTCACCCCCAGCAGCGCCCCGCCATGTTCCCCGTTCGTTTGCAGCGTCAGGCTCAGCGCGTCCCGGAACCCCTCCGCCTCCGTCCCTTCCCGCGAACCGAACCCCACCAGAAACGACACCCGATCCAGCCCCACGCCGAACGGCAGCTTCAACGCCACCTCCTCCGAATGCAGCGCGGTCCCCCCATCCGCCTCCAACCGCGTGCTCCCCGCCCCCCACGCCGGGACCCCCACGCCCAGCACCATCCCGAGACACACCACGACCCACGAAACGCCCCTTGCCCAACCGCCGACACCGGCGTCAGGTCGTCCCCCTCTCCCGTCCGACGGGAGAGGGCCGGGGTGAGGGTGACCCGCCCGGCCGTGGTGCGTCGCCCCAGCCCGGGCCTCGCCCTTCCTGAGCACGCCCTCCGCCCACCACGATCGCCCTGCACCGCGCAACGGCACGCGGCAACCGGGCCAGATTCGTTCCCCCCACGACATGCCCGCACCGTACCCGGCCAACCTTAATCCACCATTAACGCCGCCGCGTGGGGGCACGCGGCCTACCGCCCGATGGGTGCACCGACCTGTAAGCCGGGGCCACCGACCCCCTCCCCCGCCCTTCTTTGCGTTCGTCGCGCCGGGGCGGGATCCACTCCCTCCGCGGTCCACCATGGCCGTTCGCACGCAACGCCGCCACGACCGCAACGAGGCGCAGCCCAGTTCCCGCGCCCCTGCCGGGGCGCCTCTGCGAGGGGCTGGGGGAACCGGCGGCTGCGCCCACGCCGCGTGGGCTTGCCGCCGGCTACCTTCCGATGTCCCTCCGGGACCCAATCGATCCAGCGCTCATCACCGAGGCTCGGCCGCGGGACAACTTCCTTCGAACTCAGCCTCGGCCGCCTTCCGCGGAATTAGGCCGTCTGAGACCGTCCTCCAAGTCGCGGAGCGACGACCGAAGGTTGCCGGGGCCTTCAGGCCCCGGTTTCGTTCTCCCTCTCTTCCATGCGTCGCGGAGCGACGCTCGACCAGGTCCCCCGGAGCCGAATCCAAAAGACCGGAGCCCAGCCCCGGCATGATCCCCCTGTTCCCGCTCCCAACTCAGGTCCGTGGCAGCCCGTCCAGCGGAGGAATTCGTCCCGGAGGGACGACGGACGGTAGCCGGCGGACGAGCCCGCGCCGCGCGGACGCTGCCACCGGATCCCGTCCGCA
>CAZSOV010000006.1:0-2519 GCA_964608505.1 uncultured Verrucomicrobiota bacterium
TGCATTTATTACTCGGGCTGTTCCGTCTGGTTCCTAAGTCCGACAGCCTGCTAGGGCGGCGCGACCTCGTGATAACGATCCACGGCGGGGGCCGCCTGCCGGGATTCCCGCCCGTCGGGCCAGCGGACCCGCAGTTCCTCCACCACCGCGGAGGCGCCGAGGCCAAAATGGACCGTCGGCGGCGATTGCGACCGGTAGGACGTGCCCGCCGCGACGGTGCGGACGGATTCCCGTCCGGCCCACCGGACCCGCACCACGGCTCCCAACACGTCCGCCCCGCTCCGGCGGGGAAGCCGCACGCCGATCCAGTGGGCCGGGTGCGACAGGGTGTTTCGGTAGATCCGCAGGAATTGCCGCGTCGACGGCCAAATGTCGGCGTGCGTCACGATGAGGTCCATCCTCCCGTCCCCGTCGAGATCGGCCGGGACCACGTTGCGCGAGTCCTGATCCAGCGCCACGCCGAAGAGATGGGCCACCTCCTCGAACCGTTTTCCCTCCCGGTTCCAATACAGCCGGTTCCGCTCGGGGCCGCCGTAGGATTCCCCCCGACCCCGGGTCCGGCTGAACTTGCTCCGGAAATACAGGTAGGCACCGGGTGACTCCTCGGAACCACCCACGAACGCGTCGTGCAGCCAGTACTCCCGGTCGTAGTCGCGGACCGTGGTTCGGGTTTCGTGCCCGGTGGCGATGTAGACCTCGGGGAACCCGTCCGAATCGAGGTCGAACTCGCCGCATCCCCACGACCACCCCGTGTCCGCGATGGACGCGCCGAGCGGCGTCTCCCGAAACCCCGGCCCCGCATTGCCTTCGCCTTGATAAAGACGGCTGCCGTGCGTCATCGCTCCGCGCAGCCGTTCGGAAACCCCCTCCCGCACCCGCCAAGCCTGCAGGTGGTCCAGTCGACTGGCCGTCGCCGACGTCATCCCCATGACCAGCAGATCCAACCGTCCGTCCCGGTCGAAGTCGGTAAGGGCGTGGGCCATCCCGAAGGCGTGGGGTTCGGAAATCCACCCGGACGTGACCTCGACGAACCCGCCCCGCCCGTTGCCCCGATGGACATCGACGCCCGCGAAATCGCTGGTCACGACCAGGTCGAGGCAGGCGTCCCCGTCGAGGTCCGCGAACGAGGCCGCATACGTGCGCCGTCGGCGCTTGGCTTCCAAGCCCGACCCCGCCGTGACATCCCGGAATCGGCCCCGGCCGTCGTTCAAAAGCAGGTAGGCCGGGTATCCGTCCCGGGCGTCGTGGAACGGGGTCGGCATCGAACCTCCATCGTAGGGCGTCCGGTATTGGGCCAGGAACACGTCCAGATCCCCGTCCCGATCGACATCGCCGCACGCGAGTGCCTGGGGGTGTCGGACATCGGGAGGGAAGCTCCAGGCGGTTCGAGCCGGCCCCGGAAACGTTCCCGACGGGGTGCCTGCGACGAACTCCAGCCCCGCCAGGGTGGCCACGAGGAGGTCCGCTTGTCCGTCGCCGTCCAAATCGCCCAACACCGCCGCCGCGACGGGGCGCGGCGGACCCGTCCGCAGGGGGCTCGACCGAAAGCCCCCGGGCGCCTCGAACCGCAGGATCTCGTTCGCTCCGATCAGCAGGATCTCCGGGGTGCCGTCCCCGTCCAGATCCTGGACGATCAACGGATCGATGGAAAACGCATGCCGCACCGGCGAGACTTCCCGTTCCAGGATCGGTTCCAGCCCAGCGACATCCACCCGAGACCTCCAGCTGACCTGCGACGCATCCACGGTGTCGGGAATCGGCGGCCCGCCCGGTTCCGCCGGCGATCCCCACTCGATCTCGACGGGGCCTTCGAGCACGCCGCGGCGTCGGGTCGGTGCCTGCGTCAGATGCGCGGTGAACGCGTATCCGCTGCGTGCCTTTCGTCCCCCCTCCACGCCCGCGTCGAAGCGGCGATGCCGGAATTCCACGCGGTCCAGGATCCAGCCTTCCCGGAGGGCGGCGCGTATCCGGTCCTGCCAGGCTGCCGGGTCCAGTCCGGTACCGGCCCGGGGGGATGGGCTGGGTGGGCGGAACGAAATGCCGAGCGGGTGCGCCTCCGGCGGTTCCCAGGCGGGGGCCCTCAGTTCCCGAAAGGGAAGTGCTGCCGCCGCGGACAGCCGGGGAATCGAGGCATTCAGGGCATCCCAGAAGCGCTCGATCATCCGCCCATGCCGGTCCGCCTCCATTTCGCCCGCCCATAACGTCGCCTCCACCCCGCGTTCCCGGGCCTCGATCGCGGCCCATTCCGCGGCGAGTTCCGGGCTGATGCGCTGGGAGTCGTTTGGAGCGGCCGCGGACGGGGCCATGGGAGGCGGGGCGGGGGGCTCCGAGGCATGCCGTTCGAGCCGGAGCCAAAGCAGGCCGGCGGCGGCGGCGAGGATGGCCCCGAGGGCGACGATCCGGGGCTGGCGAACGGTCATGGGTGCACGGCAACTCAAGCGAGGTGGGGGCGCGAAGCCGGTCCGGGATCGTCCGGGTGGCGGAAGCGGATTGCCAACGCCAAACCGGTGTCCGCACGT
>CAZSOV010000006.1:2529-64855 GCA_964608505.1 uncultured Verrucomicrobiota bacterium
TGTTTGTCTCGGGCGGGGCGCGGGCGGTCGCCCGGGGGGGGGGGGGGGGGGGGGGGACGTGGCGTCGATCGAGATCGCGAGTAACCCCGGCTCCGAATCGATAGGGGGCGGGCCGATGGCTGATGGCTGGTGGTCTATAAAACCATAAAATCCCGGAATAAATCCATGTTTATGAAGATCCCGGCACCAAATCCGAATTCACAACACCTAATAATCCCGGCGCCGAAACGACTAAAAGCCCAAGAGCTAGGCACTGCATTCATTTAAAAACCCAGGATCAAGTCGGATAAGGCGAGGGTGGCCTCACGCGGCTGGTCTGATGAAAATCCCGGCATCACTTCCGGCGTGTTTGGCCCCTGTCTAATAAAAACCCGGAACAAAATCTGGGAACCGAATAATCTACACACAAAAATCCCGGCTCTTAATAATGCTGCGTTGCCACGCTGCGTTTTGACGTAGAAAAATCCCGGCTGATCGTAGCTCCTTGGCTCATCGGTGTGTGGGCTGGGTTCGCTTTCGAGCACAAAAGTCCTGGCGCTTAATCCTGGCGCGTAATTACGCGTAACCGGCGCGTCCCTCTGTGGTTTGGGGGCGCGTGGATTCCGCGTCCCCGAGGATTTGCGGTGCGGTGGTGGTCTGGCAGGGTCGGGGCGGTGAAGCGGTCGGAAGCTGTCGGATGCGAGGCCATGAATTCCGGGGATCGACAACGTGGGTGGAGGTGGGGTGCGGGGGGGCTCTGGGTGGCGGGGGTGCTGGCGATGGGCTGCGGTCCGTCGGCCCCGCCGGAGACGCAACCGATTCCGGTGCGGATGGAGGTGGCGCGGGACGCCACGGAGCGGGACGGGCAGCGAGGGGCGGCGTACCTCGCGACGGTGAGGGGGCGGAATCAACTGACGTTGAGTTTCAAGGTGGGGGGCATCCTGGAGCGCATCGGGGCGGGGAGCGGGGAGGGGGACTGGCAGGAAGGGGCGGCGGTGCGGCGCGGGCAGTTGCTGGCGCAACTGCAGCAGGCGGATTTCCTGGTGGCCTCGAACTCGGCGGCGGCGCAGGCCCAGTTGGACCAGAGCCAGTACGAGCGGGCGGACCGGTTGCTGCGGGAGGGGGCGGTGTCGCAGCAGGAGTACGATCGTGCCCTCGCGGCGCGGCGGTCGTCGGAGGCCCAGCTGGCCATGCGGCGTCAGGACCTGTTGGATTCCCGCATCCTGGCGCCGTTCGACGCGCGCATCCTGGTTCGGGAGGTGAATTCGGGGGAGACGGTGGCCGCGGGACGCCCGGTGCTGACGGTGGCGGATTTGTCGGAGATGGAGGTGGAGGTCGGGGTGCCGGACCGGTTGGTGGGATTGTTGAAGGTGGGGGCGCCGGTGCGGCTGGCGGTTTCGGCCATCGGGAACGAGGAGTTCGAGGGGCGGGTGGCCGAGGTGGGCGTGGCGGCGCGGGAGGGAAGCCGCCTGTTCCGGGTGCTGGTGCGGGTGCCGAATCCGGAGGGGCGCCTGCGTCCTGGGATGTCGGCCTCGGTGTTTCTCGAGGAGGCCGCGACGCATTTCCGGGGCGTGCTGGTCCCGTTGTCGGCGCTGGTCGCGCGCGGGGAGCGGGAGTTGGCGGTGTTCGTGGCCACGAACGGGGTGGCGCGCGAGAGGCGGGTGGACACGAGCGACCTGCTGGACAGTTCCATCGTCGTCACCCGGGGGTTGCGGGCCGGGGAGGTGGTCGTGGTGGCGGGAGCGGGTCGATTGTACGACGGAGCGCCCGTGGTGGAGGCGAGATAGGCCAAGGGGGGTAGGATGCAGGATTTCCCGGGAAGCAGGATTCGGGGGCGGCCCGTCGGGAGCGAGCCCGGGTCGGAACGGCGTCCTCCGGAATGGGAGGGCTGACGAGGATGAAGGACGAAACCAAGCAACGGGAGGGCGGTCTGGGTCGGTTTTTCGTGGAACACGCCGAGGTGGGGTGGGTGGCCTTGTTGGTGGTCCTCGTCTGGGGCGGCTGGTCGCTGCTGCGACTGGCTCAGCAGGAGGATCCGAAGATTCCGGAGCGCACGGCGCTGGTGGTGACGGCCTTTGCCGGGGCCACGGCGTCGCAGGTGGAGGAGTTGGTGACGGAGAAGGTGGAGAAGAAGCTGTCGGAGCTGGATTCGGTGGAGGAGATCACGAGCCAGAGTCGGATGGGGGTGTCGGTGATCAAGGTGCGGTTGCGTCCGGCGAGCCAGGCGCGGGTGGAACAGGATTGGGACAAGCTGCGGGCGAGGCTGCGCGAGGTGCCCCTGCCGGAAGGGGCGGAGGAGCCACGGTTGGACACCGACTTTGGAAACACGGTGACGCTGTTGCTCGGGCTCACGAGCCCGCCGGCGGCGGAGGCGATGAACGTGGCGCGGGCGAACCTCATTCGCGCGAGCCTGGCCGAGCTGCGGGGGAGCGGGGGAGCGGGGGCGGGTGCCGGGCGGGCGGCGGTGTTCGCGTTCTATCCCCCGGCAGTGGCGCGGAGCTATCGGGCGGCGACGAAGGACCGGTTTTTGGCGGCCCTGACGGCGTCGCAGTTGGGCGGGGACGTTCGTCCGATCCAGGGCGAATCGTTCATTCTCGCGGATTTTTCGACGCGGGCGGCACGGGAGACGCTGGAGGGATTTCTAAAGGGGTTCATCCGGGGCGTGGCGGGAACGGACTCGGAGCCGCATCCGGATTTTGGTCCGGTGGTGATTCTGATGGGGGACGAGGACCCGCTGCCGGCGATTCGGAAGTCGGCGCCGCCGCGGTACAGTTACCGGGAGCTCGAGGTGGCGGCGGAAGCGGTGGAGGACGAGCTGAAACAACTGGGGAGCGTGGGGCGGGTGCGGAAGATCGGGGTGGTGCCGGAACTGCTGCAATTGCTCTATTCGATGCGGGGCGTGGCGGGGCGTTCGTTGACGTCGCAGCAGGTCATGGAGCGCATCGCGACCCGGAACGCGCTCATTCCCGGCGGGGCGCTGTCGACGGAGGGTCACCAGTTTCCGATCCAGCTGTCGGGTGAGTTCAAGTCGGAGTTGGACCTGTTGGGGGCGGTGGTAGGGCAGGCGCCGGAGGGGGCCCCGATCTATCTGCGGGACGTGTTCGAGGTCCGGCGGGGCTACGCGAATCCCATCGCTTATTCGGTGGACGTGGCGGGGCGATGGGCGGAGGGGGAGGGCGGGGGGGTGGCCCCGGGGGAGGCTCCCTCCCTGGAATCCCGGCGGGCGGTGCTGGTGGCGGTGGAGATGAAGGAGGGGCGGATCATCCGCGGTTTCGCGCGGGAGGTGCGGGAGGCGCTGGATCGGATGACGGATCGGATGCCGGACGGGATGGGGATCGAGGTGTTGAGCGATCAACCGGCGGCGGTGGGGCAGCGGGTGGGGCATTTTCTGAAGTGCTTCCTGGAGGCGGTGCTGATCGTGATCCTGGTGGCGCTGCTGCTGATGGAATGGCGGTCGGCGCTGGTGGTGGCGGCGGCGATCCCGGTGACGGTGGCGCTGACGTTCATCGGGATGCAGTTGCTGGGGATCCCGTTGCACCAGATCTCGATTGCCTCGCTCATCATCGCGCTGGGGATGCTGGTGGACGATCCGGTGGTCGCCTCCGACGCGATCAACCGGGAAATGGCGGCGGGCCGGGAGCGGGCGACGGCGGCCTGGCTGGGGCCGTGGCGGCTCCGGCGCGCGATACTGTACGCGACGGTGATCAACATCGTGGCGTTCCTGCCGCTGGCGTTGCTGCCGGGGGACAAGGGGGCGTTCATCCTCGCGCTGCCGCAGGTGGTGACGCTGGCCCTGGCATCGTCGCGGCTGGTCTCGGTGACGTTCGTGCCGCTGCTCGGGGCCCGCTGGCTGCGGGGACAGCGGGGACTGGACGAGGGCGGAGCGCCGCGGCAGGGGTGGCTGCTGCGGCGCGTGGACCTCGCGCTGGTGGGGCTCGCGCCGTGGTATCGCCGGTTCCTGGGCGACGCGTTCCGCCATCCCGCACGCGTGGTGGGGGTGGCGTACGGGTTGCTGGCCGCGAGTTTCGTCGCGGTGCCGTTCCTGGGCAGCCAGTTTTTTCCCCCGGCCGAGCGCGACCAGTTGCTCATCGACATCGAACTGCCGGCCTCGGCGTCGGTCTTCCAGACGCGGGAGGTGACGGCGGCGGTGATGAAGCGGGTGGGCGGGCACGCGGAGGTGCGGAGCGCGGCGGTGTTCACGGGGGGGACGGCGCCGCGGTTCTACTACAACGTGGAGCCGCGGGAGCCGGCCCCGTACCTCGCTCAGATTCTCGTGAATTGTCGGCAGGCCGGGGACGTGCGGGGGTTGGTGGCGCGACTGCGGACGGAATTGGACCGGACGATCGTGGGCGCACGGGTGCTGGTGAAGGAACTCGAGCAGGGGCCGCCGCTGGATTTTCCGATCCAGGTCCGGTTCTCGGGGGAGCGCCTCGACGTGTTGCGGGACCTTGCGGACCGGGCCTCGACCGTGCTGCGGGCCGCGGGTGGCTACCAGGTGAACGACGATCTCGGCTATCGGATGCCGACCCTCCGGGTGGAGGTGGACCAGGCGCGGGCGAACACGCTGGGCGTGGTCAACAGCCTGATCGGGCGGGTCGTGCAGTCCGCCTTCGGCGGCGTGCGGGTGACGGAGCTGCGGGAGGGGGACCACCTGGTGCCGGTCGAGATCCGGCTGGCGGTGGAGGAGCGGAACGAGGCGGCGAAAATCCGGGCGTTGTACGTGGAATCGCTGACCGGACGCCCGGTGCCCCTGAGCAGTTTTGCCGAGGTTGCGTTGCGTCCGGAGTTCGCGACGGTGGCGCGGCACGATTTGTTGCGCAGCGCGACGGTGCGGGCGTTCGCGACGGTGCAGGAGCTGCCCTCGACGGTGCTGGCGCGGGCCCGGACCGGACTGGAGGGCATCGCGCTGCCGCCCGGGTACCGCATGGAGCTGGCGGGGGAGGCGAAGGAGTTGAAGCAAAGCCAGGACGAGATGGGGATGGTGATGGGGGTGTCGTTGGCGCTGATCGCGTCGACGCTGGTTCTGCAGTTCCGCTCCGTGCTAAAGGCGCTGGTGGTGCTGCTGGTGGTGCCGGTCGGATTGATCGGGGCATTCCTGGGCCTGACGGTGATGCAGGCCTCGCTGGGCTTCATGGCCTTGCTGGGCATCGTCAGCCTGGCTGGGGTCATCGTGAGCCACATCATCGTGATCTCCGACCTGATCGAGGACGCTCGCGCGGAGGGGATGCCCGTGGCGGAGGCTCTGGTCCACGCCGGGTTGGTCCGGCTGCGGGCCGTGCTGGTGACGACGCTGGCCACGGTGGGCGGCCTGATCCCCCTGGCCCTGACGGGCGGCGAGTTGTGGCGCCCGCTGACGGCCGTGCACATCTTCGGCCTGCTGCTCGCCACGGCGTTGTCGCTGGTCTTGTTGCCGGTGCTCTACTACCGGCTGGTGGCCCGGTCGAAACGGGCGCCCTGAAGGCGCCCCGCCGGGGTTGGCCGTCCACTGCGGGGAGGCACGCCGGGCCGGGCGGGGCCGGGGCCGGGGCCGGGGCGCGAGCGCGAGGCTTGCTGTTCGCGCCCGACGCGGACGCAGCTTCCGAGTCGAGGAGGTGGAGCGGGTGCGTGGGTGGACTGGGGAGCGCCGCGCCGCCGGACGCCGTGGGCTACGGGGTGACGAGAAGGCGCGAGAAGGCGCGCGGAACGAGCGGCAGGAAGGTGAAGGAAAGGGAAGGGCCGGAGAACAGGGACAGGGAAGAGGAGCGGTCCGGGCGACAGACGCCAAGGAGGTGGGGGTGGGGAACCCCGCTGAAGAACGTTCCGCCGCCCGGACGCCCGAAGGGTGCTCCCCAATCGGGGGGAAAGTCAATGGCGCGGTCCGGATCGGGGGCATCTATTTTTTCATGGTCTCCACCGTCTCGATGCGCCGGACCAGCCAGGAGGCGTTGGTTTGCACGAGTTGCAGCCGGAACTCCTGAATCCAGTAATCGGGGTCGCCCTTGAAGAAGATCGTGGACGTGAGATGCGCGGTGGCCTGGTTTGCGGGTTTCGCGGGATCGGAAGGGTCGCGGGGCAGGTCGACGACGATGTCGAGAAACCGGATGTCGAGGCCGCGATTGGAGGCCCGGGTGGCGGCGGTTCCATCGCGGATCTGGGCCCGGGACATTTCACCGGAACGCGAGCGGGTTCCGAGGGTGATTTCGAGGTCGACGGGATCGGCGAAGAAGCCGGCGAGCCGTTCCGGGTAGGCGAGCCGGGTGAAGCGCCCGTCGGCCTCGGAGAAGGAGAGGCTGCCGGCGAGGTCGAGGAGGCGCTGGCGGACGCGTCGCACCTCGCGGGTGTGGGGGTCGGGCGCGCGGAGATACCAGGCGAGACCGCCGGCACCGAGGAGCAGGCCGAGGCCGAGGAGGGCGATGACGAGGGAGCGGCGGGGCAGTTTCACCAGAGGACCTTCCCGACGATGCGGTTTTCCTCGATGGCACCGAACTCGTGACGGTCCTGGGGCATGGACCGGTTGTCGCCGATGAGGAAGTAGTGGCCGGGCTCGATCTTGCGGGGGGCGAGGTTCCAGGAGGCGCGTCGGAGGCGGACCCAGGGTTCGTCGAGAGGCTGGCCGTCGATGAGGACCTGACCATTGCGGATGGCGAGGGTTTCGCCGGGCAGTCCGATGACGCGCTTCACGTAGAGGATCGTGACGCCGCTGGTGCGGACGCCGACGACGTCGCCGCGGGCCGGGCGGCGGGACGGGGAGTAGGCGGGTCGCAGGATGACGTGGATGGAGCCCTCGCGGAAGGCGGGGAGCATGCTGGTGCTCTCGATTTTGCGGAGGATCACGACGTACTCGAGGAGGAGGTAGGTCGTGACCAGCAGGACGGCGATGCGGACGAGGGTCCAGGCGGGTTTGCGCCCGACCGTGACGGCCTGCAGCCATTTCCACGCGTTGTTCGACGTGCCCTTTCCCATGCGGTGCCGCGAGTGACGGCGGCGAAGTTGGCGGAATCCGGCGGGGGCGCAAGCGTGCAGAGCTCGGGGGAGGGGGGCGGCGGAAGGAGGGAGGAGAGGCTGGCGACCCGGCCCGCCGTCGCGCAGACGCTATGGCGGGGAGCCGGTCGCGGGCCCCCCCGCGCGGCTTCGCAGCGGACCGGGTCGACGGCCCCCTGGAGGCCGGTCGCTCCCTGCGCGGGCGGGGCTCAGGTGGAGGGGGTGCCGGTGCCGGCGTTGGCGCGTCCGGTGCGTCCGACCGGGCCGACGGGGCGGGCGAGTCGATGGGTGAGACGGCGTTGTTCGGAGAGTCCGATGGCGCCTTCCTGGACCTTGGTCCAGCCGATGTCGCGGAGGGATTGCCAGCCCTCGCGGCGGGCGGCGGCGCGCAGTTGACCGGTCTTGATGCCGGGGGCGATGAGGTCGGAGACCTCCTCGCTGACGGGGAAAAACTCGTAGATGGCGACGCGACCGCGGTAGCCGCGGCCGGCGCATTCGGGGCAGCCGGCGCCGCGGAAGGCGCGGATTTCCTCGGGGGACAGGGCGAGGGCGGCGGCCATCTCGAGGCGGGTGGGATCGGGGATCTCGTCCTCGGGGACGAGGCAATGGCGGCAGAGGCGCTGGGCCAGGCGCTGGGCGATGGAACAGACGAGCGAGGAGGCGAGGAGGAAGGGTTCGATGCGCATGTCGAGCAGTCGGGCGACGCTGCTGACGCTGTCGTTGGTGTGGAGGGTGGCGAGGACGAGGTGTCCGGTGAGGGCGGCGCGGACGGCGATTTCGGCGGTCTCGGAATCGCGGATTTCCCCGATGAGCACGACGTCGGGGTCGTGGCGCAGGACGGAGCGAAGCCCGGAGGAGAAGGAGAGACCGATGTCGTCGTGGACCTGGATCTGGGAGACGCCCTCGAGCTGGTATTCGACGGGGTCCTCGATGGTGATGATCTTGCGGCCCTCGTCGTTGGCGTGGCCGAGCGCGGCGTAGAGGGTGGTGGTTTTGCCGGAGCCGGTCGGGCCGGTGATGAGGACGAGGCCCTGGGGGAGTTGGACGAGGTCGCGCATCATGGCCTCCTGGGCGGGGGCCATGCCGAGCTGGGAGAGGTCGAGGAGGAGGCTGTGCCGTCCGAGGACGCGGAGGGAGAGGGATTCGCCGTGTTTGGTGGGAACGACCGAGACCCGGAGGTCGTATTCCTCGCTTTCGGTTTTGACGGCGATGCGACCGTCCTGGGGCAACCGGCGCTCGGAGATGTTGAGGCCGGCCATGATCTTGATGCGGGAGACGATGGAGGCGTGGAGGTCGCGGAGGCCGGGCGGGACGGGGACGGTCTGGAGGACGCCGTCGATGCGGTAGCGGAGGCGGATGGCGGAGTAATAGGGTTCGAGATGGATGTCGGTGGCGCGCTGGCGGATGGCGTCGGCGACGACCTGGTCGACGAAATCGGCGATGGTGGCGTCGACGGCCGGGTTTTCGGCGGTGGGACCGGTGACGGGGACGTCGAAGACGACGTCGGAGGGATCTTCGCCGGGGCCGCGTTCCTCGCGGAGGCGTTCGACGGTTTCGGCGCCGAGGCCGAAACGGCTCTTGATGACCCGGTGGATGGCGGCGGGGGTGGTGAGGACGACCCGGAGGCGCCGGTTGAGGAGCATCCGGAGGTTGGCGAGGTCGGCCTGGCGCGGGGGTTCGCTGAAGGCGAGGATCGTGACATCGGCGTCGGTGCCGACGGGGAGGGTGCGGAAGTGGAGGATGACCTTGAGGGGGACGGATTCGAGTTCCTCGCGGGTGAACTCGCGTTGGGCCAGGTCGAGAAAGTCGAGTCCGTGGCAGGCGGCGAGGGCTTGCCAGACCTCCTCTTCGGGGAGGAAGCCGAGTTCGACGATGGCGCGGTGCTGGGGGGAGTTGAAGCGGCGCTGGCGGAGGCGGACGAGTTCGAGTTGGCGGTCGGAGAGGCGTCCGTTTTCGAACAGGACGTCACCGACCTCGCGGCGGACGTGGGGGGCTTCGGGGGTCATCATTTGGCCGGGATTTCGACGGCCTGGGGTTTGGCGAACTCGAGTCGGACCGGCGGGTTGGTGGGGGGCGCGGCACCGGCGGGGGCGGCATTGGTGACGAGGCGGGAGAGGGTGAGATGCCGGAGCTCGATTTCGGAGGCCACGAGGTCGGCGACGATCTTCTCGCCGCGGAGGGCGAGGACTTGTTTGTCGGCGACCTGGACGACGGCGCGGCGGATGCCGGCGGAGGTTTCGTAAAAGCCGCGGTAGGTGACCTCGACCTTGCGGGTGGCCGGGGCGGGAGGGGGCGGTTGGGCGACGGGTGCGGGCCGGATGGCGAGGGTGAAGAAGGGGTTGGCGGAGTTGGTGAGGGGGGTCCACTGGACGGACTTGGGCCAGCCGAAAATCTGGCGGGTCTGGTCGGTGGCGGGATGGGGTTTGGGGGCGGCGAGGGCGGGGGAGAGCGGGGGTTCGTCGCCGTCGCGGGTGCGCCAGGCCAGGGCGGAGAGGCCGAGCATGACGCCGAGGGCGGCGGTGCAGGGGAGGAGCGCGCCGGTGAAGAGGAGATGGGATGGGCGCATCGGGGGTTCAGGGATCGTCGTTGAGGACGACGGTGCTCACGACGACTTCGAGTTGCCCGAGTTCGGCGTCGTCGAGTTGGTTGCGGCGCAGGAGCACATGGTCGAGGAACAGGGCGGGGCGTCCGCCGAGTTCCTCCGCGAGCCCGGTACGTTTGAGTTCCTCCGGGGTCAGGGCGAGGGCGAGGAGGAGGCGGGCCAGCGCGTCGATTCCCCCGCTGGCGGTCAGGTGAAGGCGAAGGAGGGTCCACCGGGGGCCCGAAGCGGGGGTGGTGTCCGAGGGGGGCGGGGAGGGGGAGGGACCGGGGGTGCCGGGAGGCTGGGCCGGGCCGAATTCGGTGGGTTCGGCGAAGGGCAGCGGATCGACGGAGATTTCGGTGACGTCGCGGACCCCGGCGCGGATGGCGGTCAGGACGACGCGATTGACGGTGGCGAGTTGGACCCAGAGAAGTTCGGGCCGGGCGAGTTCGGGTTTGTAGGCGGGAAAGCCGCGGGGGAGACCGGGGGTGAGGGCGACCTTGCGGGCCTGGGCCTGGGCGGCGAGTTCCTCGAGGCGGCGTTGGGATTCGTTGAGGAACTCGACCAGCTGAAAGGGCTCCTCGAGCCGGGCGCGGACTTCGGGGGGGAGATCGAGGCGGGGCAGGGATTCGCCGACGGCGGCGGCGAAGTCATGGGAGGCGGCGGCGAGGGAGGCGAGGCGGTTGCTGACGGCGAGGAAGCCGGATCCCCGGGGGAGGCCGGCGTCGACGGTGGCCTGGGCGACCTGGTTCTGCAGGTCGAGGAGCGGTTTCTCCTCCTCGGCGACGCGCCGGACGAGGGGTTGGAGCAGGGTGACGTAGGCGAGCGCCAGGGCGATGACGGCGAGGACCAGGAGGCGCTGGAGGGTGGCGGAGCGCAGGTTCATCGGGCGCGTCCGTTCCGGTTGGGGGTGCCGTCGTGGCCGGGGCCGGCATTGGTGCCGTTGGGGGTGGAATCGGGGCCTGGGCGCAACGGGGAGCGGAACGAGTTCCGGGGCTCGCGATTGGTGACGGCGAGGCGGGGGAGCGGGAGGGGGGGGAGGAGTTCGGCTTCGGAGAGATTGAGCTCGAGGGCGAAATGGCGTTCGGGAAACACGAGATTCGTGGCGACCCAGGCGCGGCGGCGTTCGGCGGGGAGGATGTCGACGTTCCGGAAGAGCGGGAACCGTTTGAGATCGGCGACGAGTTCGCTGAGGGCCTGGCGCATTTTCTCGCCCTGCGGGAGGAGGCAGACCTCGGCGACGAACGAGCGGTCGGGTGTCGCCGGGGCATTGGTGGAGGCCGGGGGCGGGGAACCGGGACGCGGTTCGGCGGACCGGGGGGGCGCGGGGGGGGCGAGGGCGGCGAAGTGATTGCTTCCGGCGGCGTAGCTGAGTCGGTCGCCGAGCAGGACGTACCAGTGGGTGTCGTTGGTCCGTTGGCGCTGGAGCGCGGCGAGCACCTCGAGGGTTTCGACCGTCTGGCGCTGGCGTTCGAAGATCGGGCGCAGGGCATCCTGCCGGGCGTTGAAGGATTCGGAGAGGGTCCGGATTTCGCGGGCCTCCGCGAGCGTCCGGGTGGCGCGTTGCTTCCATTCGGCCTTGCCGTCGAGCACCTGGCGCTGGTGCTGGATGGCGGAGGCCATGATGAAGGCGAGGATCACGACGAGCGCAAGGTCGGCGGACAGGAGGCCGCGCCAGAAGCGTTGCTGGATCCAGAAATCACGCCGGGGTCGGGGCAGGAAGGACGGGATGGGATCGGCGAGGCCGACGGACGCCAGGAGGGCACCCCAGGCGGCCGCGGTTTCGGAGGTGACGTCGGCAAACCGGGAGGAGCGCCGGGGCCATAGGGCATAGGCGCGCGGGCCGCGCCGGTTGAGTTGTTCGGCGAGGTCGGCCAGGGCCCCGGCGGCGGTTTCGCGTCCGGCGAGGAAGGCGGGCGATCGTTGGGCGGCGGAGGCCAGGGCGGGATGATCCTCGCACCATTCGTGGAGCGTTCGTTCGAGTTCCGCCAGCCAGCCGGCGAGGCCGGGCCATCCGGCGGCGGGCGGCGGGCCGGGGGCCTCGCCCGGGGCGGGGCGGGGACCGGCGGCGCCGGCGAGGGAAAGGCTCCCGGACGGGAACGAGGCGGAGAAGACGGCTTGACCGTCGATGAGCAGAGTGACGCCGGTGTGTTCGGCGCCGAGGTCGATGAGGATCGCGTCGCGGTGGGCGGGAGCGACGGCGCGGAAGGCGGCGGCCAGGGCGTCGCCGGCGGGCAGGACGTCGAAGAGGAGTTCCTCGTCCTCCACGCTGGAGTCGAGGATCTCGCGGAGGTCGGTCTGGCGGCAGAACGCGGCGGCGAGCGGGTGGGCATGACCGGCGAAGGGGCGGAGGCGGGCGGAGTCATGGGCCCAGCTGCTTTCGCTGAGGCCGCCGATGTGGGACGCCTCGCGTTCGACCAGGGCGCGGGTCTGGGCCGCGTCGGAGGGGGGCACGTCGAGGACGTGGCGCAGGAGCCGATGCTGCGGAAGGACCACGACGATGGCCTCGGGGGCGATCTCGCGGAGGCGCCGGCGGACCTCCTCGTGGATTTCGTCCGGGTCGGCCAGGGTTTCCTCGGCGGCGTCGACGGCGAGCGACTGGACGATGCGGGGGCGTCCCCGGGCCACGCGGGCGACGAGGATGCGGGTACTCCGGGAATCGGGTTGAACGACGGCGAAAAGGCGGGCCGGGAGGCTGAGCAGGTTCGCCAGGGTGACGGCTGGGAAGGGAGCGCCCACGGGACCTATTGCTCCTCCCCCGGCGTGACGTAGCGGATGAACTCGCCCGAATCGGAGAGCACCGTGGCGGTGACGAAAATGAGCAGGTACCGCGGGCGATCCACCTCGGTGCGGTTGCGGAAGGCGGCCCCGATGAGGGGGAGGCTGCCGAGGATGGGAACGGACTCGACGAAGGTGACCTGTTCGCGGGACAGGACGCCGCCCATGACCACGGTCTCGCCGGACCTGACGCTCACGCGGGTGGCGATTTCCTGGGTGCGATACTCGGGCAGTTTGATGTCGAAGGTGCTGACCGGGCGTCCGGCGTCGTCGACGTCGGTGATGGTGGCGAAGGTGGCGAGGGTGACGGCGGTGTTCACCTTGGGGTTCAGGGCGAGGAGGATGGTCTGACCATCGCCGCCGATGCTGGCGACGACGTCGAGGGTGACGCCGGAGGTGAGCTTGCTGGGTTTCCCGGAGGGAACGATGGCGGAGGAGGAGCGGCGCTCGAGCGTCTGGGTCTTCACCTGGTACTCCTCGTAGTAGTACTGGACCTTGCCGTCCTGGATGGTGGCGGGGCGGTTGTTGATCAGCGTGAGGCGGGGCGAGCTGAGGGTCTGGCTTTCGCCGGACTGCTCGAGGGCGTTGAGCGTGGCGCTGAGCGTTGTGTTGTCGATGATGTTGGTGAAGACCTCCTGCATGCCGCGGCCCACGTTGAAACCGAACCCGGTGAAATCGATGGGATTGCCGCTGACCCGGGCGCCACGGGCGGATTCCCACTGGACGCCCAGTTGGAGAAAGGCGGCCTCGGTAATGGTGATGAACCGGGCCTCGATGAGGACCTGCTGGATCGGCTTGTCGAACTCCTCGACGATCTTGTCCATGACCTGGAGTTGTTCCGGGGTGCCGGAGGCGACGATCACGTTGCGCTCGAAATCGATCTGGTACTTGCCGCCCTTGAAGAAGTCCTTGATGGCGCTCTCGATGGCGGAGGCGGCGGGGGCGTTGTCGCGGACGAACTGCTCGATCTCGCGGGTTTCGGTGACCGCGGTGACTTGGCCCTGGGGATTCATGGCCTTGGTCTGGGTGAGCTTGCTGGCGCCAAACTCGGCCGGGAGCACGAACCCGTGGCGGAGCCGGTAGAACCGGGTTTCCTCCTGGATCTTCTTCGGATCCTTGCCGTCGACGATCCAGATCAGATCGGAGCCGATCTGGAACTGGATGTCCATGTTGCGGGAGACGTAGCGCAGGAACTCGTCGAGCCGCACCTTCTCGAGGTTGACGCTCAGGGTCTGCTTGAAGGCGGGGAGGTTCTTGTCGGCGACGAAGTTGATGCCCTCCGCCTGGCCGAGGTTGAAGATGATGGTCTCGAGCGGGGCGTTCTCGAGGTGCACGGACACCTCCTTCTCGAGGAGATTGGCCATGCGTCCACGGGCAGCCTCGATGTCGAACATCGGCCCCTTCCGGATGATGGTCTTGCCGTAGCTTTCCGGGATGTACGGGGTGTTCTCGATCTGCTCGACCGTGTCCCGGACGTCCTTCCGCGGGGGCAGGCCGCGATCCTTCTTCTCGGTGAACAGCTTTTCGATGGTGGGATTGAAGACGGAATTCTGGGCATCGATCTCGCGGATGCGATCCTCGACCTCCTGGGCGCGACGGAGTTTGCGCTGCTGAAGAATCCAATTGTAGACCCGCGTGAGGGCGGGATCGCCGGGGTTGGCCTCGTAAAGCTCGCTGGCCTTGAGTTCGGCCGTCTCCCATTGGTTCTTTTCCGCCAGCTTGAAAATGGCGGTGATCTCGGCGTCGTGGACGGAGTCGTACTTGATGGGGGGCTTCCTGGCTGCACGCCTGCCGGACGCCGCGGGGGCATTGGTGGCCGAGGAGGTGGTGGACTTGGCTTTCGCGCCGGCGGCGGTGTTGGTGTTGGTGTTGGCGTTCGCGGGAGCGGGGTTGGCGGACGAGGCGGGAGGCGTGGCGGTTACCGACGGAGGGGTGGCCGTGACGGACGGAGGGGTGCCGGAGGGGGGGGCGACCGGGTCGGCGGGTTGGGGGCTCCGACAGGAAACGAGCATCACGGCGAGCCACCCCAGCCCGAACAGTGAGGCCAATGCGCCGTGACGTTGCATAACGAATACTGGACGCCCTGCCGTCGCATCCCATTCATGGCCAGCGGCAAGCGAAGGGGTACCGGACGTCGTCCTTGTAGCCTCCCCCGGGGGGACAAGCCAAGCCGAGAGTGGGGAACTTCCCACTTGGCCTCCGGGGGAGGTGGACTATCCTGTAAGGCCCCGCGGTGCGCGTGGGGCACGAATTTCATGCGATTGATCGGTCATGTGCAGAACGAGACCCTGGCGCGGCGGCTCAGCTACTTTCTGGGGACCCAGAACATCGCCCATCAGGTGGAATCGGAGGAGGGCACCGGCGGTTGGGCGTTGTGGATCCATTCCGAGGAGGACATGGAGCGGGCCCGGAGAATTCTGGAGACGTTCCTGATCCGGCCGGAGGACCCGGCCTTTGCCGTTCCGCCCGGGGCCCGGGTTCGGGGGCCGAAGGAGGACGGCCCGGGGCGGGTTACGGTCACGGGGGGCGGGGAGGCCCGCGGGGAGGCGGGGCCGGGCGGGGGGGGCGCGCGGGCGATGGCGATGGCGCGGGATGCCGGGCATGTGACGTTGGCCGTGACGATTGCCTGCGTGGTGGTGGCCTTCGTCACGCAGTTGGGCGACGACCATCCGCTGGTGCGCCGGATGCTCATTTCGGAACGGTTCTGGAAGTGGGGGATTTCCTGGAAGGTGTTTCTGCCGGAGGTGCGGACCGGGGAGGGTTGGCGGTTGCTTTCGCCCGCCTTCGTTCATTTCGGCTGGCCGCACCTGCTGTTCAATCTTTGGACGTTCTGGAGCCTGGGTCGGGCCATCGAGTACGTGCGGGGAACGCCGAAACTGATCGGGTTGATGGCGGGCCTGGCGCTGGCGTCGAATCTGGGCCAGTACGCGGTTTCCGGACCGGCCTTTGGCGGTCTCTCGGGCGTGATTTACGGTCTGGCGGGGTACATCTGGATGCTGGGCCGGCATCGTCCCGAGGTGGGGATGGCGCTGCCGCCGCAGATGGTGGTGATGATGCTGGCCTGGCTGGTGATCTGCGCCGTGGGGGCCGTGGGTCCGGTGGCCAACACCGCCCACGGTGTCGGGTTGTTGGCGGGCATGCTGTGGGGGCGTTGGGAGGCCGGTCGGCGGGCGGCGTAGCCGGAAATCGCCGGGGCCGGACAAGCGGAAAGGGGCGGATTGCTGTGCCGGCAAAGGCACATTGCCGGAGCGCGCCGGGGAAGTAGTTTGACCCCGGGAGGGGGCGCCCGATAACTTTTGGCCTCCTCACCACCAATCTGATCCAGCCCTGACATGAACTCCCCCACTCAGCGGTCCCGCCGGCGTAGCGGGTTTACCTTGATCGAACTTCTGGTCGTGATCGCGATCATCGCGATTCTGGCGAGCATGCTGTTGCCGGCGCTGGCCAAGGCGAAACAGAAGGCCCACGGAATCAAATGCATGAGCAACCTCAAGCAACTGGGCCTGGGATTCATCCTCTGGTCCGGCGACAACGAGGACAAGCTGCTCGCCTGTCAGGACGGGTTGCCGAACAACCGTCCCAACTGGATCACCGGTGGTCTGGATTATTCGGCGGCCGACGCCGACAAGCGCGTGCTGACCAACAGCCCGATTTTCGACCAGGTCGGGCGCTCGTTCGAAATCTTCAAGTGCCCGGCGGACATGGCCACGGTCCGGGCCACGGTCAACGGAGTGACGGGCAAGGTGCCGCGCATCCGCAGCAACTCGATGAGCCAAGTCTTCGGTTACGGCGAGTGGCTGGACAAGAGCAACAACCGGGATCAGAAGAAATGGTACACCTATAGCACCCAGGGCGGCATTCATCGCCCGTCCAACACCTGGGTCTTCATCGACGAGCATCCGGACAGCATCAACGACGCGGCCTTCGCCAACGCCTGCACCGGCGCCGACGCCCCCGGCACGGCCCAGATCATCGACATGCCGGCCAATTACCACAATGGGGCCTGCGGGTTCTCCTTCGCCGACGGGCACTCCGAAATCAAGGCTTGGAAAGGTGGCAAGATCAAGGGAGCCAAGGTCGTCTACCGGCTCAACGCCATCCCGCTGAATGTCCCGGCCGGGGATTCCTGGGTCGACGTGCGCTGGATGAAGGACAACACCACGGTGGCGGTGCAGTAGACTTTCCGATTCTCCCGAACAGGCTCGGGGCTCGAGCGCCGGTCGGCGCCCGGTACCGTGACCTCGGACGGTTTCGCGAGCGGCCTTGTACACCAGGGCCGCTCTTTTGTTTTCGGAGCGTCCCGGTCTTCGGACTTCTCCCCGGGACCGGCACCCGGCCATGCTGGAAGGCACGCGCCGTCATGCCCGCCCCCACCCCCCAACAAGCCCGGGCCATCGCCGCCACGGGCCACGTGCTGGTCATGGCCGGCGCGGGTGCCGGCAAGACGAGCACCCTCGTTGCCCGGATCCTGGACCGGGTCGTGGACGCTCCCGACCGCGTTCCGCTGGACCGCGTTCTCGTGGTGACGTTCAACGAGGCTGCCGCCGCCGAAATGCGCCACCGACTTGCCGGGGCCCTGGAATCCCGCCGTCAGGCGGCGCCGGAGGACCCGTGGTTGGCGGAGTCGATGGCCCTCCTGGATCTGGCTTGGATCTCGACCCTGCACGCCTTCTGCCTCCGGTTGGCGCGGGAGCATTTTCACGAGCTGGGGTTGGACCCGCGCTTCGCGGTGATGGACGAGAACGAGGCGACGATTCTGGGTGCCCAGGTCCTGGACGAGATCCTGCGGACCCATTACGCCGGCGGAGGGGAGGAATCGGAATGCGTGCTGCGATTCCTGCAGCGGCACGCCTCGGACGGCGATCACCGGGTCCGGCACCTGATCCGGCACGTGCACGAGTACGCACGCTCGCTGCCCGAGGCCGAGGGTTGGCTGGCAGCGGAGGAAGCCCGCGCCCAGGAACCCCGGCCCGAAGCCTGGATGGCGCTCGCACTGCCCGGCGTGCGGCGGTGGGCGGAGGAATGGTCGGAACACGTGGAGGCGCTGCACGCCCGCACTCCGGAGAACGTGGCGGCGGTCAACGTCCTCGACCGCCTTCGCCAGGCTCCTTCCGCGGGCGCGGAGGAGGTGTCGGGATGGTTGGAGCGAATTCTCGCGGAGGATCATCCCGGCCATTTCCCGCGCGGCAAGGCGGGGATCTGGCGGAAGCCGCTGGAGCCGTTGTTTTCCGAAGCCGGGGAGTTGCGGGCGTACTTCGGCGAGGAAGGCGAAGCCTGGGCGGGGCCGCTCGAGGAGGACTGGCGGCATGCGCGCGAGGATCTGCGCGCGCTGCTTCTGCTGGTGCGGCAGTTCATGACCCGCTTCGAGCAGGCGCGCAGGGCCGCCGCCGCGGTCGATTTCTCCGATCTCGAACAGTTGGCGCTCCGCCTCCTCTGGGACCCGGTGCACCAGGCGCCGACCGGGCTCGCGCGCGCCTGGCAGGAGCGGTTCGCCCACGTGCTCGTCGACGAATATCAGGACATCAACGGAGCCCAGGACCGGATCCTCGCCTGCCTCGGGCGGACGGGCGCGCGGGCCAACCGGTTTCTGGTCGGCGACGTGAAGCAAAGCATCTATCGGTTCCGCCGGGCCGACCCGCGCATCTTCCAGGGGTACGCCGCGGAATGGCGGGACGGGGCCAACGGCGGGACGGTGCTGCCGTTGTCCGAGAATTTCCGGAGCCACGAGGCCGTGCTGGATTTCGTGAACGACTGGTTTACCGGCCTCATGCGCCGGTCCGTCGGCGGCGTGGCGTACGATGGCGATGCCCGGCTGTTGTACGGCGCGCCCGAGGCGAGGCCCGCACTCCGGGCCGACCCCGAGGGTCGGGTGGAATTGCACCTCCATGTCCCGGAGGATCCGGACTCCGCATCCGCCGTCGGCGCCGGTTTGGGCGGAGACGGCGACGCCGGGGAGGTCGGCGAAGGTTCCACCGACGATCTTGATGCGGAGGAAATCCAGGCCGGGATCGTGGCCCGCCGACTGCACGAATGGCATCGGGCTGGCCTGGAGATCTGGGATGCCGGACTCGGTGCCCGGCGTCCGGTCGCCTGGCGGGACATGGTCGTGCTCCACCCGGGACCACGACCGGTGGGCGAGCGTTGGGCGCGGCGTTTTGCGGACGAAGGCGTGCCGCTCGAGGCGCGACGGGGCGGGTTCCTCGACGCCACCGAGGTAAGCGATCTGCTGAACCTGGCGCGACTCCTCGACAACCCGCTGCAGGACGTCCCGTTGCTGGCCGTGCTTCGGTCGCCGCTGGTGGGCTTCTCGACGTGCGAACTGGGCACGCTCCGGCTGGCCTCGAGGTCGGGGTTGCTGTGGGAGGCACTCGAAGTCCTGGTCCGTCCGCATGGGGAGCAGCGCGCCCTGGAACTCGGCGACGCGCATCCCGACCTGCGCGCCCCCTTCGCATCGGCGCGGGCCAAGGGTGCCGACTTCCTCGCGCACTACCGGCGTTGGCGCGAACTGGCGAGGGAAGGTTCGTTGGCCGGTTGTTTCGAGGTCGTCCTGGGCGAGACCGGATACGAGTCCTGGCTGAGCGCCCAGCCGCGCGCCTCCGCCCGCCTGGCCAATCTGCACAAGCTGCTCGGCCTCGCCCGGCAGTTCGACGCCCATCAACGACAGGGGCTCTTCCGGTTCCTGCGCCTCATCGAGGCCCACGAGTCGGCGGGGGCCTCCCTCGAAAGCGCGCCCTCCGCCGCCGGCGACCGGGTCCGGTTGCTCAGCATGCATCAGAGCAAGGGCCTCGAATTCCCGGTCGTCGTCGTGGCCGGACTGGGACGGCGCTTCAATCTCTCCGACCTGCACGCCGCCTGGCTGGTGGACGAGGAATACGGCGTCTGCCCCCCGGTGCTCGGCCCGGACGATTTCCAGTCCTACCCCAGCCTCCCGCGGTGGCTCGCGGCGCGGAGACAGCGACGCGAAGCCCTCGGAGAACAGGTGCGACTGCTCTACGTCGCCTGCACGCGGGCCGTGGAACGACTCCTCCTCGTCGGGCGCACGACGGCCAAACGCCTGGCCGAATGGACCGGCAATGTGCCCATCCCCTCGGACCGCGATATCTCCCGCGCCGGCGAACCGCTGGCGTGGCTGGGGCCCTGCCTCGGCGCCCTCACCGGCGATCCCGACTGGGCGGGCTCCCGGGCGGGCACCGGGCGTCGGTTGAACTGGTGCATCCACGGAGCTCCCCCCGTCCGCGACGCTTCCGCCCTCCCCGTGTCCGGGGCGGGATCAGCGCTGGATGCCGAGGCGATTTCGCCCGCCGTGGTCGAGGCGTTGCACGCCAAACTGGGGCACGCCTATCCGTGGACCGGCGCGACGCGGGAGCCCGGCAAGGCAGCCGTCACGGCCCTGCGACGGCGCTGGGCCGAGGAGCGCGAGGATGACGCGCGGCAGGAAGCGGCACCGGTGGTGCCCGAACATCAGGGCCTGCGCTCCTCGTCGCCCGACGCCGTCGAGCGCGGACTGGCGCACCACCTCTTCTGCGAGTTGTTCGACCTGAACCAGCCGGGCACCCTGGATTCCGTGCGGTCCGAGGCCGGACGCATGCGGGCCGAAGGCTGGTTCGGGGACGAAGAACTGGGACTGCTGGACCTCGAAGCCCTCGCCGAGTTGTGGGGATCCGACGTGGGCGGGCAGATCCGCCGCGCCGGGGACCGGGTCCAGCGCGAATTGCCTTTCACGGCACGTCTGCGCCCTTCCGACGCCGTGCGTATCGGCCATGCCACGGCCGAAGTCGGCATGAGCGATGACGATTTTCAGGTCATCCAGGGCGTGATCGACCTTGCCGTGTTCCATCCGGAAGAGATCTGGCTGGTGGATTTCAAGACCGACCGTGTGAGCGTGGACGAGGTGGAGGCCAGGGCTGCCGAGTACCGGGTCCAACTGGAATTGTACGCGCACGCCCTGACCGCCATCCACCGTCGTCCCGTGACCCGGCGCTGGCTCTACTTTCTGACGCCGCGCCGCTGGGTGGCGGTGTGAAGTGCCGATGGCGGGACTCGAACCCGCACGACCGTTGCCGGTCAGGGGATTTTAAGTCCCCTGTGTCTGCCATTTCACCACATCGGCATGCTGAACGGGGCGGGGCATCCCCACGGTGACGGGCCGGAACCCGCCGGCACTGCCGCCCCCGAGACCGCGTCGCGGCCCCCCTAACCCGGACCAGCGACGAGTCGTGCCTCCCCTGCGCCGCGGCGGCGCGCAGGCTACCTCCCCGCATTCGCCGGTCGCAAGTGACGCGTGCGTGGAGTGACGCGTGCGCGGACGCAGTTCGGTCGGCGTCGAATCCCGAACCACCACGGCGACGCATCCCCACCCAGACATCGCGGCGCGGTGGTTCATCGGAGTCCGCACCCCGGCGCGTCCAGAAAAGGGGGATCCGTCGGTCGCGCCCGCCGGCGGTGCGGCGTCATGCATGACCCGGGGAGGCGGTGGCCGGGTGGGGCGGGGGGATGCGATTGTCCGGGAAAACCGAGACTTGGGCGCCGTCATGGGGGACCGGGGCACCGGCGGCGCCCACGCCGAGTGGGCGTGGCGCCGGCTACGGCCCGTCGTCCCTCGGGGACGAGTGTGGAACGGACCTGGGTTCCGCCGGTGGGCGCGGACGTGCAGCGGGCAGGTGCTTCCCGGGGCTCTTCAATTCGGTCCCGCGTCGCATGAGGTCGGGGGCGGGGGATCGCCGCGGGGTTATTCGCCGACCAGCACCGCCTTGTTCGCCGCGAGGTAGGTCCGGAGTTCGCGCTGCGACGACATCGTGCTGGGAGTCCCGGGGCGCAGGGCCTTGTACCGCTTGTAGTGGACGAGGACCTTGCCGACCTGGGTGACCGCGACGTTCACGTCGCCGAATTTCCATACCTGCCCCTTCTGGAAAGGGATGCCGGAGTTCGAATCGGAGTCAGCAGGCGGTGCCATCGGGGAACCCTAGCACGGAAGCCCCGAAGTTGCCATGCCGCATTCTTGCCATCGCGAGATCGATGGGCTGGGGCTCCCGCGCCCCAGCCGGGTCGCCACCCAGGGGGGATCGGCTGACCGGCGGCTGCGCCCACGCCGCGTGGCTTTGCCGCCGGCTACCTTCCGGCGTTCCTCCGGGACGAGGTGGGATTCCGCCATGGCATCGCCGGTAGGCACGTCCGTGTCGGGTCATGGTCGTTCCCCCGTATCCGACAGTCGGGGGGTACGCCCAGCGCGATCAGTTCTCCTCGTCGGAATCGAGTCCGGCGATGCGGTCGCCTTCCAGGACGACGGTCAGGATCAACGTGGCCTGGGCGAAGCGGGCCCGGAAGCGCGAGGTGGAGGCCCCGTCCGAGCGGGTGCGGGAGAGGAGTTCGAGGGAACGCAGTTCGCCCACGGCCCGGGCCTGGGGTTGGATGGAGTCCTGTTGCGTTCGAAGCACCTCCCAGAACGCCGGGGTGAAGCGGTTGGGGTCGAATTTCCAGTCGGGTGCCTGGCTCAAGACCTCCTTCAGGCGGGCGGCAATGGCCGGTTCCCGATCCTCGATGGCGGCGGCGGGGCGCGGGGCCAGGGCGGGGACGTAATGGCCGGCGATGCGGCGTCCGATCCGACCGACGTCGGCTCCGACCCGGTTGACCAGGACAGCCACGGCGAGGCGGTCTTCGGGATAGATCAGGAGGGAACTGGTGAAGCCGGAGACATGGGCGCCGCTGTGGCCGATCTCCCGATGTCCATCCACCTTCGAGATGCCCCAGCCGAGTCCATAGCCGGTGGTTTTTCCGTCGTTCAAGCGACCGGGGGTCCAGGCTTCCTCGACGGCTTCCTTCGGGATGAGCCGGGCCTCCAGCATGGCCCTGGCCCAGAGGGCGAGGTCGGTGGCGGTGGAGAGCAGTCCGCCGCCGCCATAGGAGAGGATGGATTCCGCGATGTACTCGCCGCGGCGGAAGGCGGTGCCGGACCAGGAATAGCCGGAGGCGCGGGCGGGGATGATGTCGAACAGGCTGAGGATGCGGGTATGGCGAAGGTCGAGGGGGACGAACACCCGTTCCCGGAGGACGTCGCCGTAGCCCTTTCCGGCGAGGCGGCGAAGGATCATGGCGAGCAGGTGGTAGTTGGTATTGCTGTAGGCGTACCGCTCGCCGGGGGGGAAGTTGAGCGGACGCCCCGCGGTGACCCGGAGCACCTCGTCCTCGGTGACGTCGAGTCGGAGGCTGGCGGTGGGTTCGTTGATGAAATCCTTGATTCCGGACGTGTGATTGAGGAGATGGCGGAGCGTGATGTCCTTCCAGAGGGCCGGGGCGTCGGGGAGATGTTTCGCGACGGGATCGTCGAGGCCGAGCCGTCCTTCCCGCGCGAGCAACTGAATGCCTGCGGCGGTGAAGGTCTTGGTGATGGACTGGATCTGGAACACCGTGTCGACCGTCACGGGGACGCCGAGTTCGAGGTCGGCGTATCCCGCCGTTGCCGTCTTGATCACCCGTCCGTCCCGCAGGACGGCCACCGAAATCCCGGGTAGGTGGCGGGCCCCGAGTTCGGACGCGACGAGGTCGTCCACGGCATCGCCCGCGGCGGACGGGCCCTGAAGGCAGCAGGACAGGAGGACGGGGAGGACGAGGGCTAGCAGGGGCTGACTCGGGCGCCGAGGCAGGGGTGGTTTCATGGGTGTCTTGCCCCACGGGCTGGGCGCGCCGCGGGACGAAGCCGCTGATACTCCGCCGCCTCCGGTCGGTCCACTCTTTTGGCGGGCTCCGGCGCGTCGCGGACGTTGGCAGGCGGCGGTTTTCGTCGCAGGCTGGGCGAATGATCCACCGCGCCGCGTTCCGGGTTCCGCTCGTGTTGGGGTGTTGGCTGTCGGTCGTTTCGACGTTGGGCGCCGCGGGCAGCGGCTCGCTGGCGGAGTATTTCCGGCTGGAAACGCAGCGGCTGGGGACGAACGCGTTCGCGGGTATCGAGAGCCGGGCGGACTGGGAGGCGCGGCGTCCGGTGCTGCGGGAGCAGTTGCTGGACATGCTGGGGTTGTGGCCGATGCCGGAGCGGACGGATCTGAAGGCGACGGTCACCGGCACGCTGGAGCAGGGGGAGGTGGTGGTGGAGCGGTTGCATTTCCAGTCGATGCCGGGGTTGTACGTGACGGCGAACCTGTACCGCCCGAAGCAGGTCACGGGCAGACTGCCGGCGGTGCTGTACGTCTGCGGTCATGCGCAGGTGAAGACGAACGGGCTGAGCTGCGGGAACAAGACGGGCTACCAGCATCATGGCCTGTGGTTCGCCCGGCAGGGCTATGTCGCCCTGCTGATCGACACCCTGCAGCTGGGGGAGATCGAGGGGGTGCATCACGGGACGCATCGCCTCGGCCAGTGGTGGTGGAATTCCCGCGGTTACTCGCCCGCGGGCGTGGAGGCCTGGAACGGGGTGCGGGCCCTGGACTACCTGGAGTCCCGCCCGGAGGTGGACGCGACGCGGATCGGCATGACGGGCCGCAGCGGGGGCGGGAGCTACACCTGGACCACGGCGGCCATCGACGATCGGGTGCGGGTGGCGGCCCCGGTGGCGGGCATCACCGACCTGCGCAACCAGGTCGTGGACGGCGTGGTGGAGGGGCACTGCGACTGCATGTTCTTCGTGAACCATCACCGGTGGGATTTCGGTCTGAACGCCGCGTTGCTGGCCCCGCGCCCCCTGCTGATCGTGAACACCGACCATGACACGATCTTCCCGTTGGACGGCGTGCAACGGGTGCACGCCCAGGTCCGGCGGGTTTACGACCTGATGGGAGTGCCCGACCGGCTCGGGCTCGTGATCGGCCCGGGGCCCCACCAGGACACCCAGGACCTGCAGGTGCCGGTGTTTCGCTGGTTCGGGCGGCATTTGAAGGGCGAGGAAACGGTGGTGAAGGAGCCGGCGGTGAAGGCGTTCGATCCGCTGGCGTTGCGCGTGTTCGGCGCGTTGCCGTCCGACGAACGGAACACGCGGGCGGCGGAGTGGTTCCCGGATGGGGGCGGGGCCCCGGAGTTGGATGTCGAGCGCGCGGGCGGCTGGCAGGCCGTGCGGGCGCGGTTGCGCGAACGCGTCTTCGGCGGGTGGCCGGACGAGGCGTCGACGCCCCCGCTGGTGCAGGGGCAGTGGACCGAGTCCACGGAGGGCTGGCAGACGCGCGGGTGGCGGATGGAGACGCAGCCGGGAATCGTGCTGCCGATGGTCGCGGTGGCCCGTGCGGGAACGTTGCCCCGCCACATCGTGTTGCACGTTCTCTCCGGGCACGAGTGGGCGGCCTGGGAGGCGCCCGCGGGAGCCGGACGCAGGGCGGCCTGGGAGCTGGAGGACGAGCGGACGGGCCACGCGGGCGGTTTGGTGAGCGTTGGGTTTCTGCCGCGGGACCCGGGTTCCGGTTCCACGCCGACGGACGCGCGACGGGTCGTGCAGCTGCGCCGGCGGTTCATGCTGCTCGGTCAGACCCTGGACGGGATGCGGGTCTGGGACATCCGACAGGCGGTGCAGTTGTTGCGGCGGCTTTATGGAACCCAGGCGGCCATCGAGATCCGCACCTCCCGCGAGACCGCCGTCAACGGCCTGCTGGCCGGGATCTTCGATCCGGGCGTGGCTGCGGTTCGATCGGATGCGTGGCCGGAGTCGCTCCGGGATGGGCCGGACTACCTGAACATGCTCCGGTTCGGCGACGTGCCGTGGCTCAGGCGGCTGGCGACGGCCCGTGGGCTGGAAGTGCGGTGATGCATCGCGAGGAAGGTAACGATCCGGGCGGCTGGGGCCAGGATCCGATTGGATCTCCGCGACTGCGCTCCCCGGATTCCGGAACCCGGCTCGGTTCGGATACCTGATTCGTCGTAGGAGAAATGGCCGGGCCAGGGATCGGAGAATTCAACCTAGTCACACTAGGTGAAACGGACTTACTACGAGTCGGAGCCCTGGGGTGCGCCGGTCACTTGGGTGTTCCAACCGAGATTGAAGCGGAGGTTGCGGTGAAATTCGGCGGGATTCCGCGGGGTGAGAACGAGATAGCGCGCGCCGAAGCCGCGTTTCCGGCGGATGGAGAGGAAGCGGCCGCGGAACAAACGGAGGTTGGGCCAGATCTCGCCGGGCAGGCGCAGGCCCAGCTTGACGTCGGAAATGTCCTGATACAACAGCCTCCGGACCACCACGCCGAAGAGGAGGACTTCGACCTGATGTCGCGCGATGCGGTAGTCGATATTCCTAAGTACGACGACCACGAGGGTCGGAATTCCGACTGCCAGCCCCGCCAGCAATATTCCTTCGATGATACTTGTCACCGTTGGCCCGCCCAAAGCATGAGGGCAGGGACCAGAAAGCCCAAGAGCAAAGTCACTGCGACGAGCCATTTGGCCTTGAGTACCTGAAAGGCAAGAACCAGCCCGAGGCCGAGAGTGAGAACGAGGGAAACGGACATCACGACCACGAGGCCGGTGAACAGCCGGGTCGAATAACCTTCCGCGGATTTTGCCGGATAATATTGCTCCACGTGGACCCGGTTGAGGCGGCTGAGGAAGTCGTCCGAATCCTCGACGCCCTTGCGCCGGTCCGCCGTCACGGTCTGTTGCCAGCCCGTGAGGATGAAGAACAACAGCAGCGGCGTGAAGAAGACGCCGAGGTGCAGATGAAGGCGGCGCAGGAGGCGGATCATGAGGGAGGGTGGGGTGGCAACCGGCCGCGGAGCAGGGGCCGGGTCGGGCTCACTTCGGGGCGGGAACGAGGGGCAGCTTGAGCTTCATGCCCTCGGGGATCTTGCTGACATCCCGGATCTTGTTGAATTTGGCGACTTGGTCGGTGGTGAGGGTCTTGTACCCCTGTTTGCGCGCGCTGTTGTTGAAGCCGTTGACGATCAGGGAAAGGGTCTGGCCGGCCTGCACGACGTGCTCGACGTATTTGTCGGGTTCCGAGGCGGGCGTTTCCTTCTCCGGTTCCTTGTCCTTGTCCTTGTCGTGGGGCTCCCGATCCTTGCCCCGACCGGACAGGGCGGGCGTTTCGGGGCCCCGAGTGCGCGGGGCCGGGGTTTCGGCGGCGGCGGCGATGGCGCGGCGGAGGTCGGCGAGGATTTTCAGGACCTGCTCGTGATCGGACGCGCGCTTGCGGTCGACCTCGGCGATGGCTTCGGCGAGGCGCTTGACGTCGTCCGAGAGACGCTTGGTGTCCTCGGCCCAGGGGCGACGGGAGCCTTGGGAGGCCATGTCACGGGACGCCTGGGAGACTTCCTGGCGCAGGCGCTGGACCTCGTTCCCGAGGTTGTCCATCTGTCGTTTCTGGCTGGCCTGGGAGAGTTCGACCGATTCGAGGGTGGCGGAAAGGCGCTGGAGGCGTTCGCCCACGACGGCGGGATCGACGGGTTGGGCGGCGGCGAGGCGGAGGAAGAGGGCCAGCCCGGCGGCCATGGACGGTCCGGGCGCGAGGCGAAAACGCATGGATTCAGGTTAGGTTTGCGGTCGGGGGCCAGCAAGTGCTAGTTGGCGCGGATGCGGTTGCTGGAGGTCCTACGGAAGAGCGCGGCGTACCTCGAGGAGCGGGGCGTGGAGAGCCCGCGGTTGCAGGTCGAGTGGATGCTGGCGCAGGCGCTGCGCGTGCCGCGGTTGCAGTTGTACCTGCAATTCGAACGGCTGCTGTCGGAGGCGGAGCTCGAGTTCATGCGCGCGGCGGTGCGGCGGCGGGGGCGGCGGGAACCGCTCCAGCACATCCTCGGCACCGCGGCGTTCTGCGGTCTGGAGCTCGAGGTCGGGCCCGCCGCGCTCGTGCCACGACCCGAGACGGAACTGCTCGGCGAACGGGCCCGGATCTGGCTGGAACAGCGCGCGGGGGAGGCGCGGGCGCTCCCGGTGACCGCGCTGGACTGGGGGACGGGCACCGGTTGTCTCGCCCTTCACCTCGCCGCCTCCGTGCCGGGGGCCGACGTGGTGGCGGTGGACCGGTCTCCGGAGGCGCTTGCCCTGGCAGGGCGCAACGCGGCCAGGCACGGGTTGACCGGGCGCGTCCGGTGGCTCGAAAGCGACGGCTGCTCGGCGCTGCCGCCGGAATCGACGTTCGACCTGGTGGTGTCGAATCCGCCGTACATCGCGACGCGGGACATCGACGGCCTGGCGCCCGAGGTGCGGGATCACGATCCGCGGCTGGCCCTGGACGGCGGGGAGGATGGGCTGCGGTTCCAGCGGCAGTTGGCGGTGGAACTGCGTGGGCGGCTGCGGGCGGGCGGACGCGTCATGGTGGAATTCGGGGATGACCAGGGGCCGGCGGTGGCGGCGGTGTTTTCCGGTGAAGGCTGGATTGTGGAAGCCATCGAGTGCGATTACAGTGGCCGCCAACGCTTCCTGGTGGCGCATCGACCCAACGATGCGCCGCTGCCGGAACAAGAAGGTCCATGAAGGCGCTCATCTCCATTTTCATCATTCTGGTCGTGGTCTACGGGTTCATGAAGTTGGTCGGGTTCTACGACCGCACGGCCCGTCCGAACGAGTCGTCCTCGGGCGACTGGAACCAGGCCCCGGCCGTGGCGTCCGCCCCGGTCGACAACTCGGCCAGCACCGGCAGCAGCCTCCCCGGGCTCCCCTCGTACCTCGAGACCTCGCTCATCCAGGCCCAACAGGAGGGTGTCGAGGCCTTCGGAAAATGGCTCAAGACCTGGCACAAAAAGATCCAGGATCCCCGCCTCGCCTGGATCGAGCTCGATTACGTCGTGCTGCTGAACCTCAAGGACCACAAGGAGGCGCGGGCGCGATTCCACGAGATCAAGGCCCGCATCGCGCCCGGATCCCCGGTCTACGACCGCCTCGCCAAGCTGGAATCGGCGTACTCCCAATAGCCGGTTCCGGGCCGCGCTGGCTCATCGGTCCATCGGTCCGGGGCAGGGGCAGGGGCGACTTTGTCGGTGCTTTCGGGGGGCATGGGCACGTAGCCTCCGGGCATGACGCGCATTTGGTGTTTTCCGGGTAGAATCGTGCCGGAAACGTTCGGGCTCCTTCTGAGCATCTTCCTGCTCGTCGGGTGCGGGGAGACGAAGTCGCCGACGGCAACCGGCGAAACCGCCGAGGACCAATTCCAGCGGCTGTCCACGCAGGGCAAGGGCCTGTTCGACGCGGGCGAGGCGGCGAAGGCGGCGGAGGCGTTCCGGCAGGCGGTGGCGTTGCAGCCGACCCATCCCGACGCCCGGCAGAATTTCGCCACGGCCCTCCTCCGGGCCAACGATGCGGCGGGCGCCGCGGCCCAGGCCAGCGAGCTGATCCGGCTCAACCAGAACCTCGGCGCGGCGCATTACCTGCTCGGCGCGGCGCTCCTGCGACAAGGCAAGGCCGAGGCCGCGCTGGCGGGCTTGCAGGTCGCCAAAGATCTCGACCGTACCGTGAACGCGGTGAGTTACCTGCTCGGGCGCGCCCACCAGGAGCTGGGCCACTTCGACGAGGCCCTCGCGCTGTTCGAGGAAGTGCTCCAATTCGAGACGAATCATCCGTCGGCCAACTACAACCTCAGCCAGGTCCTGACCCGGCAGAACCGCCCCGAGGACGCGGCCCGGGCGCTCGAAGCCCACCGCGCCGTCCTGACCGGGCGCGCCGGCTCATCCATCGACCAGTGGGCCGTCGAGAAGTGCGTCCACACCGAGATCCGGGTGCCGTTCCGTCTCGAACAGCCCGCGGGCCGGGGCATTCCCGTCCGGTTCGACGACGCCACCTCGGACGTGTTCGGTCCCGACGCCGGCCGGTACGCGGGACCGGTGGGGGTGATCGACATCAACCACAATGGCGCGCAGGACCTGGTGGTCCGGGAGGGCGAGGCGCAGTTCCGGCTGCTCATCAACACCGCGGGCAGGTTCACGGCGGCCCCCAATGTCCTCAACACGACCAATCGCGGGCAGTTCCGCAAGGTGCTCGTCGGCGATCTGAACAAGGATCGGTACGAGGACCTCGTCATTCTCGGGGACCGCGGGCTGCACGCGTTCCGCCTGGCGACGAACGGGCAGGCGATGGACTCCACCGCCTTCTCGAACCTGCGCCGGCAACCGGCCGAGGACGGTCTGTTGATCGACCTGGATTTCACGGGGAACCTCGACCTGATCCTGGTCAACCCGACCAACCGCGCGCTCCGGGTCCTGCGCAATCTCGGCAACATGTATTTCACGAATGGCACCGTCGCCTCGGGCCTCTCCGCCGGACTCACCAACGTGACGGGACTGCTGGCCGACGACTGGAACGGCGACGAGCTCAATGATCTGTTCGTGTCCCGCCCGGGCATGGCCCCCGACCTGTGGCACAAGACCCGCGGCGGCGCCCTCACCAACGTCCCGGCCTCGTCCCTGGAGTGGCCCGTGGGCGCCCTCGTGGCCGTCGGCGACCTCAACAACGATCTGCGTGGCGAACTCGTCGTCGCCCACGGGCGCGAGGTCCGCATCCTTTTCAACGGCCTGGGCAAGGACCTCGTCCTCCCCCTCGGCGACGCCCGCGGCGCCCCCCGTTCCGTCACGCTGCTCGACTACGACAACGACGGCTGGCTCGACCTCCTGCTCGCCACCGAGGACGGACTCCGGGCCTGGCGCAACGCCGGCGATGCGGGGTTCGCGGAGACTACGACCGAGCTCGGTTTGGATCGCGCCGTCACGGGAGCCGTGCAGTCCGTCGCGACGGCCGACCTCGACGGCGATTGCGACACCGATCTCGTCCTGGAAACCGGGGCCGGCACGCTCCGCGTCCTGCGCAACCAGGGTGGTCATGCCAACCCGCAACTCCGCCTGCGCCTGCTCGGCACCCGCTCCAATCCCAGCGCGCTCGGTCTCCGGATCGAACTCACCTCCGGCAACTGGCGCGCCATCCGCACCGTCCATCGGTTGCCCGTCGAAATCGGCGTCGGCCAGCGCACCAAGATCGATTCGCTCAACATCCGCTGGTTCGACACCCTGAGCACCGATGTCGACACCCCGGTGCAGTGCGGCGTCCCGCTGGCCATGGTGGAGCTCGTCCGACCCACCGGCTCCTGCCCCTACCTGTATCGTTGGAACGGCACCGAGTTCACGTTCGTTACCGACCTGCTCGGCGCCGCGCCGATGGGCCTGCCCGTGGCCGAGGGACGCTACATCGAGGCCGATCCCGACGAGATCGTGCGCCTGGGAACCGAAGCCGAGTTCCCCGCGCGCGACGGTCGCCACCTCGTGCAGATCACCGAGGAACTGCGCGAGGTGCTCTACCTCGACGAGGCCAAGCTGGTGGTCGTCGATCATCCGCCGGGCACGGAGGTGCATCCCACCGACAAACTGGTCCCGGGCCGTCCGTTCCCGGCAACGGGCGTGATGACGCTTCGGAACCGGGTGCCTCTGCGGCAGGCCGAGAACCTTGCCGGCCAGGACGTCACCGACGCGCTGCAAACGGAGGATCACGTGATGGTCTCGCCCCTCGAGTTGCGCCCGCCCCAGCAGCGGGGTTACGCCCGGACGCACGGCGTCGTCCTCGACTTCGGCTCGCCACCGCCCGGGCGTCCCTGGGTGCTGGCCCTCACTGGCTGGCTTCGCTTCGGCGGTGGCATGGCCAACATGTCCGTCAGCCGCGATCCGGAAGCGCCCTTCCCCTTTCCCCGCCTCGAAGTCGAAACCGGGGCCGGCTGGCAACCGCTCGACGTCCCCGTCGGTGCCCCGTGCGGCAAGACCAAGACCATCCTCGTCGATCTCGCGGGCCGCCTCCCCGACGGCGCGCGCCGCCTGCGCCTGACCGCGGCCTTCGAGATTCATTGGGACCGCATCGCCCTCTTCGAACGGGCGCCCGAGGACGTCTCCCGCATCACCTGGGTCGCCCCCGATTCCTCCGACCTCCACTGGCGCGGGTATTCCGAATTCAAGGATCTGCCCTGGACCCAACCGCTCACCCCCGACTACGCCCGGGTCCGGTCCTGGCCCGATTGGCGGATCACGCCCAGCGGTTGGTGCACGCGGTACGGACCGGTCGACGAGCTCATCGCGCACCGCGACGGGGGCCTCGCCTTGTTGAACGGCGGGGATGAACTCACCCTCGGTTTCCCGGCCGCGTCGGTGCCCGCCAAAACCGCACCGGATCGCGCGCGGACGTTCTTCCTGTTCACGGTCGGGTGGGACAAGGACGCCGATTTCCATGTCGTCCAGGGGGACAAGGTCGAGCCGCTGCCCTGGGAAGGCATGGACGACCAAGCCTACGGGCGGGAGGCGCGCCCGCCGCAACCCGGCGACGCGCTCAATCGCCGTTACAACACCCGCTGGGTCGGCCCCATCGCCCAGGTGCGGCGGTAACGGGTCGCTACCGGGTCGGGTTCCAGGCGGAGCGGAGTTCGTGGACGTGCAGCGAGGAGAACTTCGCGGTGCCGCCCTCGACCTGGACGGCGAGGGCGAGATCGTCGGGAGGGGCGAGGCGCGGCAGGGGGACGTAGGTGAGTCCGTCGCTGGCGAAGATCTCCAGGCCGGTGCGGTCGACGTAGATCACCAGCCGTTGCCGGCCCTCCCGCAGCGGCGCGGGAGCACGGTGATCGTTGACGACGAGCTCCTGCTTCGCGACGTCATAGCGGATCTTCGCGCCCCGGAGGGTGAACCGGATCTCCTTCGCGTCGCCCGGCTCGAACGTGGCGTGAAGCTCCACCAGTTCGGCTTTGACCGCGGCCAGGGGATTGGGTGCGTCCGGAGCCAGCGATTGGGCGGGGATGGCGTGCTCGCGGACGCGCAGCAAGGCGAGTTCCCGAACCGGCGAGAAGGCGAGGCGGGGGCCGTCGGCGGTGGAGACCAGGCGGAGTTCCAGGGGGAGGGTCATCGACTGGTTGAAGGGCATGCCCTTCGTCTCGGTCTGGAACCAGCCGATCTGGATGCGGCGACCGTCGGTGGCCGGAAGATCGCTGAACGTCTGCGCCGCGTAGAACCCGCGCCCCCGGTGTCCGGGCAGCCGGGAGAACTCGGGACGGAACGTCGTGCCGTCGAAGGAACCGATGGCGTACTCGGAGTTGGCCCCCGACAACACCCACTTGCGGCGTCCGGCGTCGCCGTCGACGGGGAGCTCGAAGAAGTCCGGGCATTCGAAGAGATAGTTGCTGCCGGGCTGGCCCTCGGTGATGGACGAGAGGGTCCAATCGCGGAGATTGGGGGAAGTGAAGAAATGGACGGTGTGGCGTCGCTGGAGCTCGACGTAGAGGACCATCACCCATTGGCGGGTGGGCTCGTGCCAGAGGACCTTCGGGTCACGGTTGCCGCCGGTGATCTCCTTCAGGACCGGGTTGCCCGGGTATTTGGCGAAGCTCCGTCCGTCGGTGCTGGACGCGATGCACTGGACGGTGGGATCGCCGGCGGCGGTGTACACCAGAACGAGGGGAGGTTTTCCGTCCGTGCCGAGGCCGCTCGTGTTGCGGTGATCCACGACGGCGCTGCCGCTGAACATCGGGCCGAAGGCGTCCGGGGCGAGTTCGTCGCGGAGTTCGGTCCAGTGCACGAGGTCGCGGCTGACGGCATGTCCCCAGTGCATGTTGCCCCAGCCCCAGCCGTAGGGGTTGTGCTGGAAGAACAGGTGGTATTCGCCGTTGAACCAGGCGAGGCCGTTCGGGTCGTTGTTCCAGCCCCGGCGCGGCGAGAAATGGAACTGCCCACGGGCGGGCTCGCGGTAGAGCTCGGTGGTGCCGCGGATCGCCTCGCCGGCCTCGATGGACGCCAGCGCCCGCGAATCCTCGGGGAGCTTGTCGACCTGCAACGTGACGGTCCGCCCGTGCCACGCCGAGACGTCCATCGGCGCCCACCAGTCGGGCGTGCCGTCGGCGAGTTCGACGTCGTTGCGCACCTCGGCGCGGCCGTCGACGAAGGTGGTGACAACCCGCTTCGGGGCGCCGTTGCGGATGGGGAGATGGAGGAAACGACGTTCCACGAGGAACTCGCGGCGGGCGTTCGCGAGCGTGCCGGGCGGTTTGCGGTCCGTCTGGACGATGTGATCGACGTTGATGTGGCCCCAGCCGCCCGTCGCCTGGTCCACGACCTGGAGAACCGCGAGGCGCCCGCGGAACTCGGCGACGTCCCAGGATTCCGTGGCCAGCGCCTCGCTGCCGCCCGCGCTCGCATTCGGGCCGGTCGCGTTGCGGACGATGCGACCGTCGACGAGCAGGTTCAGGCACGTCTTCTCGGCGTGCTTCCCCCCGCCGATCAGGAAGCGGAGGTAGGCGCGTTCGATCCGGAACTCGGGCGAGGTGAGGGTGCCGGTGGAGCCGTCCCCCTTGTGGAAGGAGTTCACCAGACCCTGGCCCTGGAATCCGTCCACGTGCATCTGCCCGGGCAGCGTTCCCCGGGCGGGGCCGGGGCCGAACGCCTCGCCCGTGACCTTCCAGGCGCCGTAATCGGTGCCCTCGAAATCCGCCACCACCAGATCCTCCGCGGCGCGGGTGACAGGGGCGGCGAGCGCGGTCGCCATGCCAAGGATGACGGAGGCGAGGGCGGGAGCGAGGCGGGCGGTGTTCATGGGGATACGCAGGGTTGGCTCAGGGGCCGTGTCGGAGATGAATCTCGGTGGCGCCGGGCGGGACATTCTCGACGCTGACCCGCCCGCCGGGCCAGCGAATCCATACCGCCGCCGGCGGCGAAGGCGAGGCGAGCACCTGGACCGGGCCGTTCTGGGAACCGAAACCGGAACCGAGTTGAACCGCCCGGGCCGGTCCCGTTCGGTCCCCGTGGCGCAGGCGCAGGACGGCGCCGACGGCATCGGGATTCCAGGGGGGGCCATGGACATGGACCCGCAGTCCGGGCGCGCCGCGCGCGTTGCGGAACAGGCCGACGGGCCCGTCGTTCTGTCCCACGGCGAGATCCACGCGTCCATCGTGGTCGAAGTCGCAGAACGCCGCCGCCCGCTGTTCCCCGGGCAGTTGGATGCCTGCCTCGTGCGGCGGAAGGGCGGCGAACCCTCCCCGGCCATCCCCCCGCAGAAGCAGACCTCGCCCCGCGTCCGCGCGGGAGTTTTCCCCATCGCCGTCGAAATCGTTCTGGGCGAGGAACACGTCCTCGTGCCCGTCACCGTCGACGTCCGCGACAGCGACACCGTGGGCGGGAGACCACTGGGCCGCGGAGGGCAGGGGATGGGCCTCGAAACGGGTGCCGCGGTTCAGCAGGAGCGTGGATTCGAACCAGTCGGCCTCCAGAAAGCGCGGAGGTCCGGCTTCGTCCCCCACGATGGCCTCGATCCCGGCTTGCGCGTACGCGGCGAACGACGGGAAGCGTGCCGCGAGTCCCGGGCTGACGAGGCGCAGGGCGTCCAGCGGGAGGAACGGCACGTAACGGTCCAGCCGGGGATCATGGTACGCCTCGAGCACGTCGATGCGGTCAGTGCCCAGCCAATCCCCCCAGTACAGGCGGATCGGACGCGACCGGTGGCGCTGGTACCGGGTGTTCGTGCCCCGGTTGGAGGCCACGAGGTCCAGGCGTCCGTCCTCGTCGAAGTCACCGGCCGCCACGCCGTTCCAGCAACCACGGTACCGCGCCAGGCCGAGCTCGGAAGTCAGCTCCCGCGCCTCGGAACCCGTGAATCGGAAGGCCCGGATCGGTCCCCACTCGGTCGCCACCACCAACTCGGCCTGGCCGTCGCCGTCGAGATCCGCCCACGTGGCTCCCGTGGCGAGGCCGGTCGTGGCGAGCACGGCGGTGCCCACGACATCCGGCGTCCAGCCCGCGTCGTCGCGCAGATACAATCGGGAGGGCGCCGGCTCCGGATAGCGACCGGGTCGGACCCGGGCCCCCACGAACAACGCCTGCCGGGTACCGACAAAACCCAGGGCGAGCGGACCGACGCTCCAGGGTTGCGAGCCGATCACTTCGGATTCGACCCCGGTCCCGAGGTGGTACCCGACGACGGTGGGACCGGGCTTCCGCGGTTCCTCGTAGCTCGACGAACCCGCGAGCAATTCGAGATGGCCCCGGGGATGGCGGACGGCCAGGACGGCGGTCTGGTCGCGCGGGAGCGGGTCGCGACGGCGGGTGGGGCGGAAACCACGGCCGCCGCGCTCGCCCAGGTAGACGATCCCGAAGCCGCCCCGGGCACCGCCCACGACGAGGTCCTCCCAGCCGTCCTCGTCGAGATCGCGCCAGGCGAGGCCGGGACCCGGACGGTCGAACGAACGGGGCAGGGAGGGTTGAGAATCATCCGGGGGAAATTCGTTCTCCTGGTGTCGCTGGGCGAGCCGGGCACTCCGGTCTTCGAAGAGGGGCAACGGCGCGGGCCTCGACCGGGACGGGTTCGCGACGCCGGTGGGGGTGGGGACGGGGACGGGGAATGGAGGATCGGACGGTTCCTGGACTTCGTAACGAGCCCGCGCCAGGACGTTCGAGACGAGGGAGACGCCCCCCGCCCGCCAGGTCACCCGCAGGACCAGCCCGGTGCTTTGGCTGCCCGGGGCGAACACGCGCACGGGGTCGTCGCCCGAGAGGTAACGTCCGCCGCTCTGGATCTCCTGCGCCTGACGGGGAACGCTCCCGCCCAGCAACTCGACCCGGGCGCCGATCCCCTGTGTGTTCGGGGCGCGCCCGAGGAGGCGAACCGCGATTCGTGCCGCGGTGGACTCGTTGCGATACAGGCCGGCGGGCTGGCGCAGGTGATTCACGACGACGTCCAGGTCCCCGTCGTTGTCCAGATCCGCCAGCGCCATGCCGTGGGAGACCCCGACCGTGTCGAAGCCCCAATCCCGTCCGCGTTCCTCGAACGTCAGATCCCCCCGGTTGCGAAACGCCAGGTTCGCCGTTTCGAGAACGGGGAACCGGAGATTGCCGGGGCGCGCCGTGCCCCGACCGTCCATGCGCCCCGCGCCGGCCTGGGCGAGTTCGGCGTCGTTGGCGTCCCGGACGGTCCCGTTGGCCACGAGGGCATCCTCGTAGCCGTCGAGGTCGACATCGAGGAAGGCGATGCACCACGACCATTCGGTGGCTTCGAGTCCGGCGGACTGGGCGATCTCGGCCCAGGTTCCGTCACCCCGATTGCGAAAGAGCATGTTCCGCGGGTATTCCGGGCGATGGTCCGGCACCCGCCAGGGAACCGCGGCCTGCACGTGCACCAGGCTGCCCCGCTGGCGCTGGCGCCGGGCGTGCTCGCGGCTGAGCATGTCGAGGACGAGGAAGTCGTCCCATCCGTCGCGGTCCAGATCCGCGAAATCCAGGGCCATGGAGGACATGCTGGTGTGGCCGAGGGCCCGCGCGGGAAGCGGACGAAACCGACCGGTGCCGTCGTTGAGCCAGGCCTGATCCAGCGACTGGAAGAAGTCGTTGCAGACGTACAGGTCGGGCGTGCCATTGCCGTCGAGGTCACGGAACGCGACCGCCAGGCCCCAGTCCTTCGGCGCCTCGGCCAGGGCCTTGCCCTCCGCATCGACAAAAGTGCCATCCGTCCAGTCCACCGGCGCGAAGACACCCCGCCCGCGATTGCGATAGAAAAAATCCGGTTCGCCGAGCTCAAGCAGGCTCACGCCGCCGGATCGCAGGAAGATCGGCGCGAACCGTCCCGGTGGACGGATCACGAACCGCCCGTCGACGAACCCCGCCTCGACATCCAGCGGGGCGGGCGAGTCCTTGACCGTGCGGGTGTGGTACGTGGCGACGTACAGGTCCAGCCAGCCGTCGCCATCGACGTCCCCCAGGGCCATCGAGGTCGCCCCATGCCGCGGAACCAGACCGGATTCCCGCGCCTCCCGGAAGCGACCCGTGCCGGCGTTCAGAAAAAGCCGCGTGCCGACCCCGATCCCGTTCACCAACAAGTCGAGATCCCGATCCCCGTCGACGTCGGCCAGAACCGCGCCCGTGGAGAACTGCCCGGCGCAGGCCGTGCCCGAAACCGGCGTCAGATCCTCGAACCGCCAATCGCCCAGGTTCCGGTACAGCCGGTTGGTCCCCGACAGCGAACAAAGGTAGACGTCCACGAGCCCGTCCCCATCGACATCGCCCAGGGCCACGCCGGAGCCCACCTCGAGGATTTGGTTCCGGGCCAGCGCCGCGTCGTCGAGTTGATTGGCGAAATCGAGGCCGGTCCGCGACGCGTCCATGCGGGTGAATCCGGCCCGGCGATTCCCGGGCATGTTCGGAACGGCCTGGACCCGAACGCCCGTGGCGTCCGAAGCCGCGGGCGCGGACGGCGATGGGGCAGGCGGCGCGGCGGCCGGCAGCCGGAACGACGGCAGCGCCATCGCCATGGTTCCGAGCACCAGCAGGGCCCGCAACCTTCCGGGGCCTGACCGGGGCGCGCCGCGGCGTGGGTGCACGAGAGGGAATCCGACGCGCCTACCGCGCGATCCGGTAGAAGCCGGTGCGGCGACGCGGGCGATCCGCCGACGCATCCGTGTAGGAGGTGCTCGCGCCCTGGCTGGCCTGGGTCGCAATCGCCACCCAGGGGCCGGGCAGCGACTCGGTGTATTCGACCCGATACGAGGCACCGGGCGAACTGCGCCACGTCAGGGCCACCGTCGAGGCCGTCGGACGGATCGAGAGCAGGCGGATGGGCTCGCTCAGAATGGCGGACTTGCCTCCGTTGCGGATGGCGGTGAGGTCGGCCACCGACACGACGGTGCTGTAGAAGAACGCGTTGTCGATCCCGCCGACGAACCCTTCGTTGGCGTTGTCGGGTCGGAGGCTGCCGAGGGAAACCGTGTTGAAGCCCGGACCGTAGGTGCTGCCCGGGCGCGCGACGGCCACGAGTGGGTCGTCCTTGGTCGAGGCATCGAGATCCACGTACACCGTCACCAACGCGGCGTCCTGGTCGAAGGTGGCCGCGAGGAAGGTCCAGGCCTCCGTGCTCTCCGGCTCCGGCGTGTTGGCGATGGGCACGCCGTTGCCGGAGAAGGCTGTGAATCGGAAGGCACCCTCGCGATTGTCGAGGCCGATGGTCCGGTCCCAGCCGCCGTCGTCGCTGCCCATCACCTTCTTCAACCCGGGGTCGAGGTTGTCCAGCCGGACCCAGGCGCCCATCGTCAGCATCGGCATCGCCGACGGATTGATGTTGAGCGGGGCCACGAGCCGCTGGCTGCCGTCGTAGGAGAAGTATCCGCTCTCGAACCCGCCGGACGGCTGGTGGATCGGATCGAAGCCCGCGGTCACGAGCGTCCGGTTGTTGCCGCTCTCGTCCTTCAGCGGCGCCGCGGCATCGTCGAACGGATAGAAGCCCACGAGCGCCGAGCGCAGCGAGACGAACGGCACGTCCGCCGTCAGATCCACCGTCGCCCGACGGTTGGCACTGTCGTTGGACGTGATCTCGAGGGTGGCTTGCAACAGTCCCTCCCGTCCCGCGGGCGTCAGCGTGACGGCCACGTCCACCCCCGCACCCGGCGCGATCTCCGCGGGAACCGTCCCCACCGTGTACGCCGCCGCATCCCGTCCCGTCACCCGCACGCGCGCAATATCGAGCGTCCGCGCGAGGCCGCCGTTCGCGAGTCGGATCTGGACCGTCTTCGCCTGGGCGTTGGGAAGGGTCCCGAAAACGCGTCCCGAGGGCACCGCGAGCGCGGGGTCCGGCCCGAACTGGAGCAGGGTGGCCCGACCGCCGTCCCGGACCGCGCGCATGGTCGCCTCGTCGAGCCCGCCGCTGACGAAAAAGACGTCGTCGATGAGCCCGATCCAGCCCTCGCCGGATCCGCCGGGGGAAAGGCTGCCGATCGAAACGCTCCCGACTCCGGAGCTCATCTGGGTGTCCCGGGTCACGACTTCGAGCGGGTCCGATGTGGTCGAGGCGTCGAGGTCGACATAGAGCGAGACCCGGTTGTTGGCCTGGTCATAATCCGCCGCGAGGAAGGTCCAGGTCTCCGTCGAGATCGGCGCGGGCGGCGGATCGCCCTGGGACGGCCCGTGGTTGTTGCCCCCGGTGAACACCGCGTAGCGCAACGTTCCGTCCGCCAATTCGCCGCCCCCGGCCTGGGTGCGCGTGTCCAGACCGATCACGCGGTCCCAGGCACCGTCGTCGTGGCCGAGGACCTTCCGGAGGCCCGGTTCGAGCGATGCGGTCTTGACCCAGGCGCCCATGCCCAGGCGCGGAACGACCGAGGGATTGATGTTGATGGGCGCCACGAGCCGGTGCGTTCCCTGGTACTCGTACGCCCCGCCCCGGAAACCGCCCGCCGGCAGGTACGTCGGGTTCGCGTTCCCGCCATCCAACCCGCCGATCAGGTTTCGCCCGCCGCCGCTCTCGTCCTTCAGCGGATTGGCCGCGTCATCGAACGCGTAGAAGCCGAGGAGGGTCTGCGCCGGAACCACCCGCGACGCCAGGTCCAGCAGCACCGCCGGCGTGCTGGGGTCGTCGGTCTCGAGCGTGGCCGTGGCCTCGAACGTGCCCACCTGGCCGCGCGAATCGAAACCGATCCGGAGCACTCCGGTCGCGCCCGGCGCCAGCTCGGACGGGAACGACTGCACGGAGAAATAACCGGCGTCGTTGCCGGCCAGCGCCACACGCGCGAGGTGGAGCGCCTTCGTGGTCCCCGCGTTGCGCACCGGATACTCCAGGGTCTTCGCGCTCGGGACCTTCGGCAGTCCGTCCAGCTTCGGCGCCGAGGTCACCTGCAGGTCCGGATCGTCCGGGGCCTGTCCCAGGATGGCCTTCCGTCCCCCGTTCCTCAGGGCGGTCATCCGCTCCGGCGTGAGGATCTCGTCGAAGAAGAAGACGTTGTCGATGGTGCCCAGCCAGGCCTCGGCGGCGTTGTCCGGACGCAGGCCGCCAATGGCCACGGTGTCGAAACCGCCCATGAAGCCGGTCGGGACGATCACCGGCACCAGGGGTTCGGTGGTGACCGCGTCGGTGTCCACGTACATCGCCAGTTCCGTGGTCACCTCGTCGTAGGTGACCGCCACGAAGGCCCATTGATGGACCGACGTCGGACCCGGGGTGCCCGTCGCCGGCGTGCCGTTGCCGATGAACGAGGTGAAGCGGAACGGCCCGTCCCGGTCGTCCAGTCCGATGCTCCGATCCCAACCGCCGTTGTCGGTGCCCAGGATCTTCCGCAGGCCCGGGACCAGACTCGAGGTTCTCACCCAGGCCCCCATCGTCACCTGCGGCAGGACCGCCGGATCGATGTTGATCGGCGCGACCCACCGCTGGGTGCCGTCAAACTCATATGCGCCGCCCTCCAGCCCGCCCGTGGGAAGATGCGTCGGATCGGCGGACGCGCTTTCCAGCCGCGCGCCCTTCCCGCTCGCGTCCTGCACGGGATCCGTGCCGTCGAACGGATAGAAACCGATCAGCTCGCCGCGCGCGGCGGCCGAGGCCATCAGGGCGGCAAGGAGCAGGCTCGGACCGGTGAATCGGAATCCGCTCCGCTCCTGCGGAGGCCGGTGCACGCTGGGTGGGAGGGCATTCATGGAAGCATGGGGCAGGGGATGAACGGGAAGTGCGGAGCACTGCGGCAGGTTGCGAGTGGAGTGGGAGTGGAGATGCTCGGGCTTCGCGCCACCCGCCGACACGGATGGACCCCGGTCCGGATGGAACACGGTGGCAGGAGTCGCGGGAGACGTTCCCTGCTAGCGCGGAGCATCGGGATCGGCAAGCACGGATTCGATGCACCGCAGCCGCGGGGCAGGGCGGTTGACAAAGTCCTGCGTGGAACTGCGATGTGGGGCCGGCGACTGCCGAGTCGCAGGCTTCGCCTCTCGTTTCGCCACGCGTTCGTGGCGGCCCGATCACGGGCGGCGCTAGCCTCGCTGCCGCCCGGCATCCCCATGAAAACGTCCCCCTGGCTGGCTGTGTGTCTCGTGCTGCTCGGATGGAACGGCGTCACCGCCCCCGCGCCGGCCCCCACCGTCGATCGGGTCCCCGCCTCCCTGCGCGAGGTGATCGTCGTCTTCAAGACCCACTTCGACCTCGGTTACACCGACATGGCCAGCAACGTCGTGCAACGGTACCGGACCACCATGATGGACGACGCGCTCAAGGTCGTGGACGACAGCCGCGATCTTCCCCCAGAACAGCGTTTCGCCTGGACCCTCGCCGGCTGGCCGCTCGCGAGGATCCTCCAGGACGGACCCGGCCAGTCCCCGGGGCGCCGCGGGCGGATCGAGGCCGCGTTTCGCGAGGGACGCTTCGTCGTCCACGCCCTCCCGTTCACCACCCACACCGAATCCCTCGAACCGGAGGACCTCGTTCGCGGTTTGGGGTTCGCCACGCGGCTCTCGCGGGAGGCCGGCCTGCCGCTCCCGCGCGACGCGAAGATGACCGACGTGCCCTCCCACTCCTGGATCCTGCCCACCCTCCTCCGGCACGCCGGGGTCGACTTCCTCCACCTCGGCTGCAATGCCGCCAGTCGCTCCCCGCTCGTGCCGCCCCTGTTCCTCTGGGAGGGGCCCGACGGCTCCCGCCTGCTCACCATGTACACCGCGGAGAGTTATGGAACCGGTCTCGTGCCCCCGGCCGACTGGCCGCACCCGACCTGGCTCGCCCTCATCCATACCGGTGACAACCATGGCCCGCCGCGTCCCGACGAGGTCCAATCACTGCTCGCCGAGGCCAAAACCCGGTTGCCCGGCGTGCGGGTTCGGATCGGTCGCATGAGCGACTTCGCCGACGGCATCCTCCAGTCGCGTGTGCCCGTGCCCGTCGTGCGCGGCGACATGCCGGACACTTGGATCCACGGCCTCCTCGGCGATCCCCGCGGAGCGGGCCTGGCCCGGCAGGTGCGCCCGCGCATCGCGATGGCCGAGGCGCTCGGGACGTTGCTCCCGGCCTGGGGGGTCGACGTTCCGGATCCGTCGCGGGACGCGGTCGACCAAGCCTACGAACGCAGCCTGCTCTACGGCGAACACACCTGGGGCGGGGCGTACTGGTGGATCTACGGGAAATACCTCGCGCATTACGGCGACGCCTGGCGCGCCGAACGCAAGGCCGGGCGGTTCGACCGCATCGAGTCCTCCTGGGCGGAGCACACCGCCTACATCGAGACCGCCGATCACCTCGTGACGCCGCTGGTCGAACGTCAGATGCGACACCTCGCTCGCGCCGTCGAGGTCGCGGGCCGCCGGTGCGTCGTCTTCAACCCGCTCCCCTGGAAACGGGACGCACTCGTCGTCTTCCGTCCCGCTTCCGACCTTCCCGACGCGCTCCGGCCCGTCGACGGCGGCGAACCGGTCCCGACCTCTCGTCGCTCGGATGGGACCTGGTCGTTCCCCGCCCGGGATGTCCCGCCCATGGGGTATCGCACTTTTGTGCCTGTCGAGGCGAAACCCGGCGCGCCCAAGGTCCGCTTCGATGCCGCGACCGGGGTGATCGAAAGCCCGTTCTTCCGCGCCCGGGTCGACACCAACCGCATGGTGCTCGAGTCCCTCGTCGACAAGGCGTCCGGGCGGGAATGGGTCCGGCCGGGCGCGGTGCCTGCCTTCGGGCAGTTCCTGCACGAACGCTTCTCGGCTCGCGAGGTCGGCGCGTTCGTCCGGGACTACGTCAAGATCACGGCCGATTGGGCGACGAACGAATTGGGCAAGCCCATGCTTCCCCCGGCCGAAGTCGTGCCGTACCGGAGCGCGTCGCCACGGGGGTTTCGCGCGTCCTTCCGCGTCGCGCACGATCAGGTGACCGTAACCGGTGAGACCCGGGATGCACCCGGTCTCTCCGCACCGTTCGTGGCCTCCTTCGCGCTGCTGGCCGACCAGCCCTGCGTCGACGTCGAATTCGCCGTCGAAAAAACCGCCGATCCCTGGCCCGAAGCGGGTTGGATCGCGTTCCCCTTCGCCCTCGATTCGCCCCGTTTCCGCCTCGGACGTCTCGGCTCCATCATCGATCCCGCGACGGACGTGATCCCCGGTTCCAACCGGCACCTGTTCGCCTTGAATTCCGGGCTGACCGTCACCCGTCCCGACGGGTTCGGCGCGGGGCTTTGTCCCCTCGATAGCCCGCTGGTCAGTCTCGGTGCTCCCGGATGCTGGCGTTACTCCGTGGACGACGTGCCCCGGGAGGCCACCGTCTTCGTCAACCTCTTCAACAACCAGTGGACGACCAACTTCCGGTTGTGGAACGAGGGGCGCTGGCGGACGCGGGTCCGCCTCTGGGCCGTCGGTCCCGGCGACGCCAGCGAGACCGCCCTGGTCGCTCCCGCGGCCGAAATCCGGTTTCCCATGGTCGCAGTCGATGTCGAAGGACCACCCGGCGCTCGACCTCCCAGCGCTCCGGGCGTGGGCCTCCCGCGTTCCGGCACCCTCGTCACCGCCCTGGGGCCTGATCCCGCCGGACCCGGAATCCGGTTGCGCCTCTGGGAACTCGCCGGACGCACGGGGCCCGTGCGCGTCTCCCTCCCGGCACCTTGGCAATCCGGCACGGCCTCGAATGTCGACCTGCGCGGAACTCCATCGGGTCGGTCGTGGGCCTTCTCCGGAGCCACCGTCGAGGTTCCCGTGCGCGCGTATTCCCCCACCACGCTGATCCTGAATCCCACGGACCCGGCGGCACGGTGAGTCCCTTCGCCGGGCCGCGTCCCGGGGGGCATCTATCCGAACACGTCGACGCGCAGATCGCGCGCCGTGAAGAACTCTGGCTCCACCAGGCCCTTCACGCGGCGCGCACCGCTCCTTCGCTTCGGCCCAAAACGCTCCCGGTACTCCCGGAACGTGTCCTCCACGAAGCCTCGACTGCCGAATACCGCGCCCTCCGTGAAATACCGCACCCGACACTTCAGATAATCCGACAGCGGCAGGCTGCCCTTCGCCCCCAGCACCTTCGCGACCGCGTCCGGCGAAAGGGACGCTCTCCGCGGGCGTCCCTCGGCAGTCGAGCCCTCGCGGCGCCCGTCCCCTTCCTGGTACATCCACCTTCGGTAGGTCTCCAGGGCGCGCCCCGGCGATTCCTCGCGACCTTGGTTCAACGCCGTCGCCAACCGTTGGATGCCCGACTTCGCGCGACGCTTTCCGCCCATCGCTTCCCCGTATCCGCTCCACCGGTAGTCCTTCGGATCCTGCACGATGCCGGCCCGGACCGGATTCAGGTCGATGTAGGCGGCCATGGTCGCCAGCGCCTGGCCGGCCCCCTCGACCAGCACGCTCCCGAAGCGTTCCTCCCAGAGCGTTCCGCGACGGTCCTTCCGCAGATTGTACCACAGCGTGAACCGCATCTTCAGCACCTTGATGAACTCGCTGACGTCCCACAGCCGCGCGTGGAACGTGGCCAGGTACCGCGCTTCCCCCTCGGAATCCCCCGACTGTCGGTACATCTCGAAGCGCTGCCGCACCGCCCCCACGTTCTGGTGTCCCGAAAGCCGCGCCAGCTTTTCCAGCATCCGCTCCGCCGTCGGTCGTTCCGCCGGCTGCGGACGCCGCGGCACCTCCACGAGAACGTGGAAGTGATTCGACATCACGCAGTACGTCAGGACCCGGACCTCGCAGAACTCCTCGCACTCCCGCAGGAGGGCAACGAAGTGCTCCTTCTCCGCCGCCGCGAAGATGAACCGCCGATCCACGATCCGGCTGACGCAATGATAGTATCCCGTCCCGCGATCCCCGGGAACCTTCAGACGTGGCCGGCGCATGCCGCAGCATACCTCGACCTTCCAACGGGTACAAAATAAATCTCCTGGAGATGCAAAAGATGTTAGATGTGGTCCCATCCCTCGCGCGGAGGGAGCGGAACGCCGGGACGGACTTCAGGGATCGTGGTAGGGCGCGAACCGGATGCGGCGCACGTATCCCCAGTCGCTTTCGCACACGAGGATGTGGCCGTCGTGGTCCAGGGTGACGCTTCGCCCCTCGCTGATGCGCGGTTCGTCGGGGGCAAAGAACGGCAACCCGTCCCCGGCGTGGGTGCGACCTCCGGCGCCATGGACGAGGAGGCGCAGGATGCCGGCGGTGTCCCAGTGCCAGAGCTGGCAGCCGTCGTGGGTCAGCAGAAGGTGGCCGCCAGTGGGGATGGGCCAGATGCCCCGGACCCCATGCAGGCCGGTGGCCAGGGCGGGGGAACCGTCGCCCCCGCCCGTGGTCCGTCCGTTTCCGGCGACGACGGTGCGGGTGCCGGACGCGGTGACGCGATAGACATGGTGCGCGCCCCGATCGCAGGCGAGCAGGGTGCCGTCCGGTTCGACGATGAAGAGGCCCAGGTCGGAGAATCCGGACGCGAGGGTTCGCAGTCCGGCGCCGGGGCTCCAGGCGCGGATGCGCGTTTCGTTGCCGACGTAGGCGAGGGATTCGTCGTCGCTCACCCAGAGGCCGCGTCCCCCGGCCAGGGAGGAGCCGTTGGAGGTGGCCAGGAAGAGGGTGCGGGCGACGCGGTTGGTATCGACGCGGCGGACGCGGCCGTTGCCGGCGTCGAGGACGTAGACGGTGCCATCGGCGCGAACCCAAAGGCCGTTGGGAAGGTCGAGTTGGAGTTCGGTGGCTGGCGCGGGGCCCTCGCCGTTGAAGCCTCCGAAGTGGGTGCCGGCATGGGTGGAGAGGGTGCCGTCGGTGTCGAGCCGGAGGATGGAATGGCTGTTCTTGTCGGCGATGAAGACCCGTCCGGCGCGATCCGCCATGGCGAAGTGGGGGCGGGAGAGCGAGACCCAGGGGCCCGGCTGGTTCTCGTACCATTCCTGCCAGTAGCTGACGCCGTCGGTCTGGCCGCCGCCATTTCCGGCGATGGTTTCGAGCAGGCCGTAGGACTGGACGAGGTTGGTGAAGCCGGTCGGGGTGCCGGGGACCTCGACGGAGGAGAGGCGGTGGAAGGCATGCGGAGAGGTCGGGGGGTGGACGAGGCTCCCGGCACCCTGGGTGGCGTAGGCACGCCGGAGCGGATTCCATGGGCCGGCGGGGGAGGACGCCGTCTCGAGGGTCACGACGCCCGGAGCCGGGGCGTTGGTCCAGCCCAGGCGCCCGGCGAGGTTCCAATCGGCGATGCGAAGCGGTGCGGCGGCCCGGGCCGGGAGGAACGCGAGGCCGAGCAGGATCGCAAGAAGCGGGAAGCGAGGGTGGGGATGGAACCTGCCGAGCCGGGGCCGGCAAGGGATGGGGTGTTGGCGAGGGGGACCGGGATGGGGAAGGCCGGGGCGTCGGGGAGCGAGGTTCACTTCGTGGCGGGCCTATTTGTTGGGCAGGCCGGGCGTCGGGGCAAGTTCCATGAAGGCGTCGGGGTCGGTCAGGGAACGTCCGTACGCCCGATCCTCGGATTGGGGACCAAAGGTGACGGAGTCGAGGACGGCGTTGAGCCGGGCGTCGGTATCCACGAGGAGGAGTTGTTCGCCCGAGGCGGCGAGTTTGAAGCTCGCGTGGAGTCCGGGGGGCTTGCCATCTTCGTCGGCCCAGACGAGGAGGAACCCGCCCGCGGCGATGCGGGTTCCCGCTGGGAAGGCCCACTTGCGGGGGTTGTTGGGTTCGTCGGTCAGGTAATGACCGGTGAGATCGACCTCCTGGTCGGAGCGGTTGTGCAGTTCGATCCAGTCGTCGAACTCGCCCTGGGGATCGGCGAGGGTGGCGGCATTGGCCGCCATGAGTTCGTTGATGACGACGGAGGTCGTGGGGGCGGAGGCGAGGGCGACGCGGTAGTCGTAGGTCTCCTCCTCGGCGCGCGTGGGAGAAAACGCGGCGGCCCGGGCGGCGTTGGCGGAGCGCGCCTCGACGTAGAACCGGACCTTCGTTCCGGCCGGAAAATTGGTGGTGACCGCGCCGTAGATCCCGTCGCCCGGGGCGCCGTCGGCGTGCTGGCCGTCGTCGAACATCCGGCGGACGGCGAAGCGTCCGTAGGCCCGGGGCCGGAAATAGAGCCAGACAGAGTCGACGCCTTCGGAGGCCACGGGCGAGACGGAGGCGGTGATGTAGGGGAGGGTGCCGGCGGTTGGCGGGGGGGTGGGGGGCGAAACCGCCAGAATGCGGGGCGGGAGGGGGCGAACCTCGGCGTGATTGGTGAGGAAGGTGTAGCGCTGGGTGACGAACGATTTGAGGGCGGCCAGGTCGTTCGTGTAGGCGGTCATCGTGTAGTTCTTCCGGGTGTCGGCGACGAGGGCGGGTTTGGAGCGGGCGCTATACGCGTCGATGAGGGGGTGGAGGACCGTGGGTTTGAAGGACTCCTCCAGAATGGTCCGCAGATGGGCCAGGTAACGCTGACGGAGTTCGGGGATGGCGAGAAACTTGTTCAGGACGGGCCGGTTGGTGTTGCCGGTGCCGATGACGGGGGAGAGCTGGATGTCGCCGGCGACGAAGGCCTCATTGCCGTCGTGTTCGACGGGGTGCAGCCGTCCGGTTTCGGGTTCGACATAGAACATGTAGTCGGCGCCCTTGTTGAAGTAGCTGTCGTCGTCGGCGAACACGTTTTCGGCAGCCAGGAACCAGAGCCAGCGGTCGACGGCCATGACGTCCTCGATGGACTCGCGGAAGGAATCGGTCGGGGTCTCGTGGAGGGTCGTGATGATCCGGACGAGGCGTGACCAGGCGTTGGTGTCGTCGGATTTGAGGATGTAGTGGCTCGTGTAATTGGCGACGGAAGGGCCGAGGTACATGAGGGCCGAGGTGCCGGCGGTGAAGCCGCCACCACCACCACCGGGGCCGCCTCCGCCCCCGGGACCGGGTCGGGGGCCGCCGGGGCCGCCGGCGATCATGCCGGGGGCATTGGGGGCGCGCCAGCGGTCGCCGTCGTCACTGGGGAAATACTCGTCGATGAGGCGGGTATCGCCTTGTTGGGCATTGGAGTAGAGGCCCCAGTAGGCGCCATTGACGTAAAGGCGCGCGAAATTGGCGGCGGGACAGATGGCGTACCGGCGCATGACGTTGAAGTACACGGCTTCGCGCATGACGGTCTCGTCTCCGGCGGCGTTGTTGAGATTCAGCGTGGCGAAGCGCATGACGTCCTGGCCCGGGACGGCGGCGTCGATTTCGATGTTCATCGATTTCTTGGTGCCGCCCTGGGTGTAGGAGGTGTTGCCCTTGTAGCGCACGCCGACGCCGGGATAGGTGCGACCGTTGATCTCGAGGGTCCCGGCAAGGTTGGTGTCGCGTCCGTAGTTGTTGGCGAGGATCGTCTGCCAGTTGGCCTGGGCGAAGGTCAGGCGGACGTCGCGAACGATGGACGGATCGTAGAGGCCGCCGGTTTGCCGGGCGCGGTAGAAGACGGACGGCGAACCCGTGGGCTCGGGGAGCGCCGCCACGGCGGCGTTGGTGCGTCCGGAGAGCAGGGGGGGCAGTCCGGCAACGTCGGTCCACGCCCCTAGATCGGGGGAGGACTGGATCCACCATTCATCATCGGCGTCACCGAGGACCTGGACGGACCTGCCCGCCGCGTCGCGTTCGATCCGGACCTGACCGTCGTCGCCGGGCAGCGCGGAAGAGGAGGCCGCGAGGGCGAGGACGACGTGGAGCAGGCGAAGGAGAATCGGGACCGGGACGGCGGACGGCGAGGACGTTGGAACCGGGTTCATGGTGCGTCGAAGGCTCGGGTTTGGAACGGAGCCGTGGGCCGCCATGATCGTGACCATGATCGTGATCGTGATCGGGGCGGGGAGGCACTCGTGCTCGCGTTGTTCGGCAAGCTACGCGCGAACCGGGCAGGGGCTACCCGGATGGGAAAAGGCCGCCGCCGGCAGGGACGAACCGGCGGTGGCCGAGGACCGACGGGCGGACCCGGCGCGGGGGATGGCGGCCCGACGGGTTACGGACTACCAGTCGACGACGGACCCGTCGTTCTCGTCGTAGGTCTCACGATTGCGCCAGTCGTGACCGATCTTGTCGGCGAGCAGGTTCTCGTCGAGTTCGATGCCGAGTCCGGGGCCGGTGGGGACGGGAAGGTAGCCTTGGTCGATGCGGAAGGGTTGCTTGAGGTAGCCTTCGCCGAGGTTCACCTGTTCCTGACAGAGGAAGTTGGGGATGGCGGCGGCGAGTTGGAGGCCGCAGGCGAGGGAGATGGGGCCGAGGGGGTTGTGGGGGGCGATGGTGGCGTAGTGGGCCTCGGCGAGGCCGGCGATGAGGCGGGCCTCCATGATGCCGCCGGCGTGACACAGGTCGGGTTGCAGGATGCTGGCGGCCCCCTTCTCGAGGATTTCGCGGAAGCCCCATTTGGTGAAGACGCGCTCGCCGGTCGCGATGGGGAGGTGGGTGGAGCGGGCGATCTCCGCCATGACATCCACGTTCTGACACGGGACGGGTTCCTCGATGAACATGGGTTGGAAGGGTTCGAGGGCCTTGATGAGCAGCTTCGCGTTCTGGGGGGAGATCGCGCCGTGGAAATCGATGCCGATGTCGGCGTCGTCGCCGGCGGCTTCCCGCAGGGCGGCGAACGCGCCCGCGGCTTCGTCGATGAAGCGTTTGGAGCCGACGGTGCCGGAGCGGGTGCCGTTTTTGATGCCGGTCTTGAAGGCGGTGAAGCCCTGCCGGCGTTTTGCGCGGAGGGTTTCGGGATTGTTGCCGAGGTGGGCGTAGACGCGGACGCGGTCGCGGGTGGGGCCGCCGAGGAGTTCGTAGACGGGGACCCCGAGGAGCTTGCCCTTGATGTCCCAGAGGGCCTGTTCGACGCCGCTGAGGGCGCTGGTGAGGACGGGGCCGCCGCGGTAGAAGGCGTGACGGTAGATGGCCTGCCAGTGGTGGACGACATTGCGGGGGTCCTTGCCGATCAGGTAGGGCGCGATCTCGTCGATGGCGGTGGCGACGGTGCGCGCGCGTCCCTCGACGACGGGTTCGCCGAGGCCGACGATGCCTTCGTCGGTATGGACCTTGAGGAAGAGCCAGCGGGGTTTGACGAGGAGGGTCTCGAGGCGGGTGATGCGGAGCCGGGTCTTGAAGCGAGGCGGTTGCCCCTGCTGTCCGAGGAAGGTGCCGTAGGAGGCGTTGGTGGAGGTTTCGGAGGGGCGTAGGACGGCTTGGGCGCGGGCCGTCGCCGGGGCGGCGGCAGCGGTCAGGCCGGCGCCGGCGAGCAGGCGTCGGAGGAACAGGCGCCGATTGGGAGCGGGGAGGGAGGGCGAGGCCGGCGTGGGAAGCATGGGAGACATGGGAAGCATGGGGAGAACGCGTGTTGAGACCGTGGTCCGCGGGTGGTGCGGGCGGTTCATGGGGCGGCACGCAGGGAGGAGGGCCAGCCCGGGACGCGGATCCGTTGTCCGGTGTCCCGGACGCGGGCACCCCGAACCGAGAAGATCCAGAGTTCCTCGTCGGCATGGCATTGGACGACCAGGTGGCGCCCGTCGGATGTGAACGCCACGCCTTCGGGGATGCGCCCGATGGGATGCTCCGAGGCGATGCGAAAGGTCCGGCCTTTGCGGGCGAGGACGACGAGACGACCCGCCCGGGAGTGGAGGGGATCGGAGACGGGAAGGTTGGAGCCCTCCATGACGACGGCGGCAAGGAGACGACCATCGGGGCTGATCTCGATGGACTCGGGGATGGCGCCGACGGGGACGTAATCGAGGGTGCGGATCGGTTGGGAGCGAAGGTCGACGACGGTGACGGCATCGCGGTCGAGGCGGTTGCCCGCCCCCGCGCCGGCGGTGAGGCCAAGGTCGCCGTCGGGCGTGATGACGACGCGGTAGGGTTGGCCGCAGGTGGAGAGTTTCTGGCCGGTGGGGACGAGGGTTTGATCGTTCAGGTTCAGCGCGGCGAGGTAGCCGCCCTTCTGGACGCTGGCGAGCACGAGTTGGTCGTTGGGGGCGATGGCGACGTCGGAGAGTTGGTCGCCGGGGGGGCAGACGGGGACGTCGCGGAGGTGGGAGACCTGGCGTCCGCGGATGGCGAGGATGGAGATGGACCCGGCGGCGCGATTGGCGACGAGGGCCAAGCGTCCGTCATGGGTGATCGAGATGCCCGACGGTTGAGCCCCGGCCTGGACGCGTCCGACGATGCGTGGCGGAACGGATAGGAGGTCGAGGACGTGAATCGAGGATTCGGGCAGCCAGTTGGTGGCGTTGGCGGGATCGGGACGGATGGAATTGGCGACGAGGGCGAGGGATCGATCGCGGGAGATGGCGATGTTGGATGGGGGGCCAATGACGGTGTTCGCGATATCCGGCAGATGGGTGACGGCGGGGGGCCAGGTGGAAAAATCGAGCAGGCTCAGGGAGTCGGGGCGGGTGGGGGTGACGCGGCGGGGGGCGCCGGAGGTCAGGTCGATCTTGGTTTCGTTGCCGGAGAGGATGAGCTGGGCGGGGGCAGGGGGAGCGAAGGCGAGGGCGAAGGCGAGGGCGAGCGTGAGGGAGAGCCCGGGGGGAAGAGTGGGAAGCATGGGAGGCATGGCAGGGATGGGGATGGGGCGGCGTCAGGGGTGGACTTCGCGCCAGAGGTCGGTGACGACGTTGCGGGCCTTGAGGTAGCGGGCATGGCCGTCGAGGAAGGTGGCGTTGACGCCCTCGGTGTGTCGGTTGGCGGCGACGCGGCGTTCCGGGTTGAGCCGGCGGGCCGCGGGGGGTTCCGTCAACGGGAGGTGGGTTGGGGACCAGACATCGTTCACGTCGGTGACGGCGTCGAGGTAGCCGGTGACGATGGGGCGCCAGGCGCCATTCTCGTTGTCCGTGAGGTGGATGGTGCCGCTGGGACGCTGGAAGGCGGTGATTTTGGAGGGGCCGACCTGTTCGGAGCCGGTCTTGTCGTTGGGCCCGGTGAACTTCCAGGCGTTGATGACGTAGGTGATGATCTGGCGACGTTTCGAATCGGTGTTGGGATAGCCGGCGCAGCGGTAGATGCGGACCTGACGGAAGTCGCGATCCTTCCCGCCCTCGGGCATGTAGGGCAGGTAGGCGAGGAACCAGGGCTGGGCGTTGCCCCGCGGGATGAAGCCGTCGAACTCGTCGGAGTACATGATCATGGCGAGCCCGACCTGCTTGAGGTTGTTGATGCACTGGATCGCCTTGCCCTTGGATTTCGCGCGGGCCAGGGCGGGGAGGAGCATGCTGGCGAGGATCGCGATGATCGCGATGACGACGAGCAGTTCGATGAGGGTGAATCCCGAGCCTCGGAGGCGGGGGCGACCACGGTAAAGGCGGTGACAGGTCATGGCTCGGGAGGGGACGGGAGTAGCGATAGCCCGATTCGCCCGCGGGTGGCAAGCGGGTCGATCGAACCGCGCCGCGCAAACGCGTCCCCCAGGCGAGCGGACTAGGTCAGGATGTTGTGCACGGTCCGGCCATGGACGTCGGTGAGCCGGAAGTCGCGGCCCTGGTACCGGTAGGTCAGGCGTTCATGGTCCAGGCCAAGGCAGTGGAGGAGCGTGGCCTGGAGGTCGTGCACGTGGACCGGCTTCTCCGCGATGTTGAATCCGAAGTCGTCGGTGGCGCCATGGACGAGGCCGGGGCGGATGCCTCCGCCCGCCAGCCAGATCGAGAAGGCGCGCCCGTGATGGTCGCGACCGTAATTGTCCCGGCTCGCGCCGCCCTGGGCGTAGACCGTGCGCCCGAATTCCCCGCCCCAGACGACGACCGTGTCCTCGAGCAACCCGCGCTGGGCCAGGTCCTCGACCAGCGCGGCGCTGGGTTGGTCGGTGTCGCGGGCCAGGACCGGGAGCCGCCCGGCCAGATCGCCGTGGTGATCCCATCCGCGGTGATAGAGCTGGATGAAACGCACGCCCCGCTCGGCCAGGCGCCGGGCGAGCAGGCAGTTTCGGGCGAACGTTCCCGGCTGCCGGGCGTCCTCTCCGTACAACCGGAACACCGATTCCGGTTCGTCCTTGAGATCGACGAGGTCCGGCACGCTGGTTTGCATGCGGAATGCCATCTCGTACTGGGCAATGCGCGCCTCGATCTCGGGATCGCCGGAGGCCTCGAACTGCTGGCGGTTCAGGTCGGCCAGTCCGTCGAGGACGTCGCGGCGGTGCTCGCGGCTGACGCCCGGGGGATTTTGGAGGTAAAGCACCGGTTCGCCGGCGCCGCGCAGGCGGACGCCCTGATGGCGGCTGGGCAGAAAACCCGCGCCCCAGAGCCGGGCGAGCAGCCCCTGATCGGCGGTCACTTTCGTGGGCACGGAGATCATGACGACGAACGCCGGCAGGTTCTCGTTCATGCTGCCCAGGCCGTAGTCGAGCCAGGCGCCGATGCTGGGCCGGCCCGGTTGCTGGCTGCCGGTCTGGAGGAAGGTGATCGCCGGATCGTGGTTGATCGCCTCCGTGTGCATCGAGCGGATCACGCACACGCGATCCGCGATGCGCCCCAGATGCGGCAGCAACTCGCTGAACGCCAGGCCGCTGTCTCCCTGGCGTTGGAACGCGTACTTGCTCGGCTGGACGGCCAGGCGCGCCTGGCCCGACACCATACCGGTGATGCGCTGGCCGCGCCGGACCGATTCCGGCAGATCCTGGTCGAAGCGCTCCGCCAGCCCGGGCTTCGGATCGAGCAGGTCCAGGTGGGAGGGGCCTCCCGACTGGAACAGGTAGATGACCCGCTTGGCCCGCGGCGGGAAATGGGGCAATCCCGTCGCGCGGCCTGCCGGAGTGTTCGCCGTGGCGGACGCCGATGCACCGAGCAGGCGCCCCAGTGCCAGGGCGCCCAGTCCCAGGCCCGTGCGTCCCAGGAAATCGCGGCGCGTCGCGGTGCTCAGGTAACGATGGCAGTTCATGGATGGAATCGGGGGGCCGGCGCGGATCCCCGTGTGGTCAGTTCTTGGTGATGGTCTCATCGAGGTTGAGCATCAGGGTGCCAAGGGCCGCCCAGGCGGCTTCCTCGGGGGGTGCGGTGCGACCCAGCAGATCGGCGGCCGACTTCGGATCCTGGGCGAACGTGGACCGGAACCGGTCGAGGGTCCGGGTCAACGACGCCAGTTCGCGCGGGGCGGGCGCGCGGCCCAGGGCACGCCGGCACAGGTGCGTGGCGCGGGCGAGATCGGTGTTCCCGCCCTCGCGCCACGCCCGCAGGCCGAGCGCGTGTCCGGCCTCGACGAACGCCGGTTCGTTCAGGAGCGCGAGCGCCTGCAAGGGGGTGTTGGTGGGGAGGCGCCGGGAGGTGCAGGCCTCGCGGTCCGGCGCATCGAAGGTCGTCATCACCGGATGGGGCACGGTGCGCTTCCAGAAGGTGTAGAGCCCGCGCCGGTAACGGTCGTCGCCCTCGCTGGGAACCCATTTGGTGCCCGGATAATCCGCGGCCACGACGATGCCCGCGTACAGGGTCTCCGGTTGTGCCGGGAACACGCTCGGCCCGCCGAGTCGGTGCCGCAGGAGTCCACCCAGCGCCAGTGCATGATCGCGCAGGGTCTCCGCCGGCAGTCGCACGCGCGGGCCCCGGGCCAGAAGGCGGTTGGCCGGATCCTTCTCGCGCGACGTCGGCGTCCACCGGCTGTCCTGCCGGTACGTGGCCGACAGCACGATGGCCCGTTGCATCCGCCGGTAGCTCCACCCGGTGTCCACGAACTCCCGCGCCAGCCAGTCCAGCAGTTCCGGGTGCGTCGGCGTTTCTCCCTGGATGCCGAGGTCCTCCGTCGTCTTGACCAGTCCGGTGCCGAACAGTTGCGCCCACATCCGATTCATCACGACCCGCGACGTCAGGGGATGATCCGGTCGGGTCAACCAGCGCGCGAGGCCGAGCCGGTTCGGCGGCGCCCCCGCCGGCAGGGGGCCGAGCAGGGACTCCGGCACTCCCGGTTCCACCGCCTCGCGTCGGGCATCGTAATGGCCGCGGGCCAAAACGTGCGTGGGACGGGGTGCCCCGGATTCGGCCATGACCATGACCTGCGGTGCCTGGCGGAGCACCTCCTGGCGGCGTTCCCGCAGCCGTTCATGTTCCTCCCAGGCCGCGGCAAAGGCCGGCGCGGCGCGGCGCAGCAGGTTGTCGCGCACGACCCCGGGCAGGTCCTCCGTCGGGTTCGCCCGCGCCACCTGTCGGCGTGCCCAGCGGTCCTCGATCCAGGGGGCCAGCGCGGGCCCGGCCAGCACGTTGGTGTACAGACGGAGATCGGCCACGGCCCCGCGCGCGATCTCGGGTGACTTCGCCACCGTGCGACCCAGGCGCGGGCGATGGGCGCTCGCGTTCCGTCCCGACAATCCGTCGCGGCGCAGTTCGAGGTCCGCGGCCCGGCCATCGAGATAGAGCCGGACGCCCGACGCCTTGGAGGACGCGTCGTAAGTCGCCGTCACATGCCGCCATTGGCCGCGCTCGAAGCGTTCCTCGGACAACACGTAGATCGCGTAGGACGGCCAGAACTCCGCCAGCCGAATCTCGACCCTGCCCGCCTGGTTCACGCGCAGCTCGGCTCCACGTCCCGAACTGCCCGCCGAGGGGTCCAGCAACAGGTCCATCGTCGAGAGCAACGGCGCCTCGCCCCCGTCCCAACGAACCCAGGCCGCAAGGGTCCAGGGTTGGGCCGGCGAGAAGCTCGACGGCGGCAGGTCCAGGACGTGCTCCGTGCGCGGGTCGAGTTCCACCACGAAGTCGAGGGTCGTATGCGCCTCCGCCGACGGCGGATGGCCTTCCGAGAACCGGTAGCGCTCGCCGGGCGGAGCGGGTCGGGGCGGGGCTGCCGTGGCCTCGGCCAGCAACCGGCTGACCTCGGGCGGGGCGGGCAGGGGCATCGTCTCCAACAAGGACCGGGTGCGGGCCAGTTCCGTCTCGATTCGGGCAAGATCGGCCTGCTGCTCCTCCGTCGGCGCCGGCAGCACGGGCGCCGCGTTGCCGATCCTTCCGTCCTCGCCGAATTCGTCGATGCCATTGAAGTACGCGAAGAGCCGGTAGTAATCGCGCATCGTGACGGGATCGTACTTGTGATCGTGACAGCGGGCGCACTCCAGGGTCAGGCCGAGCCAGGCCATCCCCAGCGTCCGCACGCGGTCGGCGACATATTCAACCCGGTATTCCTCCCCGATGATGCCGCCCTCGGAATTCACCACGTGGTTGCGTCCGAACCCCGTGGCGAGGCGCTGGTCAAGGGTGGGATGGGGCAGGAGATCGCCGGCCAGTTGCTCGACGATGAACCGGTCGTAGGGCAGGCCCCGGTTGAACGCGCCGATCACCCAGTCCCGCCAGCGCCATTGCGTGCGCGAACTGTCGTTGTTGAACCCGTGCGTGTCGGCATACCGCGCGACGTCCAGCCATTCCTGGGCCTGACGCTCCCCGTACCGGGGCGAGGCCAGCAACCGGTCCACGGCCGCCTCGTACGCGGCCTCCCCGCGCGCCTTCGTGTCCGCCTGGAACGCGTCCACCTCCCCGGGTTCCGGGGCGAGCCCGACCAGGTCGAAGCCGACCCGGCGCAGCCAGGTTTCGGGCGCCGCAGGATTCGCCGGACGAAGTCCCTCCCGCTCCAGGCGCGCGAGCACGAAGGCATCGATGGCGCCCTTGGCCCAGCCGGGATCCCGGGTTTGGGGCGGCGTTGGACGGGTCGGGACTTGGAACGCCCAATGGCGCGTGGCGGCGGGCGGGGCATCGGCGGCGCTGCCGGTCACGCATGTCGTGACGAGCCCGGCGACCAGCGCCAGCGCGCGACGGAAATGGGGCATGCGCGGATTGTCGCGGGCGCGGGAGGTTTGGGAAGCCGGGAATCGGGGCGGGGCGTCGCTCCGCGACGGGTTCGGGATCGGGTTCGGGGGGGCCCGGGGCCGGAGGCGGGCTGGTATAAATAAGTGGGACTGACCCCTAAGGTGCCCCCCGGAACGTTGACAGTCGAATCCGGGACCCGAGGGTCGCTCCGGGCGCGGAGATCGGGGCGACGCGAGCCGAATCCTGCCGACCGCCCGGCGAATCATGATCCAATGCGGCGTGTGGAATCGGGACTGGCTCCCGTTCCTGCTCCTGTTCCTCGTGGCCGGTTCGGCCCGGTCCTCCGATCTGTCGGTGGCCACCTGGAGCGGCGTGGAGTGGTGGGGGGAGCCGGTGCCGCCCGGATTGTCCGACGTCGTGGAGCTGCGGATTTCGAGTTCGCATTTCGCGGCGTTGCACGGGAACGGCAGGATCACCGTCTGGGGCGGAAGCGACACCGTGACGTGGGGGTCCGTGCCGAAGTTCGACGACGTCACGAACGCGGTGTCCATCGCGACCGGGCATTACACGACGATGGCGCTGCTGGCCGACGGTTCGGTGGTCCGCCGGGGATTCCAAGGCCCGGTCAATTACCCGGGGCACGATGTCCGGGCAATCTCGGTGGGCTGGTTCCACAGCCTGATTCTCCTGCGGGACGGGACGGTCCGGGTGCTTGGAAATCATCCGCGCGAAGGGTTGCCCGGGGACTACCTCCTGGAAGCCTGGGGCCTGGGCGCGGTTCCCCAGGGGCTGTCGAACGTCGTGGCCATTTCCGCCGGGACCTACGGCAACATGGCGCTGCGGGCGGACGGGACGGTGCTGGCGTGGGGCGACACGACCCAGCCCGTCAACCACGTGCCCGAAGGGCTGAGGGACGTGGTGTCCATCGATGCCTCCGCGCGGCATGCGGTCGCGGTGCGGGCCGACGGCACCGTGGTCTGCTGGGGCGAGAACCTGCACGGACAGGCCGTGCCTCCGCCGGACCTGGACCGGGTGATCGCCGCGAGCACCGGGGATTCGCACACGGTGGCACTGACGTCGGACGGGCGGATCGTGACGTGGGGCACGTTCGCGGCCTCGGGCCGGGAGGCGCCCGTGGCGCCGGGATCGTCGGTGGCCATCGAGGCCGGTGGATATTATTGCGGCGCCCTCGTGCGCTCCTCCGCGCCCCAGCTCCGAATCGCGCCCCGGCAGACGCTCGTGGCGACGGGGACCGAGGCGCTCCTTTACGTCGAGGCCCTCGGCGGCGCCCTGACGTTCCAATGGAGCAAGGACGGCGTGCCGATCCCCGGCGCAACGGCGCCCCAGTACCGCATCCCGTGGGTCCAGCGGAGCCACGAGGGCCGCTACTCCGTGACGATCAGCAACCCGTGGGGTTCGGTGACCAGCGAGGCGGTGTCCCTGGTGGTGTTCGACGTGCTCTTCCAGACCGACGAACCGGGCGGCGGTCCGACGATCACCAACCAGATGTTCCGGTTCCCCTTCCACGTTCCGGGGACGCTCCGATACGTCCGCGTCGAGGTGAGCGTCGATCTCCGGGAATGGACCCCGGTGCTGACCAACGCCTATGGCATGGGCCGATTCGTTTTCAGCGAGCCCGTGGACCCGTCCCAGTCGGGTCGGTACTTCCGGGTCACGTCCTCCGCCGACGGCATCACCTTCGGGCCTGACCTGGGCGGCCCGGTCCTCCCCCCGGGAAACGAGACCAACACCCCACCCGTGATCGACACCAACACCCCGCCCGTGATCAACACCAACGTCCCGCCGTACCTGGACACCAACGCAGTGGGGGGCGCGCTCTCCGGCCTTCGGTCGGGTTCCTCCTGGCTCCCGGCGAGGGATCCCGGCGCGTGGAACCCGACTCCCTCGGGCGGAGGTCCGCTTCGGGCACTTTCTCCGACGGGCCGATTCCGGCCATGGCACGGGATTCCGTCGGCGGTTCCGTAACCCCGGGCTCGGGGTGCTTATTCTCCGGGTGGGATGCGCCGGAATCCGGGCATCCATGAATCACGAAAACCAGGCCATTGCCGCACCCGTTGATACCCATGAGTCTCCCTGTTCGAAGCACCCTCCCCGCCACCGCCCTGCTGTTGGGCGCGATCCTTTCGATCTGGGCCGGGACCGTCCGTCCAACGACCGACCGCGCGACGCGCTCCACCCCAACGACGACCGCGAAGACCCGCTCGACCGGCGTGACGCCGCCCACGGCACCGCCGCTGACCACCCCCTCGCGGAGTTGGGCTCCGCCCCGGAAAACCCCGGGCCCGGGCGGGCCCAAGGACAAGATCCAGCCCCCGATCATCCCGCCGAACGAGGCTGAGGTGACGCTGGTGGAGATTCCGGGCACCGACCCGGTCCTGATCGGGAAGCTGTTCGTTCCGGCGGGGACGGCGCCGTATCCGGCGGTCATCGTGATGCACGGATCGGGCGGGCTGTGGCTGGGCAACGATCCGGAGGACGGCGAGATGGAGCCGCACTTCGAGCAGTGGGGCACCACGTTGCAGGCGCAGGGCTACGTCGCGCTGTTCGTGGACAGCTTTTCGCCCCGGGGCATCGAGGAATTCGGGGAGCGACGACCGTCCTCCCTGCCCGATTTGAGCGACGCCGCGTGTTCCCCGACCCACGTGCGTCCCCTGGATGCCTACGCGGCTTTGACCTATCTGAAGACCCAGGCGCCGGTGGGCGTGATGGGCACCCGGGTGGGGCTCATGGGTTTCTCGCACGGCGCCGAAGCCGCGCTCGCGTCCGTGGTCGACGACTCCGTCGTGACCGGGAAGCTGGACGACTGGACGGTCTCGTACGTGTCCATGAACGGCAACCAGCTCACGACGAACCACAACCACGTGGTGAGCGCGCCGTCGTATCCGGTGCCGAACGCGTGGGGCTTCCGGTGCGTCGTGGCCTACTACCCGGGCTGCGGTTTCTTCGGTTACTTCGGGAAGACGAGCCAGGCGAATTACGAGCCCGGCCCGAACCAGTTCATGCCGTACGTGCCGACCCTGATGTTCCATGGTGCGGATGACTCGCTCGTGCAGCATGCACCGAAGCTCGTCGAGCGTTCGCAGCACCAGGCCGATTACCTCGGCGAATTGCAGCAGCTCCCGCCGCCCCACGACAATCCCCTGACCCGCATCGAGTATCCCAACGTCGAGCATTCCTTCGACGAAGCCGTGCTGGGACAGCAGAGCCCGAAGGGCGAGCCCTGGACGGCCGCGGACGTGGCGGCGCGTGCGACGTCGGAGGTGATGACCCTGGAGTTCCTCGAAACGCACTTGAAGGTCCAGTAATCCGCGCCGGGGCGCAGGGGTTCGTGAACCGGGTCAGTGCACGGCCCACGGCCCGGGCTTCCTCTCGTGACCTCTTTGGGGGCTCGTGCAGCGGGCAGGGGGCCGGAAACGGCCCGGCGGAGCGACCCGATCCGGCTACGCGCGGTCCGCGAAGAGGAGCGCGGCGTTGTTGCCCCAGAAGCCGAGCGAAGTGGAAAGGGCATGGCGACCTTCCAGGGGGCGGGGTTGGCCGAGAACGGGTGGGAAGGCGAAGGCGGGATCGACGCCGGTGGAACCGGCGGTGGGTGGGGCGAGGCGATGCCGGAGGGCGAGGAGCGTGACGATGGCCTCGATGGCGGCGGCGGCCCCGAAGGCATGGCCGGTGACGGGCTTGGTGGAGCTGATGGCGGGGCGTCCGTCCGCCAGCGAGGGGCCGAAGACGCGCTCGAACGCGGCTGCTTCGGCGGCGTCGTTGAGCTGGGTGCCGGTGCCGTGGGCGTTGACGTGACAGATGTCGTGCGGACGGAGCCCGGAGTCGCCGAGGGCGAGTTCGATCAGGCTCGCGAGGCCCGCGCCGTCGGGGCGGGTGGCCACGCGGTTGAAACTCTCCGCCCCCATGCGCGCGGCGAGGAGGTGGCCGTGGAGGGACACGCCCCGTCGCGTCGCGGCGGCGGAGGTTTCGAGCACGAGAAAGGCGGCGCCTTCCGCGGGGACGATGCCGTCGCGATCGGACGCGAACGGGCGGCAGGCGCGGTGGGGTTCCGGGTGACGGGACAGCAGTTGGGCCGCCTCGAATTGCCGGAGCAGGGCCGGATGCAGCGGCGCCTCGGCCCCGCCGGCAAGCACGGCATCGACGGCGCCCGAACGCAGGAGCAACGCGCCGAGGGCGAGGGCGTGGGCCGCCGAAGCACACGTGGCGGACACCGTCAGGCAGGGGCCGCGCACACGGAGGGCGAGCGAGAGCGCGCCGCTGAGGGAGGCGATGGCCGTGTGGGCGACCCGCGTCGGGCGTGGTCGCGCCGGCGCCGGCTGGTTCCATTGTTCGACGGGCCCCCGGGAGTTGCCGACGAGGATCGCGATGCGGGCGGGATCGACGGTGTCCAGGCGTGCCTCCGCGAAGGCCGGGAACGCGGCGGCGAGGGCGAGCCGGACGGAACGGTCCATGCGCCGGGCCTGGGGCAGCGCGGAGACCGGTGGCGGTTCGGGCGCGCGGCAGACCGCGACGGGGCGGGGGAGTTCCGGTCCGCTCCAGAGCGTGGCGCAGGACCGGCCCGCGACGACGTTGCTCCAGACCTCGGACGGGGAAATGCCGGCGGCGCACCAGATGCCGAGTCCGGTGACCGCGATGGGATCGTCGGGCATGCGCGGCTCAGTCGAAGAGACGCTCGGGCGGGTCGCCGGCGCCGAGGTTGCGGCCGCCGGAGTAGCAGGCGCGCAGTTCGCCGTTCTCCCAGCGGCGCAGGCGATGGAGCGTGGCGAAGAGGTAGTCGGGCGCGGCGCCGCCCTGGCCGCCGACGAGTTCGCTGCCGCGTCGCACGTTGTCCTGCATCCAGGCGGTCTGGCTCAGGTGGTAGGGGTTGCGCTGGACCTCGCCGACGTGGAAGGAGCAGGCGGCCATGAGATCGGCGACGTCGCGCGGGGTGCTTTCGACCATGAGGTTGGGGGTCGGCATCTGGCCCCAGAACTCGGTCTCGACGACATGACACCGGAAGTCGGACGGCAGCTGTTTCAGGGCGTCGGTGACGAGGAGGTGGGTGCCGATGTGGGTACTGTTCCAATCGAGTTCATGGGGGCAGAACACGACGCGCGGCTGCCACTCGGAGAGGAGGCGGGCGGTGACCTCGACGCTCGCCTGCCAGCCGGCGGGATCGGCCTGCCGGGATTTGGGATTGATGCCGGAGAGGCCGCCCGGCGCGGTGGTGACGAGGTCGAACTGCAGGAAGTCGCAGGCCTGGCGGAGTTCCTCGAGGCGCCCGGCCTGGCGTTCCTTTTTGCTGCCCTGGGTGACGGCGACGTTCACGACCCGCCAGCCGGCTTCGCGGAGCAGGCGCAGGGCAAGGCCGCCGACGATGCATTCGTCGTCGGGATGGGGCGAGAAGAGCAGCACCCGGGGGGCATCGGGGAGGAGGCGGACACGGGGCAGCGGCGGAAAACCGGCCAGGGGCAGGGCGCGACCGGCGTCGCGCAGGCGGACGAATTGCTGGACGAACTCGTGATAGGGATGCGAGGCAGCAGCCATGCCCCGCAGCATCGCGGGTCTCCGGGGGGCGTCAAGAATGGCGGGCCACGGGGCGGCGCCCGGGGCAGGACGATTGACAAAGTCTGGTGTGGAACCGCGTTGTGGGGCCGGCGACTGCCGAGTCGCCGGTTTCCCCTCTGGTTTCGCCTGCTTCGATCGCCCCGCGACCCGGCCCGCCGTCGCGTGGACGCTATGGCGGGGAGCCGGTCGCCGGCCCCAATCGACTTTGTCAATCGCCCTGG
>CAZSOV010000007.1:0-63927 GCA_964608505.1 uncultured Verrucomicrobiota bacterium
GCGCCGGCGCCGCCGGCAAGGGCTTCGCTGTCGTCGCCAACGAGATCAAGGAACTCGCCCGCCAGACCGCCGCCGCCACCGAGGACATCAAACACAAGGTCTCCGGCGTGCAGGATTCCACCGGCAGCGCCGTCACCAACATCGAGGGGATCTCGTCCGTCGTCCGCGAGGTCGGACAGGTCGTCGCCGGCATCGCCGCCGCCATCGAGCAGCAGGCCGCCGTCACCAAGGACGTCGCCGGCAACATCAGCCACGCCTCCTCCAACGTCTCCGACGCCAACCGGCGCGTCCACGAAACCGCGTCCGTCGCCAAGTCCATCGCCCAGGACGTCGCCGCCGTGAATCAGGCCGCCGCGGAGATCCGTCGCGACAGCGAACAGGTGCAGTCCGGCGCCAACCGCCTCGCCAGTCTCTCCGAGCAGCTCGATGCCATGGTCAACCGTTTCCGGATCGCCGCCGATCCCGCCGCCGCCGCCGCGCGCGACGATGTCCCTCCGCCAAACGCCCCACGCGCCCCGAGACCTGCCGCACCCGCCGCCGTCCCCGCCTGATCCTGGCGCATCCTGCATCCCGAATCTCGCATCCCGCATGTCATGAAGAACTGGACCCGCAATCTGAAACTCGCGCCCCGGATCGTCGCCGTGACCGTGGCCGTCGTCGTCGCCGTCGTGGTCGTCAATTACCTCGTCTTCCTGCGCGGCTATCGCAGCAGCGCCGTCGACGCCATGGTCGAGAAGGCCAAGGCCTTCAGTGCCGTCGCCGACGAGTCGAAGAACCACGCCAGTCTGCTCCACCGCACCGGCGCCTTCGATGCCAAGGTTCTGGTCGAGGAACTGAAGGCCGAACTCGCCAGGGGCAAGGCCGTCTCCGACAGCCGCTATTTCAAGACGATCCCGGTCGTCGCCGGCTGGACCGCCGCCCTCGAGGCCGCCAAGCGCGAGAACATCGAGTTTCGCATCACCTCGTTCGACGCCCGCAACAAGGAACACGAACCCGCCGCGGGCTCCTTCGAGGAAAAGCTCCTGCGCCAGCTCACCGACCAGGCGGGAGCCGCCAAGGGCGACATCGTCCACGCCGTCAACGAAACCGACAACACGCTGCACGTGATGCGGGCCATCCGGCTCACCGAGAACTGCCTCACCTGCCACGGAAACCCCGGAAGCCAGTGGGACCTCGAGAAGACCGGCAAGGACGCCACCGGTCACGCCATGGAAGGCTGGAAGTCCGGCGACATGCACGGCAGCTATCACGTGGTCATGCCCCTCGCGCCCGTCCAGGCACAGTCGGCCGCCTTCCTCGGCAAGGGCCTCGCCTGGACCGTGCCCCTCGTCGTGTTGGCCATCCTGGGTCTGGTCTACCTGGTCGCCGTCCTCATCCGGCGCCCCGTCAACGCCCTCGTCGAGCACACCGGCATCGTCGCCAACGGCGACCTGACCCGCTCCATATCGTCCGAACTCACCGGACGTGGCGACGAAATCGGAGAGCTCGCGCGGGCCCTCGACGGCCTGAGCTCCGCGCTCCGGGGTTCGCTCCTGGAGGTCCTCGACAGCACCGGCACCCTCGGAAACGTCTCCGATGGCCTGCTCGGAACGTCCCGCCGTCTCAGCGCCGGCGCCCGCGAGTCCGCCAGCCGCTCCGAGACCGTCGCCGCCGCCGCCGAGGAAGCCAGCGCCAACACCATCTCCGTGGCCGCCGGCATGGAGCAGGCCTCCACCAACCTGTCCTCCGTGGCCGCCGCCACCGAGGAACTCAGCGCCACCGTCGCCGAAATCGCCTCCAACTCCGCGCGGGCCCATGCCGTCGGCGAACAGGCCAGCGCCCAGGCCCAGGCCGTCGCCTCCATGGTCCAGGAACTCGGCCAGGCCGCCCAGGCCATCGGCAAGGTCACCGAGACCATCAACGACATCTCCGCCCAGACCAACCTCCTCGCCCTCAACGCCACCATCGAAGCCGCCCGCGCCGGCGCCGCCGGCAAGGGCTTCGCCGTGGTCGCCCACGAGATCAAGGAACTCGCCCGCCAGACCGCCGCCGCCACCGAGGACATCAAGTCCAAGGTCTCCGGCGTCCAGATGTCGACCGCCACGGCCATCACCGACATCGAGAAAATCTCCGGCGTCATCCGCGAGGTCGGCCAGCTCGTCGCCAGCATCGCCACCGCCATCGAGGAGCAGACCAGCGTCACCAAGGACGTCGCCTCCAATATCTCCCAGGCCTCCGCCGGCATCCACGACGCCAACGAACGCGTCGCCCAGACCGCCACCGTCTCCAAATCCATCGCCGGCGACATCGCCACCGTGAGCGCCCAGAGCCGCGCCCTCAACGCCGACTCCGACCAACTCCAGGAGGATGCCAACCTCCTCCGCGGCGTCACCGATCGCCTCAGCCAGCTCGCTGCGCGTTTCGAACTCGGGCAGGACGCCCGTCCCGAATCCACCATGGACACCGGCTCGGAGGCCTCCGCCGACCTCGGCCCCGCGCCCGCACGCCATGGCAATGGCAACGGCAATGGCAACGGGAATGGCGTCAAGGCGGGTCGCCGCCCCCGCCCCGCGGTCCAGGCCGCCCTCCCCCGGAAACATTGAGCGCCGCGTCCTGCGCCGCGACCTCCCCGCCCCACCCCCTATGAGTGCCGATCACAACTCCTCCGACGACACGCTGCTCGTCGCGTGCTTCAACCTCGGCGCCGCCGCCTTCGGCATCGACGCCCGACAGGTCCAGGAGGTGGCCAAGATGGGCGAACTCACCCGCGTCCATCACGCCCCTCCCGCCGTCGTCGGCATCCGCAACCTCCGCGGACGCGTCGTCACGGTCATCGACCTCGCCGTCCGCCTGAAGCTGGGGCGGGTCACCCCCTCGCCCGCCAACCGGGTCCTTATCGTCGATTCCCACGGCGAACCCATCGGCCTCCTCGTCGACTGCGTGTCCGACACGCTCTCCGTCAAACCCGGCGACATCGCCCCGCCGCCCCCCAGCCTGAGCGGCGTCGAGTGCCAGGCCCTCCGCGGGGTCTGTCGCGGCGAAGGCCGCCTGGTGGCCCTGCTCGATCACGAGTCCCTGCTGAATGCCGAGGACCGCGCCTCCGCCGCGACGCCTCGAGAACTGGCCGCGGCATGAGGCTACGCACCCTGGTCGCCGATGACTCGGCCCTCTTTCGCAGGGTCCTCTCCGACACGCTCGGAGGCATGCCCGAGATCGAGATCATCGGCACCGCGTTCAATGGCCGCCAGGCCGTCGAGCGCGTGCGCACCCTCAAACCCGACCTGCTCACCCTCGACATGGAGATGCCCGAACTCGACGGGCTTGGCGTCCTCGACGCGCTGAAGCACGCGGGCACCGCCACCTCCGTCATCGTCCTCAGCGCCCTGACCCGCAAGGGCGGCCAACTCACGATGCGCGCCCTCGAGAAGGGCGCCTTCGATTTCATCACCAAGCCCGACACCTCGAACGCCGAGCAAAGCCGGGCCGCCATCCTCGCCGAACTCACGCCGCGCGTCCGGGCCCTCGGCCATCGGCTCGAAGTGCGCAACCTGCTGCGCCCCGGAGGATCGACGCCACCCCTGCCCCTGGCCCCGCCCCGCGGCATGGCCCCCGCCGGCACGGCGCCCGCGCCCGGCTCCCTGCAAGGCATCGCCGACCGCATGAACCGTGTCGCCACCGCCCACAAGCCCGAGATGGTCCTGATCGGCGTGTCGACCGGCGGCCCCAATGCCCTCGCCCGCGTGCTGCCCGCCATCCCCGGAAACCTCGGCGTGCCCGTCCTCGTCGTGCAGCACATGCCCCCCGTCTTCACCCAGTCCCTCGCCGAAAGCCTCTCCCACAAGTGCGCGATTCGCGTCAAGGAAGCCGTCCACGGCGAACCCGTGGAACCCAACGTCGCCTACATCGCCCCCGGCGGACGCCAGATGCGCCTCTCGCCCCCCGCCGACCGCGCCCGCACGATCCAGATCACCGACGACCCGCCCGAGAACAACTGCCGGCCCGCCGTCGACTACCTCTTCCGTTCCGCCGCCACCCATTACCCGGGTCGCGCCATGGCGGTGATTCTCACCGGCATGGGCACCGACGGCACGCTCGGCGTCCGCCTGCTCAAGCGTCACGGCTGCTTCTGCATCGCCCAGGACGAGGCCAGTTGCGTCGTCTACGGCATGCCGAAATCCATCGTCGATGCCGGGGTGGCCGACACCGTCCTGCCGCTCGACCAGATCGCGGCCCGCATCGTCGCCACCGTCCGGGGAGGTGGGTCATGAGCGCCGCCGTCATCTCCCGCGAGGAACTCTCCACCTGGTCCAAGTACGTCCACGAGATCAGCGGCGTCTTCCTCGACGATTCGAAGGGGTACCTCCTGGAAACCCGCCTTGGAGGCCTGCTGCGGGAAACCGGCGCCCGGGGCTTCGGCGACCTCTACCAACGGGTTCGCTCCGACACGTCCAATATGCTTCGCCGGAAGATCGTCGACGCCATCACGACGAACGAGACGTCGTTCTTCCGCGACACCGCCCCGTTCGAACTGCTCCAGCACAAGCTCATTCCGGAACTCATCGACCGCCGGCGCAAGGCCGGCATCCGGAACCCGCCGATCCGGATCTGGAGCGCGGCCTGTTCCACCGGCCAGGAGGCGTACAGCACGGCCATCACCCTCAAGGAATTGCTCGTCGATCTCACCCAGTACGAGATCCGGATCCTCGGCACCGACATCTCCGAGAAGGTCGTCGCCCAGGCCAGCTACGGGAAGTTCTCCAAGCTCGAGATCGACCGCGGCATGCCGCCCCAGAAGGTCGCCAAATACTTCAACCTGCGCGGCAGCGACTACATGGTCCGGGACGAGATCCGCGCCTGCGCGACGTTCCGCACCATGAACCTCCTCCAGCCCTTCAGCTTTCCCGTGCCCTGGGACATCATCTTCTGCCGCAACGTCGCGATCTACTTCACCGAGGCCGACAAGACCCGCCTCTTCAACAACCTCGCCCGCTGCCTCGCCCGCGACGGCGCCCTCATCATCGGCTCCACCGAATCCATCGGCGGCCTCTGCAACGCCTTCGAACCCCAGCGCCACGTCCGCACCGTCTTCCACCGGCTCAAGAGCCCCTGACCGATGCGCGGCGCCCCGCCTCGCCGCCGTCCGCGTGCCATCCTCGCCCGAGGCTCCCCGTTGCTGTAGGCCGCGTGCCATCGTCGCCCGAGGCTCCCCGTTGCTGTAGGCCGCGTGCCATCGTCGCCCGAGGCTCCCCGTTGCTGTAGGCCGCGTGCCCCCACGCGGCGCTCGTGCGTCCGCCTCTCCGCCCCGGCTCCCGGTCCGCAAGCATCATCCCGCGACCACTATCCGGAGCCCGATACCTCGTTCGAAAGCCGGCGCAGCACCCCCGCGGCCGTCGGCAATCGACCCTCCAGTTCCGTCACCGCGCCCCCCAACCGGCGCGCGAGATCGGCCTGGCCGAACTCCAGCAACCGCCGGTACCAGCGCAGATACTCCCCCGAAACCTCCGTCTCCATCCCGGCGGGCACGACTTCGCGCACCGGTCCAAGGCCCCCTTCGCACAGAACCCGCGCCGCCCGTGCCGTCGCCCCGTCGCCCATCCGCCGCCACACCGCGAGCGCCTCCTCCAACCGCCCCGCAAGCAGCAGCACCTCGGCCCGTTGCCCGAGCAACTCCGGATGATCCGGGTGAAGTTCCCGGGCCGCTCCCGTCCAATCCAGGGCGACCTCGAGGTACCCGGGATCGCTCGTCGCGATCCGCCCGCCCAGAAGCCACGCCGCCGCCGACTCCGGCGCGGTCGTCACGATCCCGTGGAGCTCCTGCAAGGCCTCGACCGACCGGCCCGTCGCGTGCAGAAACCGCGCGAAATCCAGCCCCGCCGGAACCGACCCCGGTTCCTCGGCCCGCGCCCGCCGGAACTCGGGTTCGGCTCCCGCCACGTCCCCGGCCTCCCACAGGCTCCGGGCCAGCAAATGCCGCGGACCCACGCCCCGGATCACCGCGCTCCCCGGCGTCAACCCCGGCTGGTGCCGCGTCCCGAGACAGGCCCGAAATCGCGCCGCCGCCGAGTCGAACCGCTTCAATTCACGTTCGGCCAGGCCCAGCGTAAAATGCAGCGAGGCCGTCAGGCCCCCGTCGATCGCCAGGGGCGAGGTCAGGACTTCCACCACCTCCGCCGGACGCCGCGCCGCCAGCAACCGGGTCGCGTACTGATCCAACAACGCCTCCCGCACCTCGGGCGCGATCCCCGACGCGGGCACGCGCGACATGGCCTCGAACGCCGCCCGATACCGCCGCAGGCTTTCGTCGATCCGCCCCGACCGCGCGAGTTCCAGGCCGAGATTCATCAGCAGCACCGGATGCCCCGGCTGCTCGCGAATGGCCCGCTCGAGCAACGCCAGATTGCGCGCGACCTTGTCCCGCGAACGGGTCAGCTCCGCCGTATAACCATGATGCACCAGCGTCGCCTCTCCCAACCGGCTCTCCATGCCCCAGGCCCGACGCGCCGCCTCGAGACTGCCGAACGCCTGCTCGTGAACCCGCCCGACGAAATGCGCCCCCGGCGCGTTCCGAAACAGCCGGGGCACGTAACTGCATCCGTCCGCCTCCCGGCCCGCATCCACGATGGGCAACCGCCAGCTCAGCACCCCGTCGACCCGCAGCATCCCGCGCAATACGGCGTGTTGGTCCCCAGGCAACTCCTCGTCCGCGTCCAGGATCAGAATCCAGTCGCCCCGCGCGAGCTCCAGACCCGCGTTCCGGGCGGCGCTGAAGTCGTCGATCCACGCGAACTCCAGCACCTCCGCCCCGTGCGCCCGCGCGATCTCCGCCGTCCGATCCGTCGAACCGGTGTCCACGACGACGATCTGCCAGGCCAATCCGCGAATCGAACCGAGACAGGCCCCCAGGAATCGCTCCTCATTCCGCACGATGAGGCAGACGGTCAACCGCGGTTCCCGCCCGCCGAGGGCAGCCAGCACGGCTTCGGGGAGATTCAACGAACCGCAGGCCGGCGCGGTGCTCGTCGCAAACGGCCCCGACGCGGGCAGCGGGCAGGCTGCACCCACCGAGGCGGAACGCCCTGGCGCCATGCGCTCCAGGAACGCCCGGCAGGTTTCCGCCGTCGCCGCCCTCCCCGAGGCCGCGGCAATCTCCGACAGCAGAACCACGCCCTCCGGGTGAAACGGGCGACGTTCCATGGCCTCCGAGATCCGGTGCCAGGCCTGGTCTAGGTCACCCTGTCCGAGCGCGGAACGCGCGTCCGCCAGATGACCGACCCGCGCACAGGCCGGCGGGGACTCGGAGGCGTGGGCGTGGGCGTGGGCCGCGGGAATCGGAGAGGACTCCGGAAACGGATCGGACGGAAGCCGTGCCCCGTCCGGAGGCCGGCTCCCGTCGCCCGGGAAGTCTGGTGAATTGCTCACGCCAGTGGGGTGGTGCCGGCGTCCGCGGCTGCCGGGGTTGCGCGGAGAAACCCTTGGACGGACACCGCTAGCCGGGCGCATCCACGCCGAAGGGTCCGACTCCTACCAGGCTCATCGCCGTCGCGGCCGCGCCCAGACGGTTCCAGCACCGGTCCAACGATCGCAGATACCTCGTGGCACCCGGCCGCGTCCGGAGCAACCGAATGAGGACGTCGGTGGCCAGCACGGGATCCCCGTAGTCCCGGTTCACCTCGGCGATCAGTTCGAGCGTCAGGGGATGCTCCGGGTCGAGCACCAGAGCCCGTCGCATGTAGCCGTCGAACGAATCAAGGTCCCCGAGCGAGAAGCAGACGCGGGCCAGTTCCGCCTGCAACCCCGCGTCGCCGGGATCGTAGGCCGCGGCGTAGCCGAACGCCCGTCCGGCTGCCTCGAACTCGCCGCCCTGGTACAGCAACTCCGCCGCCCGCCGCCAGGTGGAATCCGGATGCGTCGCGGCTCCCCGCACCAGGTCGAGATACCGCTGCGCCCGCCCGGGCTGCCCCGACCCGAATTCCCGTTCCGCCGCGGCGACGAGGACCCGCACCAGCCCGACCGGCCCCGGAACCCGGGCCGCCCCCGCCGTCGTCGACCGCGATCCCGATCCGCCCTGGCTCCGCGGGGCCATGCTTCGCGGAGCTCGAGGCGCCTGTCCTCGGGACGGGCGGCGATGGGTGTCGTCGGATGGACGCATGCGTCGTGGGAGGTGAGGTTTGGGTTTGCCGGGCGACCGGAAGGCGCATCGGGTCCGCGCCGCGACGACTACGACTACTGGAGCAGGCGGAGGACCTGCTGCGGGAGCTGGTTCGCCTGGGCGAGCATCGCCGTGCCGGCCTGCGTCATGACGTTCGCGCGGGCATACTCGGCGGACTCGTCGGCCACGTTGACGTCCTGGATCCGCGAACTCGCGGCCTGGAGGTTTTCGCGGCTGACCATCATCTGCTCCATGCTGTAGTTCAGATGGGCTTGGTAGGCTCCGACGGTCGCCCGGTCGGCCGACAGCGCGGTGATCGCGTCCTTGATGTCGGTCAGTGCCGCGGCGGCGTCGGCCTTCGTGCCGATGGTCACGCCCGCGCCCGTGACCGCAATGTAGGTCGCCGAGCTCATGTCGATGCCCGTCATCGAGAACGTGCCCCCGTCCGCATCGATGTTGACGTCGAGCGCCGTCGCCGAGAACAGGTCCACGCCGTTGAACTGCTTGGTCGCGGCGGTGGTGATGAAGTCCTTCAGTTCGGAGAACTCCTTGTCGTACAGCCCGCGGTCGGCGTCGGTCTTGGTCACGTCCTGGGCGAGGAGGGACAGCTCGCTCATGCGGTCCAGGGCCTTGGCGATCTTCTTGAGATAGCCCTCCTGGGTCTGCACGAAGGAGATGGCGTTGCCGATGTTCGCCTTCGCACCCTCGGTGCGGTGAATCTCGGCGTCGAACCGGCTCCCCACCGCCAGACCGGCGGCATCGTCGCTGGGTTCGACGATCTTCGAGCCGGAGCTGATGCGTGCGAGTGACTTGGCGACCCGCAACTGGGCGGCGGAGAGACTGTCACTGCTCTGATTGGCCGATATGTTATGACTGACGATCATGGTATTGGGTTGGTTAGGGGTTGTTCTTGGAAGTCGGGTTTTCCGGGGTTTCGGGTAGTTTCAGGCGCGGCAGCTTGCGGGGGGCGGACGCGCCGTCGCGGCCCGACGCGAGCGCCGCGAGGTTGCTCTGTTGGATCTCATCGTAAATCTCCTGACGGTGGATCGGCACGTCGGACGCGGCCTCGATCCCCAGCTTCACCACGTCGCCCTGGACCCGGACCACCGTCACGGTGATCCGACCGTCGATGACGATACTCTCGTTGATCTTGCGGGAGAGAATGAGCACGGTGCTGGATGGGGCTAGGATTGCGCGACCGGCAACGGATGTTGCACCGAGAACTCCGCGGCGTTCGACGGGATGATCTGCTTCGCCAGCCAGGTGCGCCGGTTCACCACGAGCGGGCCCTTGAGATTCACCGTCGCGCGATGCGCGTCCTGCAGCGTCACGATGCACAGCAGGGTGAGTTCCTCGCTCCCTGCCGCGCCCAGATACTGGGCATCCTCGTTCGAAATCTCCGGCAGGTACCCCGGGAAGATCGGTTGCGGCGAGATCACCACGAAGGCCAGCGCCGGCTCGTCCTTGGCTTGCAGCCACTGGAAAGGTTCCTCCGCCGGGTCGGCCAGCAGCACATACTCCTTGATGCGCTCCAGACCGAGCAGCCCCAGGGGCAGGCGGACCGTCTGTCCACCGGCAGTGGCCGGAGGCGCGGATTCGATGGTTGCGACGGCGTCCATTCGCGTCCCCAAAAGCAGCACGCGTGCCAGCCCTTCCAACGCGCCTGAACCCGTCCACCACTGCGCGTTCCCACCCCTTTCCGACCCTGCTGGACCCCTTTTTTCCCCGGCCCTCCCCCCGTTCCCGGCAAATTCTCCCCGGGTCGGGCAGGAAAATCTCACCCCCTCCCCGCGGGACCCGGAATCCACGGCCCCCGGGCCCTACTTTCCGCTCCCGCTCCTCGCCTTCCGGACCTCGGAGGCCCGTGCCGCCCCGGGACCTCCGTCCCGTCACCCGACCGGAACGCCCTGACCAATACCAAATTCAAATCATTGAATACCAATAGAATACGGAACAACCGAAGGATCGAACCACGACCTGGACGGCTTCCATGGCGCCCCAGCCTCAAAATTGGAGCGTCAGTTCGGCATAGCAGAACCGTGCATCCCCCTTCCCCACCGCCGCAGGCGCCTCCCTCACAAAGTCCCCCGCAAACAGGTGGGTGTAACCCACGTCCCAGCGCAGGTTTCCCGGGATCATCTGCCAGCGCACCCGCGCCTCCATCTGCTGCCCCAACTCCGTGCCCGCCGCGCCCGTCGGGTCGACCCGCCCCGCCGCCGTCCAGGCGTCGCGACCCTCGGCCAGCCAAAGAAACCGATGCGAAAAGCCGATCTCCACGCCCCGCCACGGTCGAAGCGTCAGGTTGTATTCCGGCGAATTCAGGTTCGCCCTCGCCACCGCCCCGTAGATCCCGGTCGGGCCGAACTCGAATCGTCGTGCCCCGTACAACGTGTCGAACCGCCCGTTCTCCCCGTCGCCGGGACGTTCGTCCCCGGAAGCATAGTCATATCGCAGCCCCAACCGCGGACGCCACCGGGCATCCAGAGTGTAGCCCACGGCCCCATGCTGGTGATGCGCGAAATGATCGAGCCATGGCCCCGCCGGCCCCACGCGCTCCTGCGATTCGCCCACCTGCCACGTCGTCTCGAACTCGTAGTCCCATCCACCGGGGGCCGCCTCCCGAAACACCCTCACCCCCGTCGTGTGGAGTTCCCGCCCCCGCGTCCGACCCGTCGCGGCATCGTGCAAGTGCAGGTAATACGCCTCCGCCCGCGCCCTCCAAGGCAACCCCGGTATCTCCCCGTACACGCCGGCAAACCGCGTGTCCGCCGACTGCCGATCCATTTCCAACTCGTTGTCCAGCAAGGATCCACGATCCTCCGGGAGCCGGCGTACCGGCAGGAAGAAGAACGCCCGCACCCATCCGCCGCCGTCCGCCTCCCACAACCAGTCGGCGCCGGTAAAGGCGTTGATCGTGTTTCGGAAGGCGTTGCGCGCCACCAACCTCCGATTGCCCAGATCCAACGTCTCGCGACCCACCCGGATCGTGTTCGTCCCCCCCGGGATCAGTTCCCGCGCATCCCACCGCACGTGCGCCTGCAGCACATCGAGCGGGTTCACCATCGTCGTGTCCAGCGGCGACCCGTCGTCCGACAGGTACTGCCGCGCGTCGAGCAACTCCACCACCACCCGCCCGGGCTCGCCCTTGAGTTGGGTCAACAACGAGGTCCTCAGCGTGAATGCCTGGTCGCTCCCGGTGCGACCTGCCCGGAACTGGCCGTCCAGCATCTCGTATCGCGACCGCTGCTCCCCGCTGATTTGTAGCCACTCCGGCGTCCGCAACGCGGTGGACAGCCGCCAGGGAGAATTCGCGTCCGCCGCCCCTTCCGCCCCCTGGAAGGCCAGTCCGCAGAGCGCCCCCAGCCACGCCATCCCCGCACGGCGATACCTCCCGGATGCCGCTGCCCGCCCGTTCGACCTTGCACCCCGACCGTCGTTCCTCGTCCTCATGGTCTCCGTTTCTCCCCTCGCGCCTCCCTGCTATATCGGCAAGCGCGGCCCTCCTTGTGCCCCCTCGCCCCCGAAGACAAGGCTTTCCGTGATGCAGATCGAATCCCGCGGTTTATAAGGTTGAGTTTCTCACGCGAATTGGCGCACGTTGACGGCATGCCGCGTCCCCGGCTCAAGGCAGCTCCGGACCTGTCGCTCGCCTACTACCACTGCGTCTCCCGCATCGTGGATCGCCGCTACATCTTCGAACCCGCCGAGAAGGAGCACTTCGTCCGGCTGCTCCGCGAGTGCGCCGAGTTCTGCGAGGTTCGTGTCCTCACCTACTGCCTGATGTCCAATCACTTCCATGTGTTGGTTGAGGTTCCGCGCCGGCCTCCGCCGGAGGCACGACCCTCCGCCGAGCAGGTGTTGGCAAAGCTGGCCAAGCTGTCGGGGCATCAGAACGTGGGGCTGGTGCAGCAACGGTTCGAGATGTACCGCCAGGCCCGCGATGCGGAGGGGGAGGCCCGGTACCTGGCCACGTTCCACCACCGGATGTGGGACGTGAGCGAGTTCATCCGGGTGCTCAAGCAACGTTTCACCTTGTGGTACAACGCGCGCACGGGACGCAAGGGCACGCTCTGGGAGGACCGCTTCAAGAGCGTGCTGGTGGAGGGCGCTGGGCAGGCATTGACGACGATGGCGGCCTACATCGATTTGAACCCGGTGCGGGCGGGTATCGTGCCGGATCCCAAGGACTACCGCTGGAGTGGGTACGGGGAGGCGGTGGCGGGGAAACGGGGGTCGAGGCTGGGGATCCAGACGGTGGTGACGGCGTTGCAGCGGGGCCGGGAAGAGAGCGTGAGCCGGTCGTTGGAGGTGTACCGGAGTTGGTTGTATCGGGAGGGAGACGAACGGCGGGAGGCGACGGGGCCGGATGGGCGCGCGGTACGCGGCGCGGTGAAGTCGACGGCGGTGGCGGAGGTGTTGGCGGCGAAGGGGCGGTTGCCGTTGGGGGAGTACGTCCGCTGTCGGGTGCGGTACTTTTGCGATGGGGCGGCATTGGGGAGCCGGGAGTTCGTGGAGGGAATCTTCCGGCAGCACCGGGAGAAGTTCGGGAAGAGGCGGAGGGACGGGGCGCGGCGGATGAGGGGAGTGGAGGCCGGGGAGTTGTTCACGCTGCGGGATCTGCGGAAGGATGTGTTCGGATAGGGACCGGCACCTCCTCACCCCTGACCGAGGTCTCCCGGCCCCGCTGCCAGGCCCTGCGGGTCGGGCGCGCCAGGTAATCTGCCAGGGCCGGCCCGGTGGCGGTCCGGCGGTCGTGGAAGAGCCATTGCCAGACCTCGTAGAGCCACACGCGGCGTCCGATGTTGGAGTACCACCGCATTCCAGCCCGGAGCCGACGGTCGGGATGCAGCAGGAGCCGGTACAGCGACCGGGGGCGCAATTGGCACACGGCCTCGATCAGCTTCACCCACGCCAACACCCGCCAGTTCGGCACCCGCGTGCTCTCGAGGACTTGGTGCTTGTAGTCCCACCGGCTGAGGTCCGTCTGCACCACCCGCTGGTGCCCCGCCTGGGTGGCAAATGGCGTCCACCGATGCGGGGTCGCGTACAACGCCTGGATCTGATCCGGATCATACGAGAGCAACTGCTGCAGTGTCCGGGCGTAGTCACGGTCCTCCTCCTGCGCGAAACCCGCCACCCAGGCGGCCATGGAAATAATCCCGTGCCGCCGCAACAACCGGATCGCCTCCCGATCCACCGCCGTCGTGCTTCCCTTGTGGATCGCCAGGAGCGTCGCGTCGTCGGTGCTTTCCAATCCCAACAGGAACCGCGCCACCCCGGCCCGCCGGTATAGGGGCAGCAAATCGGCGTCCCGCACGATATCCCCCGCCCGGGTTGTCCCGATCAGGATCAGGGGCACGTCCTCGGCCACCAACGCTTCGAGGAAGGCCTTCCACGCGGTTCGCGACGCCGTCGGGTTTTCGTCCGCGAAGTTGACGACCTCCACCCCGTGCTCGCGGTGCAACCGGGCCAGGTCCGCCGCGAACCTCACCGGGTCCCGGTGCCGCCACTTGCGCCAGAAGGCGTGCTGCCCGCAGTACTGACAGCGGTACGGGCATCCCCGCGAAAACTGCACCACCACCGCCCGCCGCTTGCCGTAATAGGTGTATCGCCGGTGATCGATCAACTCCCATCCCACCCGACACCGATCCAGATCCTGGATCACGGGCGCCGGCGCATTCTCGGTCACCTGTCCACTGCCTCCCGTTCCCGGCCTCCGCGGAAGTCCCATGGCCGTGCCGTCGCGGAACGACACCCCGGCCACGCCCTCCAGCGGATGTCCCTGCTCCAACGCCGCCACAAGCCGCACCACGGTCTCCTCCCCTTCCCCGCGCACGATGATGTCCACCGCCTCCTCGTCCTCCAGGATTTCCCGTGCGTGATAGGTCGGAAACACCCCTCCGTACACGATCCAGACCCGGGGCAACGCCGCCCGAACCGCCCGCGCCACGGCCATGGCGGACGGGTGACCGGAGGTCGACCCGGAATGCCCCAATAGAACCGCCTCCGCGCCGAACCTCCGCGCCTCCTCCACGACCCGCGCCACCGGCATCGGTTCCCAGTCCGCATCGACCAATCGCACGGGATGGCCCGCGTCGATCAGCGGCCCCCCGAGCGCGAGCAGACCGAGTGGCGGCAGGTGTTCCCGCGGAATCCGGCTGCCGATGGCGGGGTGGGTGGGATTCACGAGCAGGACCTTCATGACGTTCCTCCGGCGGGTGAGGAGTTCCCGGATCGACCCGCCGTCGGGCCCTCGGTCGCGGCGCGGCACATTCCTATGCTTTGCATTACAAAGCTTCGAGTCCTGCCTCCTGGAAAACGTTCAATATCGGTCTTCACCTCGAATTGCTGGCTGATTTCTGGGTTATTTCAGGTGCCTAATCCGACCAAACCATCGCCGGCCCGGCAGCGTTGCCGATGATCCCTCCCGATTGTCATCAACACTTTGCCATTCAAAGCTTGGAATCGAGCACCATGCACCCCCGCCGGACGGCACCTCGAATTCACGGATCGTTCTCCGGGCTCGCCCCGCTTCCGGACCCCGACATACTCTGGGCCCGAACGGGGTCGTGTGGAACGCGCGGTAGCGGTCGGGCCGAATGCCGCGGGCCTCGCGCGTCAGCGCCCCGACCCGAAACGACCCTCGCGCATGCAACACTCCACCCGTGTGGTGCCCCCCGTGGGCGGCCCAGCCGGATTCGAGTTCCCGTCCCCGGACCGTCCGACGGATCGTCCGGACGTCACCAGCCGCTCCGGGACGAAACGGGTCGGGGCCGGGGCGTCGCTGCTGGTCGCGGTCATGGGCATCACGGTCGCGGGATGCGCCACGCCACGGGACGAGACGCGGTCGCCCATGGGCATGCAGCACGAGATGGGACGGTATCGGACCCCCGACGTCGTTCTGAACGGCGTCGACGCGCCGCCTCCAAAGACCCTGCATGCGTGTGGCGAGCGCTGGGTCCTGTACGCCGTCAATCTGCAACCCGCCGACTGCGGGACGCTCTGCCCCATTCCGCCGCTCCAGTGCGCGCCGTGCTCGGTGGCCTTTGACCGGGCCGTCGACTATTTCCAGAACCAACTGGTCTGCGGGCACACGAACTGTCGCCGGAAGGTGGGAGAGATCGTCTGGATGGGTTGGAGCTGCCACAAGGACACCGCGCCTCCCCTGGAGACCTTCACCTGCGCCATGGAGGTCGAGGTCTGGTGCGAGCCCGAACTCTGAGACCCTTCTCGAATGGACACGCCTTCGCACCCACCCCACCCGCCCGGCGACCCGCTGCCCGCGCCGGCGCCCACGCCGGAAGCCCTGGCTGCCGCGGAAATCATGGCCGCCAGCCTGGCGCGGCGGCGCCGACGTCGGGTCCTGCTGATCGTGTTGGGAGTGGCGGTGCTGGCGGGGGGAATGTTGGGCGCCCGGCCCGCCTGGCGGCAATTCAAGGCCTGGCGCGCCGGCAGGCTCGCCGCGGAAGGGGAGGCGTTGCTGGCGGCCAACCGGCACGAGGGCGCGCTGGACAAGGCCAAGGCCGCGTTGCAGATCGCGCCCTTCAGCTCGCGGGCCCTGCGGCTCGCCACCGATGCCGCGAAGGCCGGCGGTTCGCCGATGGCGCTGATTCACGCCCAGAAACTGGTTCACACCCCCGAAGCCACGCTCGCGGACCAGCAGGAACTGGCCCGGCTGGCCCTGTCGTTCGACCAGGTCCGGCTGGCGTCCAACACCCTCGCCCAGCTTCTGGCGGTCTCCAATCCTCCGCCCCGGACGCTTCAGCTCGCGGCGCAGTACCAACTGCTCGTCGGCGACCTGCCCGCCGCCATCCGCCTCGGGCGCGACCTGATCCGCGTGGACGGCGACAACCCCACGAACCTGGTCGGGCTGGCCACGACCCTGGCCATGACGCGGCAGCCCACCAACCGCGACGAGGCCCGACAGTTGTTTTGGAGGGTGGCGGAAACGCAGACCAACCTCGCCCGGATCACCGCGCTCGAGGGTCTGGCCTCCTCGTCCCTCGCCACGCCGGAGGATCTGCTGAAGATCAAGGCCCTGCTCCAACCCCTCTCCTCCCGCACCCTGCGGGAGAACATCGTGCTCGCCGACGCCGTGCTCGGACTCTCCACCAACGCCCGGCTGGAGGCGCTGCGCCTGATCGGCACCTACATCGAGAATCCCGAGGCGTCCGTCGAGGATGTCATGCGCGGATCGGCGTTCCTCGCCCGCCACCGGGAGCACCGGTTGGTCACCCAGATTCTGTCCCCGGAACGCGCCGCCACCAACGCCACCTACTTCCGCGCCCGCCTCACCGCCCTTGCGGATGCCGGGCTGCCGGATCGGGCGTACACCGATGCCCTTTCCCCGCCCAACGAACGCTGGTTCGATCCGCTGGAGCTCGAGATGATCCGCTACCGGCTGGCCCGGCGCATGACGAACGCCGATTTCGCGTCCGAACATTCCCAACGCCTGCTGTCGGTCGCCGGACGCGACCCCCGCCGCCTTCGCCGTCTCGTCTCCTTCGCGGAAGGCGAGAACCTGCCCGAGATCGCCGCCGATGCCGCCCGGGTCTGGTCGGAGAGCCCGGGCGAGGCCTCCGAAGCCCTTCCGCGGCTCCTGTGGGCCACGGACCGGCTCCGGGACACCGAAGGCGCCCGAGCCGTCGCCCGGCGCATCGCGCAACTCGATCCGCGCCAACCCGCGCACGCGCTGCGCGTCGCCTACCTCGATGCCCTGCTCGGCGAGAACCTCGAGGCCGCCGCCGCGCTTGCCAATACCCACTTCGACCACCCGGAACTCGCCCTCCATGCCCGGGCCACCGCCGCCCTTGCCTATCTTCGCCTGGACCAGATCACCAACGCCGCCCGGTGCCTGTTGGTCCGCGTCGACCCCAATTTCCGCGTCCCCCCCCCCTACCAGGCCATCTCGGTCGCGGTGAACGCCGCGCTCGGCCGGACCGACATGGCCCGCTTGATCGCCGAAAAACTTCCCTTCGCCACCCTGCGTCCCGAGGAAAAAGCCCTGGTCCGCCCCTCCCTCCCCGCCCCGTCCCCGCTCGCTCTCCCGCCTCCGACACCCGCCGACGACACCAACTCCGTTTCCGCCCCGAACTCAAGCTTGCGGTAGAGACTCTCCGCCGTCGCCGGCCCCACCTCGCATTTCCGCACCGGAGTTTGCCAAGGGCCCTGAACTTGGAGCTACCCCCGGATTTGGGCTTTGAAGTCGGGGTGACCCCTCGGCCAAGGTCCCGGCGTGGACGTGACCGAGACCCAGCTGGCGGATCGATTGCTGGCCTCCTACGCCGCCGTTGGCGGCATCAACCATGTCGACGGCCCGAATCTCCCCTCCCGCTCGGCCATCACGGCCATCAGCCACGATCTGCTCCGCCTCCTGTTCCCGGGTTTTTTTGACGACCGGCCCCTGGTCTCCTCCGAGCTGAAGGTCGAGACCACGCTGCTGCTGGCCTCCGTCCGCGAGCGGCTCGAGGACGAGATCCGCAAGAGCCTCGAGTATGCCCCGCCGGAATCGATCCGGGGCTCCCAGATCGGCGCCGCGGCGCGCCAGTTCACCCTGCGCTTCCTGGGCCGGCTCCCGAAGGTGCGCGAAATCCTCCAGACCGACGCCGAGGCCGCCTTCCAGGGCGATCCGGCCGCGCTCAGCAAGGAGGAGGTCATCGTCGCCTATCCGTTCGTGGAAGCCATCGCCATCCAGCGCCTGGCCCACGAACTCTACCTCGAGGGCATCGCCCTCATCCCCCGCATCATGACCGAATGGGCGCATGGCCGCAGCGGCATGGATCTCCACCCCGGCGCCACCATCGGTTCCCACTTCTTCGTCGACCACTGCACCGGCACCGTCGTCGGCGAAACGTCCGTGATCGGGTCCCACGTGAAGATGTACCAGGGCGTCGGGCTCGTGGCGCGCTCCCTGGCGGGCGGCCAGTCCCTCAAGGGCAGCAAACGCCATCCGACCCTCGAGGATCACGTCACCATCTATGCCGGCGCCACCATCGTCGGCGGCGAAACCGTCATCGGCGCCCACAGCACCATCGGCGGCAACGTCTTCCTCATGCACGGCGTCCCCCCGCATTCCCTCGTCCTGTACGAGGACGGGCGCATGGTCGTGAAGGGCAAGCGCGAACGTTCCCTGCCCCAGCTCGATTTCCAGATCTGACCCCGACCCCGACCCGGCCCGTTTCGGGTACACCGTCCCGCGCCGACCCCGGATCCCGCCCATGGCCGACGCCCATCCCGAATCCTCCGTGCTTCTGGTCCAGTGCCCCGACCAGCCCGGCCTCGTGCACGCCATCACCGGCGCGCTCTTCCATCGAGGCCTCAACGTCGTGGGCAACCAGGAGTTCGTCGACCGCGCGGCCCGGCGGTTCTTCATGCGGACCGAATTCGACGGCGCGGTGGACCGCGCGGAACTCGAGTCCGCGGTGCGCGCGGTCCTGCCCGCCGACTCGGACGTCCGTCTCGCCCGGCCCGAACCGAAGCGCGTTCTCGTCCTGGCCACGCGCGAACACCACTGCCTGGCGGACATCCTGGTGCGTCACGAGTTCGGCGAGCTCAACGCCCGGGTCCAGGCGGTCATCGCGAATCACGCGACCCTCGAATCCCTCGTCCGACGCTTCGAACTCCCGTTCCATCACCTGCCGGGCGACGACCTGCCACGGGAACGTCACGAGGCCGCGGTGCTCGACGTCATCCGGCAGTATCAACCCGACTTCCTGGTGCTCGCGAAGTACATGCGGGTGCTCGGTCCCGGGTTCGTCCGCGAATTCCCGGCCCGCATCCTCAACATCCACCACAGCTTTCTCCCCGCCTTCGCCGGTGCCCGGCCCTATCACCGCGCCTTCGAACGGGGGGTCAAGGTTATCGGCGCCACCGCCCATTTCGTCACCGACGAACTGGACGCGGGTCCGATCATCGTCCAGCAGGTGGCCTCGGTGGACCACACGCACGCGGTGGAGGATCTGATCCAGGCGGGACGGGACATCGAGCAGATGGTGCTGGCGAAGGCGCTGCGCCTGGTCCTCGAGGATCGGGTGTTCCTCTCGGGCAACCGCACCGTGATCTTCGACTAGGCCGTCACCCGCCCGAACTTTTTCTCGAGTTCGCGGAAGTTCATCTCGAGGAGCGTGGGTCGTCCGTGGGGGCAGGTATAGGGCATGTCGCATTCCCGGAGGCTGGCCAGGAGCGCCTCGAGTTCGGGCCCGGCCAGGGGATCGTTGGCCTTCACCGAGTGCCGGCACACGGTCTTGGCGACGACCGCCTCGCCGAGCCGCCAGGCGTTCACCGCCGAACCCGCGGCCCGCAGTTCGTCGACGAGTTCCAGCGCGAACCGCCGCGGGTTTGCCGACTTCACGAAGGCCGGGAGGCCATCCAGGAGGAACGTGCGTTCGCCGAACTCGCTCAATCCCACGCCGAGCCGCGCCAGCACCGGGAGGTTCTCGCGGAGGAACGACGCGTCCTTCGGCGACAACTCGATGGTTTCCGGCAGCAGCAACCGCTGCGACGGCGCGCTGCCCTCGCTCTGTACCCGGCGCAGCATCTGCTCGTACAACACCCGCTCGTGTGCCGCGTGCTGGTCCAGCAACACCAGGCCCCGATCCGATTCGAACACCACGTATAGCCGCCCGATCACGCCCACCAACCGCAGCGGCACCGACAACAACGGCACCGGTCCCGTCGTCACGGGCGGGGACGGGCGCCCGGTCCCGGCCTCCGCTTGGATCGAGGCCGGTGCGGCCATCCCTGCCGCGCCCGAAACCGGCCCGACGTCCGGAAACACCCGTTCCCGCTCGACCGCATACCCGGGCCCCGAAGGCACCGGGCGCGGTCCGGCGGTCGACACGGGTCCAGACCCGTCCAACCTCGCGGACACCGGCTCGTCGGAGCGCGGCAGGGGCCGCGTCGGAGCCGGAACCAGTCCCGGCAGGTCCGGCAAGGGAACGGCGGGAACCGGCGCGGGCGCGGGCGCGGGCGGTCGCGGCAGCGCGGGCCGCGCGGCGGGGAGCGGGGTGCGCGATTCGGTTCCGGCCTCCGGAACGGGCTGGTGCCAGGCCATCAAGGCATCCCGGACGGATTCCGCGACGAAGCGGCGCACGGCGCGTTCCCGGTGGAACTTCACCTCGCGCTTGGCGGGATGGATGTTCACGTCGACCTCCGCCGGATCGAGCTCCAGGAAGAGGCAGCACAGGGGATACCGGCCTTTCATCAGGGCGTTGTGATAACCCTCGATCAAGGCCGCGTTGAGACCCCGGTTCTCGACCGGCCGCCGGTTCACGAACAGGTGCTGGTCCTCCCGGTTGCCCCGCGACACCCCCGGCGCGCCGATCCAACCCCAGACCCGCGCCTCGGCCGGTGGTGAAATCTCCGCCGGCGCATCGACGTTCGCGGGGGCCATGCGGACGGCCTCGAGCCGGCCCGCGGCATCGACGGCCACCCAGGCGAGACCGTCGCCCACCAGGAGGCGCAGGCGCTCCTTCAGTCCGTGAAGCTGGCCTGCGGAGGTGTCGAGGCCCGGCAGCGGGGGCAACTGCCAGACCGTGCGCCCCTCCATGACGAGCGTGAACCCCACTTGCGGATGCGCCAGCGCCGCCGTCGTCAGCCAATGCTGGATGTGCGCCCGTTCCGTCTCGTCGCTGCGCAGGAACTTCCGCCGGGCCGGCACGTTGAAGAACAGGCTCCGGATCTCGAGCGTCGTGCCCGGCGGCGCCCCCGACTCCCGCACCTCGAGGATCTTGCCCCCGTGAATCACCACCTGCGTGGCCGCCATGGGGATGTCACCGGCGTCCTCCGGGGCCGCGGGGGCTTCCGGCCTCCGCCGCGTGGTCAGGGTGAAACGCGACACGCTCGCGATGCTCGGAATCGCCTCGCCCCGAAACCCCATCGTGGTCACCCGGCTCAGGTCCGCCGCCGACTGGATCTTGCTCGTCGCGTGCCGCTCCAGGCAGAGCAGCGCGTCGTCCCGCGTCATCCCGCACCCGTCGTCCACCACCCGGATCATCCCGCGACCGGCCGCGAGGATCTCCACGGCGATGCGGGTCGCCCCCGCGTCCAGACTGTTCTCCACGAGCTCCTTCACCACGCTGGCCGGGCGCTCGACCACTTCCCCCGCCGCGATCTGGTTCGCCACGTGTTCCGGCAGCAGTCGGATGCGATTCTCAGCCATGCCGGCCCCATTGAACCGGGAAGCCCGGGTCAGGTCAGCCTCCATCCTGCCACGCCGCGCTCCCATCCCGCAGCCACCGTCAGGCCCGGGGTCCGCCCGTTTGCCGCCTCGGCCCCACGGTCGCCCCGGCGTTTGCCGCGAGATTGCCGCCGTCCATGGGGATCAAGGCCCCCGTGATCCAACCCGACGCGTCGGAGGCGAGGAACACCGCGAGGCCCCGGATGTCGTCCGGATGCCCGAGTCGCCCGGCCGGGATGCCCGACAGGAACCGGTCCTGCAACGCCGGGTCCGCCGCGATGCGTTTCTCCAGGCCCGGGTTGAGCACCTGGGCGGGCAGGATTGCGTTGACCCGCACGCCGCGCCCGGCCCATTCGGTGCTCAGTTCGCGGGTCATCTGCGCCACCGCGCCCATGGCCATGCTGTAGGCCACGTGCCCCCGGCCCAGCGCGGTGAGGCTCGCCAGCGATCCGATGTTCACGATGCTGCCCCTTCCCCGCGCCAGCATCCGGCGCCCCGCCTCCTGGCACATCGCGAACCGTCCGAACACCAGGTTCCGCCACGTCTTCTCGACGTCCTCGAGGGCGAGATCCTCGGGCCGGCCCAGCACACCTTCGCCGGCGACGTTCCCCAGGAAATCCACCGCCCCGAACTCGCGGTCCAGCACGCCGAACAGGTCGCGCACGTGCCCGACGTCGCCGACGTCGCAGCGCACCGCCCGGGCCCGTCGGCCCGACGCCCGGGCCGTCGCCGCCGTCGCCTCCGCGCCCGGCTCGTTCAGGTCCGCCAGCAGCAGGTCCGCGCCGGCCTCCGCCAGCGCGAGGGCCATCGCCCGTCCCATGCCGCTCGCCGCGCCGGACACCACGGCCACGCGGCCCGTCAGATCGAACATCGTGCTCATCGCAGCATCTCCCGGAGTATTGGCATCTGTTTCGTAACGAAGACCAGCACCGCCATTCCCAGGTAAAACAACCCGCAGGCCACGATCCCCGCCCGCTGGTACCAGCGCGGGCGCAACGCCGCGGGCAACAGCCGCAGATTTACGCGCAGGATCGCGAAGGCCGTCACGCCGAGCGCCAGGTTGTTCAGGTTCGCGATCACGAGCACCATCAGCTTGGGCGTCCCGTACCGTGCGAACCACCACGCCGCGACGAAGGTCCACGTCACGTAGGTCCCCAGGATCCCGTAATAAATCGTCTTCACCCGTCCCTCCCGGGTCCCCAGCCGCACCCGCCGGTTGGCGGACCAGATCACGTCCGTCCAGCGCCGGCTCACCTCGTCCACGAGCGACATCTGGCTCGGCAACAGCACCATCAATCCCACCAGAAGCGTCGCCACCCACAACGCCTGCTTCAGCCCCGGCGCCCAACCCGGATGGTTCCGCAGCCCGTCCGCCGTGATCACCGCCTGCGCCCAGTCCAGCTTTGCGACCTGTCCCGACAACGGCGAGTGCTCCGCGAACCCCATCGAGAGCAACGCCGGCAGGGCCATGCCGAGAAAGCAACCCGGGGCCCACAGGCAGAACTGGTCCACCCGCAGCGTCCGCCACCAACCCCGCCAGCGATCCAGATTCGCCGCGTCCAGCGGGAACACCTTGCCGAGGTGGGACAAGGTCACGCTGCGCCCTCCCACGGCGCTCGGAATCGCCCCGACCTTTGCCCCCATCCCCCAGCCCTTGTCCCGCACGTAATTCCCGTACGTCGCGTTCGCCAGCCCTCCCCCGCCCGCGTATCCCGCGAACGCCCCGAGCACCGCGATGTTCGAGAGCGCGATCACCGGCCATTCCCCGTGCTCCAGCCGGAAGGCCAGGAGATTCACGAGGCGCTCGCCTCCCGCCCCGTCCGAGACCGGCACCATCCCGATCTTCCCGAATCCGCTCAGAACGCTCCACCAATCGCCCCAGGCCACGCAGGTCAACCCCATTGCCAGGCAGAAGCCCAGCACCACGATGACCTTCGCGGTCATCACCGCCTGCAAGGCATTGTAGATCTTGCCACCCACGAGCACCGGCAGCACCACCGCCCCCAGGCACACGTAGGACAACACAGTCACCAACGCCTTGTCCTCCACCCCCGCCGGACGCCCCAGCATCATCGACGCCACCACCGCCGCCCCGTGCGTCGTCAACCCCGGTATCAACGCCGACAGATTCAGGAACAGCACCAAGCCGATCCAGAATCCAGGACTCGGCCGCAGCCGCATGAATCCCGTCATGATCGGCTCGCCGGTGGCCAGCGCGTAGCGGCCCACCTCGAGGTTGTAGAAGACCTGCACCAGGATCGCCACCGTCGCGATCCACATCAGCCCGCCCCCGTACCGCGCCGTGATCTCCGGCCCGAACAGCCATTCCCCGCCCCCGATCTGGATTCCGATCATGACGATCCCCGGCCCGATCAGCGACGCCCAGTTCCGCCGCGTGGCCCGGGGCGGCTCCGGCAACTCCTCCACGCCCCAGGCCGGCAGGCCGTTCTCGGACGGCCACGCCTTCAGCGCCTGCGCCTTTCTCGACTCGTCCATGGCGGAGGGGGATTGCCCTTGGTGCAACGAACCACGACGACGCACGGGCACGGCCAGGCACGGCACGCGCGTCCGCAATTCCGTCCCAAGGGATGCGGGAAGTTCCGGGTCGTCGCCGACCGAGTCAATCCCGGCGATGGCGCATCTGCCGCGTCCGCCCGGAAGATTCGCCCAATCGTCAGGGGCCCACGACCGCGCGAGTGGCGGGGCAATCGAAGCGGGCGGAAGAACAAGGGAAGCCGGCGACTCGGCCCGCCGTCGCGGGGACGCTTTGGCGGGGAGCCAGTCGCCGGCCCCACAGCGCGGTTCCACCCGGGGCTGTGTCAATGCCCCTGCCCCGTCCGCTCCGGCAGTGCGTCCCCTCGTTGCCGTTGTCCGCCCGCGGGGCGCTTCGCGGTCCGCGGCAGGGGCTCCACCTCCTCACGACGGGGACCAGGCGTTGCCGCCGTCGTCCGCCCCCGAAAAAGAAGACGGCCGGTGGCCTTTCAGCCACCGGCCGCAGGGAACGTTCGTCGTGCAGCGAGCGAACGTCAGGGGCAATCAGGGAGCCGCGAGGCGCGCTTCCACCAACTTTTTCGCCTCGGTGATCAAATGACGGGCGTACAAACCGTTATGCACGCCATAACTGCCGTCCTGATCGATCAGGTAGATGAAGAACCGGGCCTGCTTGATCTCGTCGGGGATCAGGCTCTGCTCGGACGCAATCGGGCTCAGCACCGCCGGCGCGCCTTCGGGGCGGGAAATGTGGCCCACGGTGGCGTATTCCCACGCGGACTTGCCGTACTTGTTCCGCAGCGCTTCCGGCGCCTTGGTCGTACCCCATTTCTCGAGCAGTTCCTTGACCTCGTTGATCCCGTTCTTGGTGGTGCGCTGGGTGAACGACACGAAGTTTTCCGCCTCCTCGACCGTATGGCAGGGCACGCAGTTCTCGGCCAGCGGGCGGAAGGTGTGGCCCGTGTAGACCGGATCCTCCTCCGACGGATTCTCGCCCGAGTGCCCGTGCGTATGGCAGTGCGTGCATTGCTTCGCGATGTCGCGATGCGACGAATGCCGCGGCGTCCCGACCGTGATCCCGATCTCGCCCACCAGCATGTTGTACTGCGGGGAATAGTGCGGATATCGGCCCGTGTCCCGCCACGTGGCGCCACGCATGTTGTGGCACTGACCGCAGATCTGGAGGTTCGCGTTGTACTGCTTCGCGAAGGTTGTGTTCGTCGAGGTCGCGTACGAGAAGAACTCCATCGAGTGGGTCGGATTGCGCAGTTGCGCGCCGTGCGGGGTCGTCTCGTGCGCCGTATGGCAGACCGCGCAGGTGATGCCGACCTTCGACGCCACGTCGCCGACCGGCATTTTCGGCAGATCGATCGGCGGCGTCGCCTCCGCGCCGTTGAGCATCGCCAGACGGACGCTGCCGGAATGGCAAGCGCCGCAGGCCCGCATCCGGGCCTCGCCGGCCACGATGTTCGTGTTCATGAAGCCCGTGACCAACTCAGGATGAACCCGCTGGTGTCCGGCCTTCAGCCACTCGTCGTGCGTGGGATGATGGAAACCATTGTGGCAACCGCCGCAGAGCATGCCGTTCTGGGAAACCACGGGACGGGCCGCCAGATCACCGGGGTCCGCCACGTGCGCCGCGCCCGGGCCATGGCAGTTCTCGCACTGCACGCCCGCCAGCAGCGGCGTGGTCTTCTCGCTCACAAAACCGCCCGGAAGGCCGAATCCCACCGTATGGCAGGGCAGACACTGCGGATTGTTGGCCTGTCCGATCCTCTTCAGGGTGTCCAACGCCCGCGCGTGCGCCGTCGTCGCCACCCCGTTGTGCGCCTTGGGATGGCATCCCCGGCAGGTGCTCTCGCTCAGGTAACCCGCACCAGGACTGGCGAGTTCGATCCGGAAAAACTTCATGTCCCCTTCCGGGGCGATCGACAGCGAGTTCCCCGCCGTCGCGGAACCCACGTCCGCCCACGGGGCTCCCGCCGCCGCGGCGCTGCCTTGGACCTTGTACGGCCCATTGAGCCCGCCCCAATGCAGCATCAGCTTGTCCGCCGCCGAATCGTCCTTCTTGATCGAATGAATGACCGGGCGCGGGTCGACGCCGCCGGCCCACGCGTGAAAAAGTTTGGAGTTGGCCGGCAACGTCTCCTTGGCGGCGGGCGCCGCGGATTCGGCGGCGCGCAGCACCATCGGTGCGGCAAGTAATGCGGCGAACGCCGCCCATCTGAACAACGCTCCTGGGGCTAGGTTGGCTGGTTTCATGGGATGCTTTGGGTCGAGAACTGCAACGACTTCGGGCCGAGGATCGCCAAGCGGTCGGGGAGCGAACCTTCACCGGCAGCTGCACCGATGATTTGGACTACTGCACTCATTCGTTCCCCGCGGGGCTGGCAACCAGCATTAGTGAACTCGATTCTGCTGCCAGCCTTCCAGTATTTCTTCTGCACCATTCTTGGCCTATGAGACCAAGAAAGGGTTAGGTTGGCAAGTCACTCGAATGCGTCATCCGGACGCGCTTCCACCGGCCCCCTGCCACCGCGCCGGGGCGACCAAAGCACTTCCAATCAACCCGTTGCACGATCAGGAGCCACCCCGCATCCGACGGCAGTGCGGGGGGGATGCCGGACGGCTTGCCGTTTTCCGGCGCGTTCCGCGCGGAAGGTCGCCACAAGATAAGGGCACCCTATTCTGAAGCCCCGCGCCCCAATCGCCGTGCCCGCTCCGGGCCCGCCTCGGGGCCCGGGAGGGGCCCGGTTATTCGCGGATCGGACCGCCGGTATGGCAGTTGTTGCAGGAGAGATCCGAATACTCGGCGTCGATGTGGAAGAACGTGTGGCCCTCGGCGCTGAGCTTTTTGAGATCGTCCGGGGTGGAGCCCTGCGCGAAGATGACATGGCAGGAATTGCAGTCGCTGCCGCCGATGGCCCGTTTGCCGTCGGTCGTCTTGTGCAGGCCGTCGTGGCAGCGGAAGCAACCCGGCCACTCCTTGTGGCCCTTGTTGTCGGGATACGCCCGCCAATCGGCCTTCATGGTGGGGAAGAAGCTCTCGCGGTAGATCTGCTGGGCGGAGGCGACGACCTCCTCGGCCTTGGCATGGCCCTTGTAGACGCCGCGCAGATGGTCGCCGATTTTCTGCATCGCCTCCGTGTCCGTCTCGTACTTCGCCGTGAGAATGGCGACCACGTTCGACTTCAGCCACGGGATGCTCGTGTCCATCCGGCCCGAGGCCATCATGAGATCGACGGATTCGTTGGGGGTCCGATAGCGGTGGGCGGGGCGGTTGTGACAATCGAGGCAGTCCATGCGCCGGATCTCGGCGATGGGCGGCTCGTCCTTGAATTCCGGAGAGCGATAGACGGTGGCCGTGCCGTCGCCGTGCGTCACGCGCACCCAGGGAATAACCTGGCGCTTGGGATCGCTCGCGAAGTACTCGACCTTGTTGGTCAGATTGATGTGCCAATGGATGCCGTTCGGCTGGGTCGGATGGACGTCGGAGGCTCCCACCATGAGCAGCATGCGGACGGTAAAGGGGGTGTTGGCCTCGTCGGACAGGAAGTGCCGGTAGGTCCGCTCCAGGTTGCCGGAGAGTTTCTCGGGCCAGTGGCAGTGTTCGCAGGTATCCTGGGCGGGGCGCAGGTTCTTGATGGGGGTCTCGATGGGGCGGTTGTAATTGTTGGCGAACGTGGCGATGAGCTGATGGACGCCGTTGAGCTTGGCCTGCACGTAGTATTTGGCGCCTTCGCCGACATGGCACTCGACGCAACCGACCCGCGCGTGGGGCGAGGTCAGATAGGTCGTGTTTTCGGGGTGCATTGGGCCGTGGCAGGTTTCGCCGCAGAACTGGGTGGATTCGGTGTAGTGATAGGTCTGGGTGACGCCGATGGCCGTGACGAGGAGGAAGGCGACGGCGCCGCCGACGAAGAACTGCATGATGCGCCGGTCCTTCTCGCGCGTGAGGTCGATCACCAGCGGATGGGGAACGCCGGTGCCCTTGGCCTGATGAAGCCGCTGGATGCGCAGGCCCCAGAACATCATGATCGTGCCGCCGAAGAAGAAGGCGGGGGCGACGATGTAGGCCAGGATGCCGACGTAGGGGTTCGCCTGCCGGGCAAAGATGTCGATGGCGAAGAGCAGCAGGAACGCGAAGAACGCCGCGGTGGCGAGGATCGCGCCGGCAGCACTCAGCCAGTTCCGGAAGAAACGGTTACGCACGGCGGAGATGGGGGGCATACGGGATCGGGGGCTGGTGCTGGCGGATCGGGAGGCGTCCGGCTCCCCGGGCGGGGAACCGCAGACGGGGCCGGCCACCGCCAGCGGGCAGCCGACCCCGTTCGTCGTGGATCATGAAGGCAGGGCGCGGGGCCGCGCCCTCGCGAATCCTACTTCTTGAACTTCTTGGAGTAGGCGATCAGCGCCTTCATCTCGTCCTCGCTGATCTTGCCGGCGAAGGGCTTCTTGATTTCCTTGCCGTCCTTCTTGACGCCTTCCTTCAGGTTCTTGAGGGCCACGTCGTCCTTCACGTCAGCCCACATCTTGGCATCGGTGAAGTCCTTGGCACCCACCTTCTTACCCATGGTGGTCAGGCCCTTGCCGTCCTTGCCATGGCAGGAGGCGCAGTGCTTGGTGTAATTGGCGGCCACGGCGGCGTCGTCGGCGAACAGCGGAACCGACAGGGCGAGGGTGATGATCGAGGCTAGGATGGTTTTTTTCATGGTTGTTTCTGGAATCTCTCCATTGGGAATGACGGAGGGAAGCGGGGCGGCATTCGGTGTGATGCAGGATATGAGCCGGGCTTAGAACAGGTATTGGGCCGAGGTATAGATCAGATGCGCGTCGTAGTCGTCGAACCCGCCCGACATGCCGCTGTGGCTCGTGAAGTACCCGTACCGCAGCGTCATCCGCAGCCGCGGGCTGATCCGGCGGATCACCGACGCGAAAATGCCGTGCTCTTCCGACCCGGCGCCGTAGGGCATCGAGTTCGCGGCGAGGCGCTCGTCGAAGTTATCGGCAAGATAGTAGCTGTATTGAGCTTGAAGATCCGTCCGGTCATCCAGCACCAGGCCGACGGTACAGGTCACATTGACGTAGTCGTTGACGGCGTCGGCGACGACCGCACCCGTCCCGCCCACGGCGGAGGCCGGCGATTCCGTCGTATCGAGCACGTAATTGACGCCCGGCTGCACGTAAAGCCGGGTCAGCGGCGTCCAGGTCAGCGTTTGCCCGAGGATGTGCGCCCGGCGCCGGGACGCTTCCTGCTCGGCCAGCCCGGCACCGGTCAGGTCGATGGTGCTGAGCTGGTAGTCGTAGCGGGTCGTCAGCGTCAGTTTCTCGACGGGCCGCCAGGTGACCCGGAAGTTGACGTCGTCGGTGGTGAAATCATGGGCCTCGATGAAGCCGGGATATCGATCCGGCCCGGCTGCCAGCGCGGCCGGAGTCGCGTCGTACCGGTTGTCCCGCATCTTCCGATAGTACTGCGCGTGGAGGTTCACCTGCCGCAGCGGGTACCAGTGGGCGCCCGCGGTGTACTTCTGCGAGAACCGGTCGAAATCGGAGTCCCGCCGGAAGTCCGGGCCGCGCCATGCCGATGGCCCCTGTTCGAGCACGTTGCCGTCGCCCTCGACCCAGTCACCGCGGGCATAGACCACCACGTTGGTCACGCCCGTGTACCGGACCTCGAGCTGCTGCGAGAGATCGAGCATGTCGCGCGAGCTGGAGCCGGCGGAGGCGACGTCCGGCGCGATGGTCGTGTCGAGCCAGGTGCTGGCGCCATCCATGACCTGGTTCTCGATCCGGAAGGCCGGAATCACGGTGAGATGAGGCAACGGCGCCCAGCGGAGATTGACGTTCCACACGTGCTGATCGAGCTGGCTCACTCCGGCGAGATTCACGAAGCCGGGGTCTCCGCGCCGCGCGTTGACCGGGTCGTACACCGGGTCGTAATCCGAGCCGAGGATCCGGCTTCCGCTCACGATGGTATCGAGGGTGGTAAACAGGTAGGCGCTGCTCAGGCGGACCTTGTCGTTGAAGACGGTGTCCACGAACGCGCGCGCGCTGTACACGTCGCGCTCGACCCGCTCGGTCTGCGTCACCTTGCGCTCCGAGGTTTCGCCCGGCCGCCGCCAGATCAGGCGCGCGTTCTCCGCGTCGTCGTGCTGGTAGCTGAACGCCCCGCCGAACGTCGCCTTGCCCACCGTGTGCCGGACATCGAAGGAGATGACGTCGGATGTCTCGTCGATCCGCATCGCCGCGGGCAGGAACGCCCGCAGCACCCCGCTGCCGGTCAGGCGCGAATCCCCCCAGATCGTGGAATCCTTCATTCCGTCCCGGTACCGGTGCTCGTAGCGGACCGTGAACTCGGGAATTCCGGGCTTGCGCAAACCGGCCTCGAAGAACGCGGTGCCCCGCACCGTTTCGAACGGATCGCCGAACAGGTCGAACCACTGGTTTCCGCCGGGGTACCAGCCGCCGGTGGAATCGTAGAAGCTGCGGGACTGCTCGACCCCGCCCCGGACGAAGCCGCGATCCGAGTCGTTGTACTCGAGCTTCAGGCGGTAGTCCTCGTTGTCGAAGATGCCCCGTCCGTCGAGCTTGAAGATGGCCGTCTTGCTGACGTCCTTTTCGAAATGGAACTCCTCGACGCCCCCGAACGCGGAACCGGGCAGCCCGAACCGCCGCTGGGCGGCCCCCTTGTCGCCATCGATGATCAGGCCCCCGACCGACACGTTGAACCAGTTCCGAAAATCTCCCGGGGCGGCTTCCGCTGCGGGGTCCTCGGCCGGCGCTTCCTCGGCTGGTTTCTCAGCCTCTTCCTTGGTTTCCTCCTTGGCTTCTTCCTTGGTTTCCTCCGGGGTCTCCCCGGGTTTGGCCGCGGCCTCGCCCTTCGAATCGGCCGGCGGTGCCTCCACGTTGGGTTTCTCCTCGGCTCCGAGGGCGGGCAAGCCCAGAGCCATCAGACCGGCGAGCAGGGTCGCGAAACACGCCGTACCGAACTTCGGCGGCTGGATCGACGCGGGTTGCAGCGGTTTATTCATGGCAGGGCGGAGGAGGAATCAGAAGCGCAGGGAGGAACTGATCTGGGAACCGTGCACGGCCTCGTGGCAACCGGCGCTCCAGCAGGTTCCGCGGGAAAGGGCCTGGGCGGCGGTATGGTCGTAGCCTCCGATGTAGATGGATCCTCCCGGACCCTGCTGCTGGAAATGACATTTCAGGCAGAGGATCGCGTTGCGTTCCGTCAGGAGCTTCCGGTTCACCGAACCGTGCGGACGGTGGCAGGTGGTGCAACCCTCCCGCATGGCTTCGTGCTCGAAGATGTGCGGTCCCCGCTGGTTCTGATGGCACTTCAGGCAGAGCTCGTTCTCGGACAGCAACGCCGTTCCCCCGGCCCGATGCGCGTCGCCCCGGTGCGGTTCATGGCACGCGCTGCAGCCGATGTGCCCGTCCTGCAGGGGATGCCGGTTCGGCAGCGAAAACTCCGCGCGCAGATGGGTGTGGCACTGGAAACAGGCCTCCGGGTTCTTGTCCGGATGCACCAGGGTCCGCGCCGCGCCGCCGCTTTCCACATGCACGCTCGCGGGTCCATGGCAGATCTCGCAACCGACGTTCATCGCGTTCGAACCCGCCGCGGTCAGCCGGAAATGGGAGGAGGTGGGGAAATCCTTGGCGATCTGGTCGTGGCACTGGTCGCAGGCATCCGATCCCACGTAGGTGGCGCCCGGCATGGCCGGCGGCATCACCACGTGGCGCTGACTGGTCGTCGCGCAGGACACGGCGATGGCGGCCACCCAGCCGGCCAGGGCCAGGATCGCGATCTTTCCTAGGTGCCGTCGCACGGCGGCGGTGCCGCGGGACACAAACTCGGCGGGGCATGGGTTCATGGTCCTAAAGAATCTCGACCGATGGCAACCAGTGCCCCGGCAGCCTGTTCCGTCCCTTCGACGTCCCTCGGCGCGAACCTTCTTCCAGCGCGCGTCGGCGAGGCAAACCGTCCGTCGACCGAGACCACCGCAGGCCACTCATGGGGCTGAACCTGCTTACTCTCCACCCCGTTGCCGCCACAAGCACTTAACTGCCAAAACCCGGCCCTTTCTTGGCATCCACATCCCAGTCACGGGCCGGACTCCGTCCCCGCCCGCCCTCCCACGCGGATCACGCCCAGTTTCGGAAGTCCACGTCCGGGAACGGGTTATCGATGGCTTCCAACTCCGAGATGCGCCGCTCGTCCACCACGGTGGCCGTCAGTTGGTCGTGGATCTCGATGAAGCGGAGCAGGTGGTTCGTGACGCGATCCCGCGCATACTCGGGACTGGTTCCCGTCCGCATGATGAACGGCCAGTCGCTCGACTGCGCCAGGAGGAGTTCCCGCGCCGCCTGGTTCAAGGCCCGGCGCACCAGGGGGGCCGGCTCCGCGAAACGCCGTGCCAGGGCCGTCATCCGCTGCATCGCGGCGTCCAGGTGCGGCACGATCCATTCGTTCGTCTCGTTCAGCCAGACCCGGAAATACCCCTCCTCGCCCCACGACGATTCCGCGGGCATGGAGATCTGCTGCGTCGGGTGCTCCTTGAGGTATTCCGTGGGTGTCGCCAACACGAGGCCCGAGGCCTCGGACGCCGCCGCCCGGCGGACCAGGGCATCCAGGAACTCCGGTCCCTCGTACCACCAATGCCCGAACAACTCGGCGTCATACGGGCAGGTCAGGATCGCCGTCCGATCCAGGATGCCCTCGAGCCGGTGCAGCTGCTCGGTGCGCGCGGCCAGAAAATGCTCGGCATGCCCCGTCGCCGCCGCCAACGCTGCCGCCCGGTCGTACACCTGCTTTTCCCCGCCCGCCGTCCGGGCGATGCGGTGGTACTTGATCCCGGTGAACCCGCGCAACTCCGGCGAGGGCAGGGCGGGACGGACGTACTCGAACTCGAGGTCGAAGCCGATATCCCGGTAGAAATCGCGGTAGCGCGGATCGCCCGGATAACCCGCCTGCCGGCTCCAGACCTGCTGGGCGGACTCGAGATCCCGCCCGAACGCGGCGAGGCCGTGCGGCGTGTAGACGGGTGCGAACGAACCGTAGCGGGGGCGCGGCGAGGCGTGCCGCAGACCGTGGGCATCGACCACGAACCACCGCAACCCCGCCTCCAGCAGGAACTCGTCCAATCCCGGAAAAAACGCGCATTCCGGCAGCCAGATCCCCCGGGGCTCCTGCCCGAAGCAGCGCCGGTAATCGTCCCGCGCGGTGAGGATCTGCCCGCGGATCGACGTCGGATGCCCGCGCAGCAGGGGCAGGAGGGCATGCGTCGCGGCCGTCGTGATGATCTCGAGGATTCCGGCGTCCTGGAGCTCGCGGAAGGCCCGGATCAGATCGCCCTCGCACTCGAGCCAGAGTTTCCGCAGGGCCTCGAGCCGGCCCAGGTAGAACGCGGCCAGTTCGCGAAAGCCGGGTTCCCAATGGGTCCGGAAGACCTCGTGCCGGGCCAGGTCGAGCAGCGCCTCGAGCCGAACCTGGTACCGGCGGCGCAACAGAGCGTCGCCGAGCATGGCGCAGAGGGTCGGGCTCAGCGTCAGCGTCAGGCGCGCCCGCACGCCCTCGCGACGCCAGGCCCGCGCCACCCCGAGCAACGGCAGGTAGCATTCGGTGACGGCCTCGTAGAACCACGATTCCTCGAGGAACCGCTCGTGCTCCGGATGGCGCACGAACGGCAGGTGGCCGTGCAGGATGAGGGCAACGTGGCCGCGCATGACGGAAATCGCCCCCCTAGCCCACGCTCTCCACCCCGGGCACGCGCAATCCCCGCTCCTGCGGATGCACCCCCACCTCGCCCCGGTACGCGCTGCTCCGCCGGAACCCCAGTTCCGCCACCCGCGTCTCGGCGGCGTCCGGCGACACCGCCCGCAACGGCAAACCGTACTCCCCGTCCGGCAGCGAGAACCGGTAGCTGAACGTACCGTCCGGTCTCAGCCGGATCGGCCGCTCCCCCACCGTGACCGTCGCGTTCGGGTCCGTCGCCCCGTACACGATCAACTCGACGTTTACGTTGAACCAGAAGTCTCGCGGACCACCCGCCGCTTCCCCACCCGGCCCTCCCGTCGGGCTCGTGACGCTGCCCGGTCCGCCGGCGCCTCCCGGTCCCCGGTCGATCCCCCCGGGTTGCTCGCCCAGGGCCCACTCGGTCGAAGACAACGAGAGATCCCGCAACCACTGCCGGCGCACCAGTTCCGTGATTTCGAGGGATCCGAACCAGACGCGCCGCGTGGCATCCGTGCTCAGGACTCCCGCCAGGGCCTGCTCCTGCTCGGGACTCCATGGACCGGGTTCCGCCCCGTGCAGGGCAGGCAGCCCGGGCCATCCTTCGGCCCGCAGCTCGGCGATGGCTTCCAGGAGGGGCGGATGCTCCGGCAACGCCTCCGTCACCAGCTTCACCAGGACCGCCAACGGAACCTCCGGGGGCAACGTCTCGAATCGCACCCAACCCTCGCCCGAGACCTCCTCCGCGGGCGTCAGCGTCTCCTCCGAACTCACGACGACACCCCATTCGCCCCCCGCTCGCCGAGTCCCCAGCTCAGCCCGGTACCGCGCCCCGGCCCGCGCCACGTGCACGAACCAGCTGCGCGCCTCCGTCGGCGGACGCTCCTCCGCCACGACCCGGCCCTCGCCATCCAATACCCGCAGCACCCATTCGCCGCGGGCGGACGCCTTGGCCGCGGCCTCCCGCTGTGGAGCCGACAAATCCCAATGCGCGTACAACCAGTGCGGATCCCGGGCCATCAGGATCAATCGCCCCGTCCCGTAGGACGACGGCAAGGCGGGGGGCGCCGGCACCGGGGTCTGGCGCCGGGCCGGTGCCCGGAGAGCAAAGCGTTCCCCCGGACCGCCCCCCGCTCCGACTCCCGGTCCTCCGGCGTCGCCCTCGAGCAGAATCGCCGGAGCCGGGGCCGCCGGCAGCCCGGGAGCCCCGCGCCTCGGAGGGGAAACGGGAGGAGCCACCGCGGCGGTCCTGACCGGCGCCGGCGCCGACGCACCCGGAGCCACCACGGCCTTCCCGCCCGCCTTCCCGGCGGACCTGGCGGAGGCGACCGTGGAAACCACCGCACCGGACGGCGCCGAGCCCCCCCGGGACGCCGCGACGGAAACCGGAGGCTTCGCCGAGGTTCCGCGGGCAGGCGATTCCTTGGCGGGCACCTTGGGCTTGGGCTGAATCCTGGCCTTGATCTGTCCCTGGGCGGGCGCCGGGGGGCGGGTCGCGGTCCGGGGTTTCGAGAGAGGCACGACCACGGGAACGACGGCCTTCTTCCGGGCGGTCACGGTCACCGGGGGCGGCTTGGCGCCGGGCGCCGGCTTTGCCGCCGCGCCGGCCGGCGGAGCAGCCCGGGGAGCCGGCCGTGGAGCCGGCCGTGGAGCCGGAGCCGGAGCCGGAGCCGACGCCGGGGGCGGCGGGGTCGGGGCCGCGGACGCCTTGGGTGGAGGCACCGCCCCGGGGGTTCGCTTGGGGACGGGCTCCGGAGCCTTGGCCTTGGCCTTGGGCGGCGCGGACGGCTTGGCGTCCGGCGACTGAGGCGCCGGCGCGGAGGGCGATGAAGGGGCCGGGGCCGGGCCGGGCGAGGCCTTTTTCGGGCGTGCGGAGTGTTTTTGGGGATTCATCACCGGAAGTGAGGGGAAGTGCCGCGGGGGAAAAGTGGCACTCCCGGATTCCAACTGCCGGCGGCGCTTTAGCTGCTGGACGCCTCTCTTCGCAAGCCGAAATCTCGTTTTGGATTCTCGTTCCCTTGCATCCGGCTCCAAAAAAACCGACAACGGGCCGCCCAAACCGCGGAGATTCATGAACCAGCACCGACCCGAAATTGCCCGATGAACCTGCCGAACCAACTGACGGTTTCGCGCCTCGGGCTCACGGTGCTGTTCCTCGGTGCCCTGCTGGTGCCGTTCCCGTTCCACCACACCGTGGCCCTGGTCCTGTTCACGGCCGCGAGCATCACCGACTATTTCGACGGCACCCTGGCCCGCAAACACGGCCTGATCACGAATTTCGGCATCCTCATGGACCCGTTGGCGGACAAGATCCTGGTTTGCTCCGCCTTCATCGCGTTCGTGGAACTTCGGTGGATGCCGGCCTGGATGGTCATCGTCATCGTCACCCGCGAACTGGCCATCACCGGCCTCCGGATGCTGGCGGCCTCCCAGAACCTCGTCCTCGCGGCGGAGGGTTTCGGCAAGCACAAGACCGTCTCCCAGATCGGCTGCATCGTCGCCATCCTCTGCTCCCTCGCCTACCCGACCTGGGGCGCCTGGGCCCACGCTGTCTTCGAATTCCGGATCGGGGGTCCCTGGATCGTCTGGTTCACCGAACTTTCGCGCTGGACGGCGGTCGTCCTCACCCTGCTCTCCGGTTCGATCTACCTTTCGCGCAATCGCGCGGTCTTCCTGCGCGACCTGTGAACGCCCTCCGACCCGCCCGCCCCCCCCTGGATCGACTCGCCCTCGTCCTGGCCCAGGGGTTCGGTTCGGGCCTGGCTGCCCGGGCCCCCGGCACCTTCGGCTCCCTCGTCGGCCTGCTCTGGCTCGCCCTCCTCCTCCTTCCCGGCCACCCCGCCCCGTTCCTGGCCGGACTCCTCGCCTCGCTCCCCGTCGCCGTCTGGGCCTGCGGCCGCGCCGAAAGGCTCCTGGGCCGACACGACCCCGGCAGCGTCGTCCTCGACGAGATCGTGGCCGTCCCCTGTTGCTTTCTCCTGCCGCTCTTCCGGCCCCTGCCCGGACCGGCAACGACCTTCCCGAACCTCGCGGAGTTTCTCGGCCGATCCCCGCTCTGGATCGTGCCCGTGGGATTCCTCGCCTTCCGCCTCTTCGACGTCTGGAAACCCTGGCCGGTTCGCCAGGCCCAGCGGTTCGTCGGCGGCTGGGGCATCCTCGCCGACGACCTCCTCGCGGCCGTCTGGGTGAACGTGCTCTGGATCCCGTTTCTCGTCTAAGCACCGGGCCCTGCCCGCACCCCGCCGGTCCGGCAGGGAGGGGCCCCCCGACCCGCCCCACGGCCCTACTTCCCGCCGCCCGCGCGCCGGTCATCCACCGACGTCTCCGCCTCGATCCGATTGCCCTCGGACGCCACGGTTCCGGCCTGCTCCTCGATGCGGATGCCGGTCGTCTGCCGGCGTTCCCCGGCGGGGCGGGTGTCGCGAATGACGTTGTCCTTGAACACCAGATCCCCGGTCTCGCCCCGGACCCGGATGCCCGCCGCGGCGGCCTTGGCGCCGTTGTTTTCGATGACGTTCTCCTCGATCCGGTTCCGGTGTCCGGCCATGCCCTCCGACTCGTTGCGGAAGAAGATCCCGTCCTCGCCGTTGCCGACGACCCAGTTCTTGCGCAGCAGATTGTCGGTGTCCTTGTGCCCGATGGAGATGCCGAACCGCCCGTTGTCCAGAAGCCGGTTGCCCTCGAAGACGCCGTTCTTCACGCGCCAGCACAGGAACAGACCGTCCTCGCCGTTCCTCTGCGCGATGCTGTTCCGGACCTGGGGCCGCTGGGAGCCCGAGCCGGGGTGGAACCCGAGCGAGGCGTTTCCCTCCGCCACGCAGTCCTCCACGCGGACATCGTTGCTTTGCTGGAAGCTGACGCCATCGCCGTTGTAACTGCGGACCACGCACCGCGCGAGAATCGCGCCATGGGATCGATAGAGGAAGATCCCCGCCCCGCGACAGCCGTTGAGGTGGATGTTCTCCGCCCGGTTTCCGTCGATCACCAGATCCTCGAGCACTGCGCCCTCGGCGTCATACCCGCTCACGACCGGGAACACCGTCGCGGCCTGCGCCCCGTTGGCCACCATGCAGTCCGCGTTCAGCGGGCGGCTCAGCGAGAACGTGGATCCGTTTCGACCCGTGATCCGTGCCACGGTGGTGTGAAAACCACCGGCTCCCTTGTCCCAGATCGCGATGCCGTCGCCGACCGCGAACCCGTCCGCCGTCCGCAACGTCACCTGTTCCTCGCCGTAATCCCCGTCCAGCAGCAGCGGCGAGGCCGTGCCCCGGGCCTTCTTCAGAATCGTCTTCGACCCCTGCCCCCGCACCGTCACGTTCGGACGCAGGTGCAGCGAGTCGCGCATCCGGAACTCGCCCGCGCCGATTTCCACCGTCCCGCCCCCCAACCCCGCCACGTAATCCACCGCCGCCTGCAATACCCGCTGGTCCGTTCCGTTCAGATCCGCACCGGACTGTCCCACGGCGATCCGCGGGCGATCCTTCATCTCCCCGTGCATGGCGCGGGGCAGTTGGCGATGGGCCGAAGGCTCGTCCGCCGGGGCGGGGCCGGCGGCCCCGGCGGCCCCCGGCTGGCCCAGCAGACCGAGCATTCCGAGCAGGAGCAGACGATGCGTGGAATTCAAGGGAACGTTCATGGAGTGTGCGGGGCGGTCGGAGGCGGTGTTCGCTCCGAAGATGCCGCGTCCGCGCCAGAACGAAAGCGGAGTTTTACCGGCCACCCCGCGCACGCCGGTGCGGGAGGGATGGGGTGGCGGCGCCGCCGTGACCACCCGGACCGCGGCGTTCACGCCGCGTCCCGTTGGAGCGGGTTCCCGATCAACGGGCATCTCCGCCGGCCCCGGGGCGTGGGGGCCTTCCCCGTCCGGTGGCCTCCCGGATGCGCCTGCCCTGCCGTGCCCCCGAACTCCCGCTGGCACGCCGGCGCCGACTCCGTATACTCCGCACACGTACGATTTGTCCCGCGGCCCGACGCGCGGCGAATCGGATCGACCGACCGAGCCCGATCTCCAACACCCGCACGCCCCACCAGCCCCTTCCCGTTCATGAGCCAGCTCCCCCACCTTCCCGCCCTGCGCCTCGGACGCGCCTACGAGTCCCTCGAGAAGACCGAGATCAAGGACCACCGTACCGGCGAAGTGCTCGCCCACGTGTCCCAGGTGAACGGCGGCATCGTCAAACGCGACATGGCCCGGATCGCGTCCGCCCGCGCCGCCCTCCGCTCCCTGACCGTGTCCGAACTGATCGAGATCTCCAAACGCGCCGGCGAGTGGTTCCTGAAGGGCAATCTGCCCCTCGGCGACCAGGGCCACACCCAGTCCCCCGACGACTACGTCCGCACCCTCAGCCTCACCAGCGGCCTGCCCCACGTCATGGTCCGCCGCAACATGGACAAGGTCCATTTCGCCCTGACGCACATGGCGTTCGTCCTCAACGGGCTCTCTCGCGGATTGGACCTCGCGATCCTCGACCGCGGCTATGGCGAGCAGTTCGACACAAAGCTCAGCTTCATGCCCACCTGCCAGGCCCTCGGGCTCGTCATGCCCAGCAACTCGCCGGCGGTGAACTCCCTCTGGATCCCGGCCATCTCCCTCAAGACCCCCGTCGTCATCAAGCCCGGCAAGGAGGAACCCTGGACCCCCTACCGCCTCATCCAGGCCTTCCTCGCCGCCGGCGCGCCCCCCGAGGCCTTCGGGTTCTACCCCACCGACCACGACGGCGCCGCCACCATCCTCAACGGCTGCGGACGCGCCCTCATCTTCGGCGACAAATCCACCACCCAGCAGTACGCCTCCAACCCCGGCATCCAGATCCACGGCCCCGGCTGGAGCAAGATCCTCGTCGGCGAGGATTGCATCGAGAACTGGCGCGATTACCTCGACGTCAAGGTCTCCGCCATCGCCGACAACGGCGGCCGCTCCTGCATCAACGCCTCCGCCGTCGTCGTCCCCCGCCATGCCGCCGAAATCGCCGACGCCCTCGCCCAGCGCCTCGGCCCCGTCGCCCCCGCCCGCCCCGACGACCCCGACGCCCGCCTCTCCGGCTTCGCCAATCCGAAGATGGCCGACTTCATCGATGCCCAGATCGACGACGGCCTCAAAACCCCGGGCGCCGAAGACGTCACCGCCCGGTACCGCCAGGGACCGCGCAAGGTCGTGTTCGAAGGCGGGACCTACGTGCGTCCCACCATCGTCCGCTGCGATTCCTTCGACCATCCGCTCGCGAACCGCGAATTCCTCTGCCCGTACGCCAGCGTCGTCACCTGCCCGCCCGACCAGGTGCTCCAACGCATCGGGTACACCCTCGCCTGCACCGCCATCACCAAGGACCCCGCGCTGATCGCCCGTCTCGAGGCCTTCCCCGAAATCGAACGCCTCAACATCGGGCCCGTCTCCACCATGAAGATCTCCTGGGACCAGCCCCACGAGGGCAACATGTTCGAGTTCCTCTGGACACGCCGGTCCATCGAGCGCGCCTGGTAACCCGGCGATGCAACGCCCGTCGATCGGGCCGGCCCGCTCACTGCCCGGCTCACCATGTTCACCGAAGTGCCATTCCGGACCGCACCGCTTCGTCGGGCTGCCTGGTGTTGCGCTCTTGCGGTCGTCGCACTCATCTCCCGGCTTCCGGCCCGGGCGGACCCGGGGGACCGGGATCCCGCGTTCGATGCGCGATTGGCGCCCGGCGAGCATCCGATCGATGCGGCGCTCGCCGCCGACGGATCGGTTTACGTCCTGACGGAAACTCCTCGATACTCGGGCGTGACGGTTCCGCTTGCGATCCGTTTTCTCCCGGACGGCCGACGGGACCCAGGGTTTCGGGCGCCGGCGCACCGCGACCCCAGCTACGAACCGCAGGCCGTTCAGGTGGACGCCGACGGAGCGCTTTACTGGTCGGCATGGAGTCGCGCGGCGGCGCCGCCGAAGGACCGGGGATTGCTCGAACGACTGAGGCCGGATGGCGGTCCCGACCCCGGCTTCGATACGCGCGGGAAGTTCGCCTCGGTCGGTGCGTTCCGCCTCGAGGCGCGGGGAAGCGTCCTGGTACAAGGCACCCGGACGGGAAGCGCCACCGTCTCTCTGGTTCGGTTGAGTGCCACCGGCGAGGTGACCGCGGAGATCCTCGGATTCCCCAAAGGCGGGTGGTGCACCTTCAAGGCCATGGTCGAGCGCCCCGGCAACCGGCTGCTCGTGGCCGGACAAATCGACTGCGCGCAACTCCCGGGACGGCACGGCCTGGCGCAGCTGCTGGAGGATGGCAGCCTCGATCCGGACTTCGTCCCGGACCCGGTGCGCACGGTCTGGTCCCAGGTCCCGAACGTCTGGTGCGCCGCCACGGGAATGGAAGATCAGGTCTGGGTCGGCGGGCTGTTCCAGCGCGTGGCCGACCACACCTCCGCCAACGTGGCCAGGCTGTCGAAATCCGGTCGGGTCGACCGGTCGTTCCAGGTCCGATCCATCGACGGTGACGTCAACCAAGTCTGGCCATGCCCGGATGGCTCGGCGCTCATCGTGGGAGGATTCTCCCATGTGGATGGGATGCACCGGGATCGACTGGCCCGGCTTCGGGCGGACGGCTCGCTGGATTCCGGATACGTGGCGGACCTGCCACCGGATCCCACGGTTCGGATCGCGGGTCTGCGGGAGAACGGCGCGGCTCTGGTCGCCGGCTCCTCCATCCGCTCGGGGAAGAGAGAGGGCTTCGTCGCCCTTCTCCAGGGTGGCGCGAGTGACAACGTGAAGCCGCGAATCCTGCGCGACGCGACCGGCGGCAACACCCGGGTCGGGTCGTCGCACAACCTCGATCCCATCGTGCGCTGCCCGCCGGGAAGTGCGTTGCAGTGGTACCAGAACGGCGCGGCGCTCCCGGGCGCGACCAACGCGCACCTCGCCTTCCCGGACCTCCACATCGCGCACAACGGCGTCTACTCGCTGCGCATCGCCGCCACCAACCAGGTGCTGGTCGGACCTCCGGTTCAACTGGTGGTGGAGCCCACCCTCGCGCTGGCGGGCTGGCCGGACCTGACGGTGGATTTCGGAGGCGGACCGGTCGGGGCGGGAACCTACGTCGGCGTGCTCGTGCCGCTGTCCGGCGAGCGGATGGTCGTCGCGGGTTTCTTCCGCAGGTTCGGCAACAAGCCGGCGGGCTCGCTCGTCGTCCTGGATGCCAAGGGTGGCATCGACCCGAAGACCGCCGATGCCGTGTTCGCCACCTTTCGCGTGAGCGTCGTCCGCACGAACCGGGACGGTCGGATCATGGTCGGAGGGTCCGGCTGGTTCCGATCACCCGGCGGGGCAGCGCGCGTCGGCATCGCGCGGCTGCTGCCGGATTTCCGGGTGGATCCGACCTTCGACGCCGAGCTCCCCACCCACGCGGACGTCCGCGACATCGTGGAACTCGCCGACGGGGGGTACCTGGTCTTGGCACGCTTCCTGGTCAGCGGGTCCGCGGAGCCCCTGACCCTGGCTCGACTCGGAACCGACGGACGTCCGGATGCGCACGCGCCGGAGTTCCTCGGTTCCGACGAGTCCATCCGGGAGTTGATCCCTCTGGGCGATCAACGCCTCTGTGTGGTGACCACGGTCGGGTCGGAGGATTTCTCGTCCCGCCTCCGCGTTCGCTACCTGCTTCCCTCGGGTTGGGTCGATCCCTCCATCGCTTCGGTTTTTCTTCCCGAGAACTCGTTCCCGAGGTTCGCGGCCTTCGGGGACCATTCCGTCGCGGTGGTGGGAAGCTTCCGTCACGTCGATGCGTCCGGCACGACCTATCAGGACACGATGATTCTCGAGAACGGGAAGGAGCGACCTCTTTACGAGGGTCCGGCGCGCGAGCTGACCGGGAGGCCGACAGGCGACCTGCAAAGGATTGCGCGGGACCGGGAAGGGAGGTTCCTCCTCGGCGGGCCGTTCGGTGTGCGGCGTCTGGCCGGAGGGCGCCTGGATCCGGGGTTCGCCATTCGCTCGGATAACGGGATTGGTCCCATCGTGCCCGATGCGTCGGGTGGAATCTATATCGGCGGCACCTTCAACACGGTCTGGGGCGTTCGCCGCCCCCGGTTGGCGCGGGTGTACGCGGAGGATCATTTCCAGCCGTATCTGGTGGGTCCGTTTCGTTCGGAACGGGGTCTCCAGCTCAAGCTCGAAACCCACGAGGGATGGCTCTACGAGCTGGAAGTCGCGGAGGAGGCCTCCCCCGAGTCGTGGTCCAGCGCCGGGAGCTTCGTGGGGAAGGGCGGGGAACAGGTCCTCCAGGACGGCGATGCTCCCGGGGCGCATCGTTTCTACCGGATCCGCGTGCACCTGCCTCCCGGCGGAGCGCCGCGCTGAGAGCGGCAAGCATCCCGGCATCCGGGGGGTTGCCGCCATCGGTTTTACGATTGGCCATGGCCAGCCGCTCCCTTCAGCCTCCCGCCCCGATGCTCATGCCCACACCCGTGTGCGGAATGACAGCACCCCCGGGAAGGGCCGCCAACGTGGCTCCGTTCCCGCTCCGCCGGACTTGGATCTTCCTGCTCGGCCTGGCCGGTCTGGCGGCGTCCGCCCTCGTGTCCCCCGCCACCGAACCCTCCGCCATCTTCCGCGTCCAAACCCGGTAGCCCTCCGAACCTCCCATGAACACTGCGCACCAGACGTGGCGGCTCCTCGGCCTGGCATTCCTCCTCGCGCTGACCCGCCTCCCCGCGTCCGCCGCGCCGGTGCCGCCCCCCAACTTCCTGGTCATCCTCGCCGATGACATGGGGTTCTCGGATCTCGGCTGTTACGGGGGCGAGATCCGGACGCCGCACCTCGACGGCCTGGCCGCCAATGGCCTGAGGTTCCGGCAGTTCTACAACACCGCCCGCTGCTGGCCGACCCGGTCCTCCCTCATGACCGGCTACTACGCCCAGCAGATCCGCATGGATCCGCCCTCCGGCCGCCTCCCTAGGTGGGCCCCCACCCTGCCGCACCGCCTGCGTCCCCTCGGCTATCGCTCCTATCAGTCCGGCAAATGGCATGTCCCCGGTGCCCCCCGCGTCAATGCCGACGGCGGCTTCGATCACTCCTACGAACTCGAGGACCACGACCGCAACTTCCACCCCCGTCGCCTCGTCGAGGACGATCGCCCGCTCCCCCCCATCCCCACCAACGGCCCCGCCTACTACACCTCCACCGCCTTCGCCGATCACGCCATCGGGTGCCTCCGCGAGCACGCCCGCGACCACTCCGCCCGCCCCTTCCTCGCCTACCTCGCCTTCACCGTCCCCCATTTTCCCCTCCAGGCCCCCGCCGAGGACATCGACCGCTGCCGCGACCGTTATCTCGTCGGCTGGGACGTCATCCGCGAACAACGCTACCGGCGCCAGCGCGACCTCGGCATCGTCCGCGGGCGCCTCGGCCCCCCCGACGCCGACCTCGTCCCCTACTGGAACCTCCGGGAGGAGGAACTTCAACGCCGCCTCGGCCCCGGCGAAGTTGGACGCGCCGTCCCCTGGTCCGTGCTCACCGACGTCCAGCGCTCCTTCCAGGCCACCAAGATGGCCATTCACGCCGCCATGATCGAACGCATGGACCGCGAAATCGGGCGCGTGCTCGACCAGGTGCGCGCCATGGGCGCCTGGGACAACACCGTCATCCTCTTCGCCTCCGACAACGGTGCGAGCGCCGAACAAATCATCCGTGGCGACCTCCACGACCCCGCCGCCCCCGCCGGTTCCGGCCCCAGCTACCTCTGCCTCGGCCCGGGCTGGTCCACCGCCGCCAATGCCCCCCTGCGTCTTCACAAGTCGTGGGCCCATGAAGGCGGCATCGCCACGCCCCTCGTCGTCCATTGGCCCGCCGGCATCCGTGCCCGCGGCGAATGGCGCCGCGATCCCGGACACGTCATCGACCTCGTTCCCACCCTGCTCGAACTCGCCGGTGGCTCCGCCACCCCCGCCGCGCCGGGAGCCCCGCCGCTCCCCGGCCGGAGCCTCGTGCCCGCGTTCCGCCGCGATGGCGCCGTCCGCCGCGACGAACTCTTCTTCCACCACGACCATCACCGCGCCCTCCGCGTCGGCGATTGGAAAATCGTCGCCCGCCGCCCCGACACCAATGCCTGGGCCCTCTACCGTCTCGACCGGGACCGCGGCGAAACCCGGGACCTCGCCCCGAACCATCCCCGCCGCGTCCGCGCCATGGCCGCGCGCTGGAACCAACTCGAAAACGAATTCCGGTCCCAGCCCGGACCGGCCGGGAAATGACCCGCCGCAACCGGTGGCGCCTCACGATCTCCCCGTGCTCGGTAGCTCCGTGGCGAAACCCAGTCGGGCAGTCCGCACCACGCGGGAAACCGGGACGATCCTGCGGCGTTGACGGCTCGGGACCGGACGGTGGAGCGTCGCGGCGAGCATGAAATTGCGGAAGGGAACCGTGGTGTCGCTGGCCGGCGCGCTCGCGGGATGGGGGATGTCGGTGCCGGCGGAAGGCTTCCGGGACGTGCGGGAGCGACTGAAGGACCACGACTGGCTGACCCGGGGGCTGCTCGCCCCAGGGCCTGCCGGCGCCACGTCGCGTCCGTCGACCCTCGCCGACCCGGCTTCCAGCCGCCCGGGAATCACCTCGACGGTGGCCTCCCTGGCGTCGTCCGTGGCGACCTTCTTCGACGGCGAATTCACCTATCACCCGACGATCATGGCCGGATCGGTCGCCGGAGTGCCCACCGGCGACCAACCGGCCGACCGCGTCGACCCCAACGCGAGCGCCTCGCCGTACTACGGCGTCGCGAGCGTCTCCATCGGATCAGGCCTCTGCTCCGGCTTCGCCATCGGGCCCAACCACGTCCTGACCTCCGGACATTGCGTGGACGCGGACCCGAACGCGGGCACCACGGCTGTCTCCCCGACCACGGTCTCGGTCCGGTTCAACGGCAACGCGGCGGTCACGCGAGCCGTCTCGGCCATCACGATTCATCCGTCGTTCCCCGGGTTCAACACGGGGTTCGCCGACGATCTGGCGGTGCTCCAGCTCTCCTCGTCGCTCCCGGGCGCGGTGCCGACCTACCCGATCCTGCCCGCGGGAATCCTCGACCCCACGAAGGACAAGTTCCGCATCGATTTCACCGGCTACGGACGCTCGGGCGAGGGCAGCGCCGGCGCGAGCCTCGCCGAATCGTCCACCGTCAAGCGCGTCGGCGCGAACCTCGTGGAGTCGGGCACTCCCGACACCGACCTGCCGGCCAGCGGCCTGCCCGAGGTGTTCCGCTTCGATTTCGAGCCGACGCTCTCGGGGCCGGTGCCGGGCGAAACGCCGCCGCATTTCGGAGCGGGGGACGACTACGACTGGTACGCGGGCGACCCGGCGTTCAATGTCTATTCCTCCTCCCCGTCCCAGTTCCTTTCCCGCACCCTCGGTAACGATCTGGAATCCGTCCATGCCCGCGGCGATTCCGGGGCCCCGGCCTTCGTGAAGGACGCGAACGGGACGCTGTTCGTGGCGGGACTGCTGACGTTCACCGGTAACGGACTTAGCAACGGCTCGCTCGAATCCGATTTCGGCACCATCGGCGGCGGGATCTGGCTGGGCGGTTACGAGGCCTGGCTCGAAAGCGTCACCGGAGTGGCCTTCGCCGACCGCAACGATTTCTCGCCAGTGCCGGAACCCCTCCGGGCCGTCGGCTGCACCGGCACCTTGCTCGGGGTCTGGGCGCTCGCTCGACGCCGTCGGCTCGGTCCGCCACCCCGGGCCTGCCGTGACGTCCGCACCCCGGCTGATTAGGGCTTCGCCCCCTCCGCGCTCCCCCGCCCTGGACACCCGGCCACGCCGTCGGGGCATGTCGTCGTCGCGGACGGAGCTTTCCACGCCGGCTTCCAGCACCCGGAAGGTCCCGTGATCGAAAGCCGCGCCGGGCATCGCAACCCGAAGGGAATTGCTTGGCCCCCATCGGCCCGCCGAACAACATCCCGCCTTGCCGCGCATGAAACGACGATCCCGCCCCGCTGCCTCCCCGTCCCACCCTGCTGCCACCCCGCCCACCGGCGTGGTCTCGCGCTCGGGCCGGTTCGGGTCCGGCCCCGCCGCGGACGTCGCGGCTTTCTCCGAGTCCATCAGCTTCGACTGGCGGCTTTGGCGCCAGGATATCCGCGGCTCCACCGCCCAGGCCCGCATGCTCGCCCGGATCGGCGTGCTGACCCCGCGGGAGGCCGGCGACATCGCCCGCGGTCTCGAGGACATCGGAAAGGAAATTGCCGCCGGCACCTTCGCGTGGAAGCCGGAACTCGAGGATGTTCACATGAACATCGAGGCCGAACTCACCCGGCGCGTCCCCGCCGGCGCGAAACTCCACACCGGGCGTTCCCGCAACGACCAGGTGGCCCTCGACGTGCGCCTCTGGCTCCGCGACGAAAGCGAGGCCCTCGGTCGCGAACTTGCCGACCTCCAACGCTCCCTCCTCGCCCTCGCCGAAGCCAACGCCGCCGTCATCCTCCCCGGCTATACCCACCTCCAGCGCGGACAACCCGTCTCCTTCGCCCATCACCTCCTGGCCTACGTAGAGATGCTTGCCCGCGACGCCGAACGTCTCGCCCAGGCCCGCGAACGCGCCAACGTCTGCCCCCTCGGCGCCGGGGCCCTCGCCGGCAGCACCCTCCCCCTCGACCGCGACTTCGCCGCCCGCGAACTCGGATTCGTCGACGCCAAAGGCCGCGCCCGCCTCACCCAGAATTCCATGGACGCCGTCAGCGACCGCGATTTCGTCGTCGAATTCTGCGCCGCCGCCGCCCTCCTCGCCGTGCACCTCAGCCGACTCGCCGAGGACGTCATCCTCTGGGCCACCAGCGAGTTCAACTTCATCCGCATTGCCGACGCCTACACCACCGGCTCCTCCCTCATGCCGCAGAAGAAGAACCCCGACGTCGCCGAACTGACCCGCGGCAAGTCCGGGCGCGTCATCGGCAACCTCGTGGCCCTCCTCGTCCTGCTCAAGGGCCTCCCCATGACCTACAATCGTGACCTGCAGGAGGACAAGGAACGCCTCTTCGACACCGCCGACACCGTGCGGGCCTGCACCCGGCTGATGGGCGCCATGATCGCCAACACCCGCGTGAAGACCGAAATCTGCGCCGCCGCCGCGCGCGACCCCCAGCTCCTTGCCACCGACCTCGCCGACTACCTCGTCCGCCGCGGCATGCCCTTCCGCCAGGCCCATCACGTCGTCGGCGCCATCGTCGCCCTCGCCGAACGATCCGGCACGCCCCTCGACCGCCTCACCCTCGACCAGTTCCGCTCCGTCAGCACCGAGTTCGGCGACGACGTGCTCGCCGTCTTCGATCTCGCCGCCGCCATGAACCGCCGCGAACTCGTCGGAGCACCCGGCACCCGCGAGGTCCGCAAACAACTGGCCCGCTGGCGCAAATCCCTCGGCTGAGCCCTCCTGCAACCGATCTCTCCATGAACCGCCCACGGCAACCGCGCCGCCCGGTGAGGGCACCGGGCCTGCACGCTGCTGGCCACATGCCCCCACGTGGCGACATGCCGTCCGCGGGTCCGTTCCCCGAAACCCGCAACGCTCCCTGCCAACGCGAGGTCTCACCCTTCACCGCGGCCCGCACCGGTCCGCCCCGGCAGCGTGTCGCGGAGCGACGACCGAGGGTAGCCGGGGCCTTCAGGCCCCGGTCGCAACCTAACTTCGTTCCCCGTCGCGGAGCGACCTTCGACACGGCTGCCTTGGGAGGGCCAGGCCTGCCGAAGGCTTCGGACGTCGCTCCGCGACGAGGATGCTTTTCGAACGAACCCATTCCGGGGGTTGAAAACCCCCGGCTGCCTTCGAAGGGTCGCTCCGCGACCAGGAAGCCACGGTCGGATACCCCGTCGCGACTACTCATAAACCCAGCCCAGACTCCCACCCCGGATCCCAATCCTCCTCCTAATCTTACTCCTAATCTTACTCCTACTCCTAATCTTACTCTTACTCATAATCTTACACCTACTCCTACTCCTACTCCCCCGTCCCTCCATCGTTCGGGTTCATGGTCTCCATACGTGTCCGGATTTTGGAAAACCTCCCTTCCCATGAACCGCTCCCGGCAACCGCTTCGCCCGGTGAGGGCACCGGGCCTACACGCTGTAGGCCGCGTGCCCCCACGCGGCGACCTTGCGTCCGGGGTTCATGGCCGCCTTACGTGTCCTGATTTCTGAAAATGCCCCTCCCCATGAGACCCCTCCTCCTGGCCCTCCTCGTCCTTGGCGCCCTCCCCCTCCGCGCCGCGGACGCCCTCGCCTCCCTCGTCTCGCTCCTGGGCCGGACCGGCGACCCGCAGGTTCAACTCGATGTCCTGCGCGGCCTTCGCGACGCCACCCAGGGCCGCCAAAATCTCCCGCTACCCGACGGCTGGCTCGACGTCGAAAAACGGCTCGCCGCCAGCGACCACGCCGAAGTCCGCAGCCTCGCCCGCGGCCTCGGCCTCACCTTCGGCTCCGCCGCCGCCCGGGACGCCCTGCGGGCCCTCCTCGTGGATCCCGCCGCCGACACCGCCCAGCGGCAGGAGGCCCTCCGCGCCCTCGTCGGCGCCCGGGACGCCACGCTCGGCGACACCCTCCGCGAACTCCTCCGCGATACCGCCCTCCGCGGCCCTGCCCTCCGCGCCCTCGCCGGTTACGAGAACCCCGCCAACGGCCCCGCCATCCTCGCCATCTACCCCGCCCTCGGCGGCATCGAGAAACGCGACGCCCTCTCCACCCTTGGCTCCCGTCCCGCCTACGCCCGCGAACTCCTCGCCGCCATGGAGACCGGACGCGTCTCCACCAAGGACCTCACCGCCGAGGTCCTCCGCCAGTTGCGCAGCCTCAAGGACCCTGCCGTCGACGCCGCCCTCACCCGCGTCTACGGCTCCTTCCGCGAAGTCGACGCCGACAAGCAGGCCGAGATCGCCCGCTTCACCCGCCTCTACCGCGCCGGCGGCTCCACCCCCGGCGAGGCCACCCGCGGGCGCGCCGCCTACGCCAAGGTCTGCCAGCAGTGCCACACCCTGTTCGAGGTCGGCGGACGGGTCGGCCCCGACCTCACCGGCTCCAACCGCGGCGATCTCGAGTACATCCTCCAGAACATCATCGACCCCAACGCCGTCATCCCCAACGAATACCGCGCCTCCACCCTGGAACTGAAGGATGGCCGCATCCTCACCGGCATCGTGAAACAACAGGATGACCGCTCCGTCACCGTCGCCACCGCCAACGAAACCCTCGCCCTCCCCCGCTCCGAAATCACCGAAATCAGCCAGAGCCAGCTCTCCATGATGCCCGAGGGCCTCCTCGCCCCCCTCGCCGAACAGGAGTTCCGCGACCTCGTCTATTACCTCGGACGCCCCGGCCAGTCCCCCATGGTCGCCACCCCCGACACCGTCGGTCTCTTCTTCGACGGACGCGACCTCGCCATGTGGCGCGGAACCGAAGGAGTCTGGCGTCTCGAAGCCGGCGAAATCATCGGGAGTGCCCCGAACGACCGCGCCGGGGCCAAACCGGAATTCCTCCGCAGCGACATCATCGCCGGCGATTTCCGCCTCGCCCTCGAATTCCGCGGCCCCGTCGGCATCGCCTTCCGCGCCGAACCCACCCCCGACGGCGCCATCAAGGGTTATCGGCTCGGCACCGGCGGCGCCGGCTGGAATCAGCTCGCCGAAATCGGCGGTCGCGGCCCCCTCGGCACCGCGGCGCCCACACCGGCCACGCCGCGCCCCGCCGACTGGAACCACCTCGAAATCGTCGCCTCGGGCAGCCGCCTCCGCGCCACACTCAACGGCAGCCCGTTGCTCGATCTCGACGACCCTGCCGGCGCGCGCCGCGGCATCGTCGCCCTCGAATACGTCCCCGCTCCTGCCTCCGTAGTCCCCGCCCCCGAAGCCCGCTTCCGGAACCTTGGCCTCCAACTGGTCCCGGATTCCAAACCACAGCCCTAGCCGAAGCGCCCCCGCTCGCCGCCCGCCTAGCGGCTCGTCGTCGTTCCAAACACCCTCTGCAACAGCGCCGTCGCCCGGGCCGCCGGATTGCTCCGGATGCGCTGCTCCTCCTCGGCGATCTTCACGAACAACCCGTCCAGCGACTTCCGCGTCACGTACTCGTCCAGATCCAGGCTCTCCATCCCCAGGAACGACCGCCCGATCCCCCCCAGGAGACTCGTGCTGCCCAAACCCGCCCGCTCCAGCAGCCGCTTGTAGTTCGACGTCACCCCGGCCTGGTCCGTCGCCTTCTTCACCAGCGGCAGCAGCCGCACCTGCAGATTCGTCGTGCTCGTCCGCCGGAAGAAATCCGTCGCCGCCGTCGTGTTCGTCGAGTTCAGGATCGCCCGCGCGTCGTCCAGCGTCATCTGCCGGATCGCGTCGCCCAGCACCGGACCCGACTGCGGCACCGCCTGTTCCGCCGCCCGGTTCAACGCCGCCACGAATTCGTCCACGTATTGTCCCTGGCCCAATCCCCGCAACGCCGACTCGGCCCGCTGCAACCCCGACGGCACCGGAATGCGGATCTTCGCGTCGCTCAGAAACCCGTTGGTCTGGCCCAGCTTCGCCACCGCCTGTTCCACCCCCTGCGCCAACGCCTCCCGCACCCCCTTCCCGATTTCCTCCTCCGTCAGCGCCACCAGCGCCTTGGCCCGCTTCTTCAACCCGAGCGTCTCCCACAGGTCCGCACGCGCCACCATGCCGGACCAGGCCAGAATTGCCGCAAGCGAGACGCCGACCAGGGATTTGTTCATCGCAAACATGGATCGTACCGCCAACGCCGGGAAAGCGAATGGCTGCCGGCAAGCATAGGCCTCGCCCGACCACCGACCAGCCTCATCTCGACCGGCCCTCGCGCCCGACCGCCAGCAACTCCCCACGCGTCACCGTGACCGCCCGCCCCAGCAGGTCCAACCGCTCCCCCTGCATCCGCACCCGCACCTCGCCCCCTCTCCGGCTGGCCTGCCAGCCCCGCAATTCGCCCCTTCCCAACCGGCCCGACCAAAAGGGCCCCAGCGCGCAGTGCGCCGAGCCGGTGACCGGATCCTCGTCCACCCCCACCGACGGCGCGAAGAACCGTGAAACGAAATCCCAACCCTCCCCGCCCCGCGCCGTGACGATGACCCCCCGCACCGGGAAGGAGGCCAGCCTCCGGAACTCCGGCGTCAGTTCCCGGACCGCCGACGCGTCCCCGAGCTCCACGAAATAATCGAACGCGCTCCGCCCCACCCACCGCGCCTCCCGACAGCCCAACGCCTCCAACAACCCCGGCGGTACCGGCACCCGCTCGGGTGGGCTCGCCGGAAAATCCATCGCAATCCAATCCCCCTCCCGGCGGCAGGTGAGGATTCCGCTGCGCCGGGTCCGGAACACGGCCGCCGCCTCCCGCCCCAGCCGCCCCGACTCCCACAGCACATGGGCGCTGGCCAGCGTGGCGTGGCCGCACAGGTCCACCTCCACCCGCGGCGTGAACCAGCGCAGATCCCAACCGCCCGCCGCCCGCACCACGAACGCCGTCTCCGACAGGTTCATCTCCGCCGCCACGGAGGCCAGCCAATCCTCCCCGGGCATTTCGTTCGGAAGACAGACCGCCGCCGGGTTTCCCGTGAACGGACGGTCCGCGAACGCGTCCACGACGTGGATCGCTACTGCCTCCGGAACCCTGGCATCCTCCATCGCCCCAGCATCCCTCACCCGCCCAACCCCGGCAACCCTCCCGTCCCCGCGCCCCGACCCTCCTCCAGGGCCGTTGAAAAAGTCTTGCGTGGAACTGCGATGTGGGGCCGGCGACTGCCGAGTCGCCGGCTTCGCCTCTCGATTCGCCTGCTTCGATCGCCCCGCGACCCGGCCCGCCGTCGCGTGGACGCTATGGCGGGGAGCCGGTCGCGGGCCCCAATCGACTTTGTCCATCGCCCCGACCCTCCTCCAGCCTCGCGCCCAGCCTTGCCGAATCCACCGGACCCGGCAAAAGCTGTCCCCGATGCATGCCCTCGCCGAACCCGCCGTCCGACGCCTCCTCCACGCGGACGCCGTCTCCCGCCGGTGGTTCTTTCGCGATTGCGGCATCGGCCTTGGAAAGATGGCCCTGGCCAGTCTGCTGGCGGGGAACGGCGTCCGACGCGCCCTCGGCAACCCGGGCGCGCCCGCCAACCCCCTGGCCCCCCGACAACCCCATTTCCCCGGCAAGGCCCGCGCCGTCATCCACCTCTTCATGGCGGGCGCGCCCAGCCAACTCGACCTGTTCGACCACAAGCCCCAACTCTCCAAGCTGGAAGGAAAACCCCTCCCGCCTTCCGTGATCATGGGCCAGCGTTACGCCTTCATCCGACCCGACGCCGCCGTCCTGGGCCCCCAATTCAAGTTTTCCCGCCACGGACAGGCGGGAACCGAACTCTCCGAGATGCTCCCCCACCTCGGCTCCGTCGCGGACGACATCTGCGTCATTCGCTCGTGCAAGACCGACCAGTTCAATCACGCCCCCGCCCAACTCTTCTTCAACACCGGCTTCGGGCAGCCCGGACGCCCCAGCATGGGATCCTGGGTCGTCTACGGCCTCGGCTGCGAATCCCGGGATCTCCCCGCCTTCGTCGTCATGTCCACGGGCGCCGGCATCAGCGGCGGGGCGGCCAACTGGTCCAGCGGATTCCTCCCCACCTACTACACCGGCGTCCGCTTCCGCAATTCCGGCGATCCCATCCTCAACGTCTCGAGCCCCCCCGGCGTCGATGCCCGCCTCCAGCGTGACACCCTGGACCTCGTCGGCGACCTCAACCGCCGCCAACTCGACCAGGTCGGCGATCCCGAGATCGCCAGTCGCATCCAAAGCTACGAGATGGCCTACCGCCTCCAATCCTCCGCCCCCGAGCTCATGGACCTGAAACGGGAATCCAAGGCCACCCTCGAACTCTACGGCTGCGACCCCGACAAACCCTCCTTCGCCCGCGCCTGCCTCCTCGCCCGGCGCATGGTCGAGCGCGGCGTCCGCTTCATCAACATCTACCACGAGGGCTGGGACGCCCATTCCGACGTCGCGGGCAATCTCAAGGGCAACTGCGCCGCCACCGACCGCGCCAGCGCCGCCCTCGTCCGCGACCTCAAGGACCGCGGCCTCCTCGATTCCACCCTCGTCGTCTGGGGCGGCGAGTTCGGGCGCACCCCCATGGTCGAGAGCAATGCCGCCCTCGGACGCAGCCTCGGACGCGACCACCACCCCCAGGCCTACACCATGTGGCTCGCCGGCGGCGGCATCCGACCCGGCCTCAACTACGGCGCGACGGACGAACTCGGCTTCCACGTCGCCGACAAACCCGTCCACGTCCACGACCTCCAGACCACGATCCTGCACTGCCTCGGACTCGACCACGAACGCCTCACCTACACCTACCAGGGCCGGCAGTTCCGCCTCACCGACATCCACGGGCACCTCGTCCAGGATCTCCTCGCCTAGCCGATCCGCCGGTCGCTGATCGCTGATCGCTGATCCGCCGATCCGGGATCTTGGATCTTCCTTTTGCCATCTCCCCCCTCCGCTCCTATCCTCGACCGCGCGTGGGCCCCCACCCCGCCGGCGGAGGATGTGTCCTCCCTGTTTGCTCTCGCCAGTCCACCAATTCCTTTTTTTCCGCCTCCATGGATGCCAACACCCTGAAAAGCCGGGTGGGGATCGGCGTGTCGACGCCCTCCCGCCCGGACGCCCAACTGGTCCAGTACATCAACTTCCGTCTCGCCTCCCTCGGGCTCCCCACCTACCACCGCACCGGGGCCGCGCACGCGGAGTGGGCCGACATGGTCCATTCCCTCCTCGCCCACCAGCGGGAGTCCGACCGGCTCCTGGCCAACTACCTCCCGCCCGCGGACTACCGGGTCCAGAACTGGCTCGACGAGTTTCTCTACGACGCCGGGCTCCAGGTGCGGCTCCCCCACGACACCTTCGTGCTGTACCGCTACGGTATCGCCCGCGCCCTTTCCCTCCCCCCCGACGCCGACGTTTTCCACTCCCCCATCATCGATTCCTTCCGCACCGCCAACGGCGTCCTCCACAACCCCGCGAAGGACCGCCGCACCACCGAGGGCGTCTTTCACATCGCGGAAGGCGGCCTGCCCATCCCCGAGGACAAGAAGGCGGTGCCCCTCGCCACCTTCGGTCTCCTGCTCAAGGCCGCCCTCCAGCCACCCCGCGATCTCCTCCGCCTGCCCTTCACTTCCACCCAACCCGACCAGGCCGAATGCTTCGTCTCGCTCCTCCTTCGCCCCGTCGTCGTCCCCGCCATCCCCGGGCGATCCCCCGCCCGCAGCATGGAAATCCGCTTCTTCGCCCCCGGCAACCTCGTCGGCAACCTCGACTTCGTCGAAAGCATCTTCGGCAACGCGGGTGACCCGTTCCTCCCCGAGAACGACGCCGGCCTCGACGCCGACCATTGGACCGGCCACAGCGGCTGCGTCATCCTCGCCCCCCACCTCGTCCACCTCGGCAAACGCGACCTCGGCCTGCCCCACTGGGACCAGGCCACCCCGCGCCAGCGCCGCGACGGGATGTGCTGGAAATCCGAGGACGAGGCCTACAACGGCGGGCAGGCCTTCAAAATCACCGCCCGCAACGCCGACGGCGTCATCATCACCGTCATCGCCGACAACTACTTCGGCTACTGCAAGAAGGAGGTCAAAACCCAGATCTCCTACGCCGCCAACCTGCTCGGCCAGGCCGAGGAGGAACACGCCGGCGGCGCCCTCGTCTTCGCCAGCTTCGACCTCGGCGAGGATTTCGACGCCAGCCGCCACGTGCGCCCCACCGGCCATACCTACGCCGACATGGTCCGGCGCTTCGCCGATGTCCTCGATCCCCGTCCCGAAGGCTACGCCGTCGACCGCCTGCACCCCGACATCCTCTACGTCCACGAAGGCGCCCACTTCGACCTCCAGAACCAACGCGTCTCCTGGATGCACGAGGGACGCGAACAGTCCATCAAGCTCCTCCCCCACCAGACCTACGTCCGCCCCTCCGGGTACAAGGTCCAGATGGAGAAGCCCCCCGGTCGCGTCTGGCGCCTCGTCGGCACCCGCGCCGATGCCACCCTCTGCCACAAGCCCTGCACCGTCTCCGGCGGCGGCAAATCGGAGATCTCCAAATCCATTTCCGACGCCATCCTCACCGGCCCCGTCTTCGTCGCCGACTTCGATCGCGACTTCGATCTCGTCGCCAGACTCGTGGATCGCGATTACTCGGATCGCTTCCTCGACCCCGCCAAGAAGGATCACCGCCCCATCCTCAGCCCCGACCGCTCCCTCGGCAGCGTCATCAAGCTCCTCTCCCCGTCCGCCGAGGATTACCGCCCCGAGTTCAACGCCTGGCTCGAAACCATCCCGCAGTACATCAAGGAAATCGTCTACGTCCTCAAACGCTTCCACAAACCCGAGTGGGGCTCCGACTGGCGCAAGTGGTTCAGCGTCGACGCCATCAACGGCAAGCCCGGCAACGAACTCAAATTCCGCGACCGTAAAATCGGTACAACCCACCTCCGCGTCGGCTACCTCCCCGACGGCAACTGGCGCACCTTCGGCCTCCGCAAGGACTTCATGCCCGCCGTCAAAGTGCAGGCCGAGGACGACATCACCGCATCCGTCGTCGTCCCCGCCCCGCGCCTTGCCAATCTGCCCCCGAAGTTCGACGCCCCCTCCGTCAAGTTCGTCCACAACTGCGAATTCCGCCTGTTCCAGCGCCCGGACGACGCCATCCACCGCGGCTACGACAAGCAAACCGAGGCGGACTTTGCCCAGCCCGGCAATTTCTTCTCCAACTACGAGCCCCTCGGCCCGGCGCAAATCCGCGAACTCACCGAGCACACCATCGCCTTCGACCAGTACACGCCCCCGATGCAGCACCTGATCCGGGACGCCGCCGCCCCCGGCGGCCCGGCCTGGCTCGTCTGCACCTCCCACCCCCGCCTCGTCGACGGCAAACCGTCCAGGAACCCGCGCTACCTCCAGATCCGGCCCGACCTCATCCGGCCCCGCGCCACCTACCTCGCCGAGATCAGCATGCGGCTCCTGCGGAGAACCCCCCTCTCCGACCCGCTCCCCATGCCGGTCACCGCCGTCCTCCCCGGACGTCGCAACAACCCGCCCGAGCCCGGCGTCCGCCCGCTCTCCGTCTTCAATCCCATCCATTACCTCGAACTGCCGGAGCTCTTCATGGAGTTCATCTGCTCCATGACCGGGAAATCTCCTTCCACCACCGGCGCGGGCTCCGAGGGGGCCCTGACCAAAAGTCCGTTCAACGCCCTCCCGCCCATCATCGACCTCAACAACGCCCTCGTCTCCTACATCGTCTGCGAACATTCCGCCTTCATCACCGCCGCCGGCTGGGTCGGCCCCAAGTACCGCGTCGATCATGACGTCAGCCTCCTCGTTCCCGAACTCTGGTGCCGCATGGGCTTCGACGAGGCCCGCCCCCAACACCTGATCGAACAGGGCTGCCTCGAGCGCTGCCGCGACTTCATCCACGCGGAGCGCATCGTCCCCGCCTCCCTCCTCGGCTGGCGCATCAACGAGCGCTTCGCCGTGCGTTACCTCGGACGCGTCTTCAATCATCCCCACGTCGTCTTCAACGAGGAGATGCTCCGCCCCGAACTCCAGGACCGCGGCGTCTTCGCCGATTCCATGGACAACATCGTCGCCACCCACAAGCGCGTCGCCGAAAACTACTTTGCCGACGGCTCCATCGAGCTCGCCTGCCCTCCCCTCCGCGCCCTGCTCCACATCATGCGCGACGGACGCACCCCCGAGGGCCTCCACCTCGAAAGCCCCGCCTTCCGGCAGGCCTTCCAACGCGACACCCTCCTCGCCTCCGACTGGTACGCCGAGCGCCTCGCCGCCCAGCATTCCGAGGACGGCCACCTCGCCGCGCGCCAGGTCGATCTCCTCGAGAAATTCCTCATGCGCAAACAATACGCCGACGAGGCCGCCCGCCTCGGCATCGAGGGCCGGCTCGCCCGCGCCCGCACCCGCCTCGCCGCCACCCGCGCCCCCGACTACGTCACCGCCCTCCGGGGCACGCTCGGACGCCAGCCGTTGCTCGCCCCGAAAGCCTGAGGCACCCGCCTTCCTGCCGCGGTCCGAACGATTCCCGCCAACGAGTCCGCCGCGTGGGTTCTTCCCGATTCCAGCCACCGCTCCAGCGCCTCCCCCGGCAACGTGGCATCCTCGACGTCCCCCTCGGGCCCGACGAGAATCGCCCTCACCCTTCCCATCGAGGACCCCCGCCGCCCGCCACCGTCCTCCCCGAAACCGGCCCCGTAGCCTCCTGACGACCCGCGCTCCGGACCGGACGCAGCCACGCGCGGGTGTCGCCCGCCCAGACCGGACCGGCGGGCATCGATTCCGGCGCCTCCAACGCCGGACCCCGCTCCCCCCGCGGCGGATGCCCCGACCGCCGCCAAGCCCATCCGAGCATCGCGATTCCCAGCACCAGCACCGCCAGAGCCAGGACCGCGTTGAGGCCCGAGCGATGGGTTCGAGGATTCGCCGTGCTCCTGTCTGTTAGCGACGTCCGAGGGGCGCGGGTGGTCTTGGCAGCCAACACACGTCCTGACCGGTTCCATTCTTTGGTTCAATTCCTTGCCCGCCGCCAGGGCACCGGAGCGAACCGGCCCAAGTCGGGTTCTGCCTCCTTGGAGGCTGGCCTATGGCCCATGGACTCTGGATGTTGGCCTCCCCCGAATCCTTGCCGCAAACCCCGACGCCGCGATGCCCGCGAGAGTGTCCCTGGGTTATTAGCGCACACCTCCCGGCGGAGATAACTCAGGTTATGGCCCTGGGCTTTTATCATGGACCCTCTACCCTCCTTGGGTTTCGCCCCCAAGTCTTCCTGGCGTACAGGTCTGACGATCCGGGAATTTTCTGTGGATCGTGCGACGGCTTCGAGCTTCTCAAGTGCCCATCCGGAAAGCCTGCGCCTGGGCGACAACCCGAGCATGCGCCGAACCCGATCAGGCGCCGGGATTTTTGTGGAACGACCAACCCGCTCCTTCCATAGCGGCACGCCGGCCCGCAACCCAGAGTATGGACCCGGGCTTTTATCATGGTCCCTCTACCCTCCTTGGGTTTCGCCCCCCAAGTCTTCCTGGCGTACAGGTCTGACGATCCGGGAATTTTCTGTGGATCGTGCGATGGCTTCGAGCTTCTCAAGTGCCCATCCGGAAAGCCTGCACCTGGGCGACAACCCGATCAGGCGCCGGGATTTTTGTGGAACGACCAACCCGCTCCTTCCCGCGTCCTGCATCCCCGCGCCCCCCCTTGGGGTTAGGCCGCGCGGGCCGGGCAGGCCGGCATTGCCATTCTCCCTCGCTCGATCACCATCGCCGCGCGTGGGCGGCCCAAATTCCTCCGCGGACGCGACCCGGCTCGTGTCCGCCTTCGCCCGTGTTCCGGCAGCCCTCTCCTTCGAGGCGCGCCTGGAGCGGGGAGGCACGTGCCCGGTCTCGGAGGTTGCCGAATCCTCCCACCCGTTTTTGGCCGCCGTCCTGCGGCACCGTTTCCCGCGCCGGCCCGTGGTGCTCGTGCTCGACGGTCTCCGCTCCCAGGAAGCCGCCCTCCAGGACGTCCAAACCTGGCTGGGCCCCACCCGCGGTTTCGAGGCGCCGTTGTTTCATCCCGACTGGGAGGTTTTGCCGCACGAACCGAAGCTGCCCCACGTCGATGTCATTTCGGAGCGACTCGCCACGCTGATCGCGCTCGGAAACCGGCCTGCCGAGGCCCCCGCTCCCCTCATCCTCGTGCCGGTCGCCGCCCTCCTGCAACGCACCTTCTCCCCGGCGGAGATCCGCTCCCGGGTCCGCCTCCTGCGCCGCGGGGAATCCTGGAATCTCCTGGACCTCGTCGAGTGGCTGGAGGATCAGGGCTACGAACCGGAAGCCCAGGTGACGCAGAAGGGCACGCTGGCCATGCGCGGCGGCATTCTCGACGTCTGGCCGCCCTCGGCCCCCTGGCCGGTCCGGCTCGAGTTTTTCGGGGACGAGCTGGATTCGCTGCGCGAGTTCGATCCGATCTCGCAACTCACCCGTGACCGCCTCGAGCAGGTCACTCTCATTCCCGCCGGCGAACTCGGGTTGCTCAAGCGACACTTCGCCGCCGCGACCGACCCCGGGGTGGGCGCGCGCGCCTTCGGTCTGCTGCTGGATCATCTCCCGCCGGACACTCTCTGGCTTCTCTCCGAGCCGGAACGCCTCGCCGAACGCGCCGAGGCCTATGCCGCCCAGGTTCCCGACACCGACCCGTTCTTCATTTCCTGGGCGGACTTCCTCGCCCGGGCGCGGGCGCGGGGCGACACGCTGATCGAGCTCTCGGCCAACTTCGCGTCCGCCCCCTCGAGCGCTCCGGCCCCGCTCCCCGCCCTGGCCGGTCTCGAGGTCTTTCGCCCGCTGGGCCACCGCGCCCCCGAACCCGCCGTCGCCGAGGCCCAGCGCCGCGAGTTTTTCGCACAACTCCATCGCTGGCTCCGCCAGGGTCTCGAGGTCCACGTCTTCTGCAACAACGAGGGCGAACGCCAGCGCTTCGCCGAGCTCTGGAGCGACTACGGTCTTGCCGAACCCCCGGCCCAGGCCCCCGCGTCCCCGCCCCCGGGCCCGCTTCACCCCACCCTCCACCTCGGCGCGCTCGGACGCGGTTTCCTCGCCGAATCCGCCGGATTCGTAGTCGTCACCGATGCCGAGATCTTCGGTCGTTACAAGGTCCTCCGTCCCCGCCGCCTCAAATCGCCCCACGCCCAGACCTCGCGTTCGCTGCTCGACATCGATTTCACCGAACTCGAGGAGGGCGATTACGTGGTCCATCTCGAGCACGGCATCGGACGCTTCATCGGACTCCGCACGGCCCCGGCCTCCCCCGGTCATCGCGGCGCCCCCTCGGGCCCCGGGCAGGAATGTCTCGTCATCGAGTACGCCGCGTCGGTCCCGACCGACCAACCGCCGAAGCTCTACGTTCCGGTCTCCGAGGCGCATCTGGTCAGCAAGTACGTGGGCGCGGGCAAGGCCCGTCCGCCCCTCAACACCCTCGGCGGCACGCGGTGGTCCAAGGCCAAGAAGGAGGCCGAGCACGCCGTCGCCGATCTCGCGGCCGAGATGCTCGAGATCCAGGCCGCCCGCGAGACGGAACCGGGGCACGCCTTTCCCCTCGATTCCCCCTGGCAACGCGAGTTCGAGGCCTCGTTCCTTTACGAGGAGACCCCGGACCAGATCCGGGCCATCGAGGCCTCCAAGAGCGACATGGAAAAGCCGCGCCCCATGGACCGCCTCATCTGCGGCGACGTCGGGTTCGGCAAGACCGAGGTCGCCATCCGGGCCGCCTTCAAGGCCGTCATGGGCGGACGCCAGGTGGCCATTCTCGTCCCCACGACCGTCCTCGCGCAACAGCACTACAACACCTTTGCCGAGCGGATGCGGGACTACCCGGTCCGGGTCGAACTGCTGTCGCGCTTCCGGTCCCGCCGGGAGCAACGCCAGGTCATCGAACAGCTCCGGGACGGCGCCGTGGACATCGTCATCGGCACCCATCGCCTGGTTCAATCCGACGTCGAGATCCGGAACCTCGGGTTGGTGGTCATCGACGAGGAACAGCGCTTCGGCGTCGCCCACAAGGAGCGTTTCAAGCGCCTGCGCCGCACCGTCGACGTCCTCACCCTCAGCGCCACCCCCATCCCGCGGACGCTCTACCTCGCGCTGAGCGGCGCCCGCGACATGAGCACCATCGAGACCCCGCCCCAGGACCGGCTGCCGGTCGAGACCATCGTCGCCGCCCACGACGATCGCCTGGTCCGCGACGCGATCCGCCGCGAGATCAACCGCCAGGGCCAGGTGTTCTTCCTGCACAACCGCGTCGCCACCATCGACGCCATGGCCCTCAAGCTCCGTTCCCTCGTCCCCGAAGCCCGGCTCGTCGTCGGGCATGGGCAGATGGATCCGGACGAACTCGAGGAGGTCATGACCCGCTTCGTGAACGGCGAGGCCGACGTGCTCCTTTCCACCACCATCGTCGAGAGCGGCCTCGATATTCCCAATGCCAACACCATCATCATCGATCGCGCCGACCGCTTCGGCCTCAGCGAACTCTACCAGCTCCGCGGTCGCGTCGGACGCTACAAGCACCAGGCCTACGCCTACCTCCTGATCCCCCGCCACGCCCAGCTTCTGTCCGAGGCCCGCAAACGCATCAGCGCCATCCGCCAGTACTCCTCCCTCGGCAGCGGATTCAAAATCGCCATGCGCGACCTCGAGATCCGCGGCGCCGGCAATCTCCTCGGCTCCCAGCAGAGCGGCCACATCACCGCCGTCGGCTTCGACCTGTACTGCCAGCTCCTCAAGCAAAGCATCGCCGCCCTCAAGGGCGAGAAGGTCAAACCCCGCGTCGAGGTCGCCGTCCGCCTCGACTTCCTCGCCCTGCACCCCGCGGAGGAACCCCGTGGCTCCCGCACCGCGCCCGCCGCCACCGGCACTTCCGACGCCTCGGGCGCCTCGGCCACCTCCCGCCCGCTTCCCGCCGCCGGACTCCCCGGGTCCTACATCCCCGAGTCCCAGCAACGCCTCGAGTTCCACCGCCGGTTCGCGCAGGTCCTCGAACCCGCCGACCTCCGCCGCCTCAAGGAGGAACTGCGGGATCGTTTCGGGCCGCCGCCCCCGGCCGTCGAACTCCTCCTGCTCGTCGCCGAGCTCCGCCTCTTCGCCGCCGCGCTCGACGTCACCGCGCTCGAGGTGCGCGACGACAAGCTCATGCTCACGCGCAACGGGGCTCCCGTGCAGCTGGGGGGGCGTTTCCCCCGCCTCACCAAGCGCGACCCGCGCGCCCGCCTGCTCGAGATCCGCCGCTTTTTGACGTCCCTTCCCGCTCCCGCCGCGGGCAGGCCTTCGGGGTAGGGCCACGGTTCGCGGACCCACGTGACGCCGCGTGGGGGCACGCGGCCTACAGCAGATGGCACCCCGACACCCCACCGCGTCGCGGCCACGGTTCGCGGACCGCCGTGGCGCAGAGTGGGGGCACGCGGCCTACAGCAGATGGCGCCCCGACACCCCACCGCGTCGCGGCCACGATTCGCGGACCGCCGTGGCGCCGCGTGGGAGGGGGGCGCAGCCTGCAGCGTCCAGGCCCGGTGCTCTCATCGGGCGGTGCAGTCGATGCAGTTGCGGTCCGCGGCTAAACGGAGCCACCAAGTTCCCGGAACGGCACGCGCGTGGCGGATTGTCGGGGCGCGGTCGGGTCGGCAAGCTGTGGCCCATGCCGGATGCCATGGCCATCGACGTGCGCGGCCTGACGAAGACCTTTCGCACGTTCAAGAAGCAACCCGGGGTGAAGGGGGCGGTGCGCGGGCTCTTCCGTCGCGAGTACGAAACCGTCGTGGCGGTGAAGGACGTCTCGTTCCAGGTGCGCGAGGGGGAATTCGTGGGGTTTCTCGGCCCGAACGGCGCGGGGAAGACGACGACGCTCAAGATGCTGGCCGGCCTGCTGCACCCCACCTCGGGCGATGCGCGGGTGCTGGGCTTCGTCCCCTGGGAACGCGCGGACGGCTACCGGCGGCAGTTCGCCCTGTTGCTGGGGCAGAAGAACCAGCTTTGGTGGGATCTTCCGGCCAGCGAGTCCCTGGCCCTGAATGCCCGCATCTACGGGATCCCCTCGCCGGACGCCCAGCGCACGGTCCGCGAACTCAGCGAACTGCTCGACGTCGGGGCCAAGCTGGACGTCATGGTCCGCGAGCTTTCCCTCGGCGAGCGGATGAAAATGGAACTGATCGCGTCGCTGCTCCATCGCCCCCGGATCCTGTTCCTGGACGAACCGACCATCGGGCTCGACGTCGTCTCGCAGAAGAAGGTCCGCGAGTTCCTGCGCCACCACAACGTGACGCGCCGGACCACCATCGTCCTCACCAGCCACTACATGGCCGACATCGAGGAACTCTGCGACCGGGTCGTCATCATCGACCGCGGGAACATCTTCTTCGACGGTCGCCTGGGCGACGTCATCGACCGCTTCGCCGACCACAAGCTCGTCACCATCCACTCCGCGCAGGCGGGCTCATATCCCCGGGAGCAACTCGCCCGTTTCGGCGAGGTGATCGAGCAAACGCCCGACGTTGTCCGGCTCAAGGTCAAGCGCGACCGGGTCATCCCCGCGTGCAAGGCGCTGCTCGACGAGCTCGAGGTCCGGGACATCGACATCGAGGAGGTCCCGGTCGAGGACATCATCCGGCAGTTGTTCGGAAGTCGGACGGCGTGAAGCGCGGGCGCCGGGAGGGCGGACGGGTCCCGTGCAACCGGCGACTTGGCAGTCGCCGGCCTCACAACACGGTTCCGCACCGGACCTCGTCCCTCGCCCCCGCCCGGGCGCCCAGGGCCGTTGACAAAGTCCTGCGTGGAACTGCGATGTGGGGCCGGCGACTGGCTCCCCGCCATAGCGTCTGCGCGACGGCGGGCC
>CAZSOV010000008.1:0-62993 GCA_964608505.1 uncultured Verrucomicrobiota bacterium
TCGAGAGGCGAAGCCTGCGACTCGGCCCGCCGTCGCGCAGACGCTATGGCGGGGATCCAGTCGCCGGCCCCACATCGCAGTTCCACGCAGGACTTTGTCAGTCGCCCTGGTGCGGGCGGGGCGTCGGACTCACAAGGCCCTCGGAACGCTCGGAATCGCCCCGCCCGCCCCGGCGGACCGGTCCGTCCTGCCCTCCCCCGGCTCCGGCTCCCCCGAACCCTCCGGGAGGCCCACCGCCGGTCCGCCGGGCGCCAGGGCCCGTCCGCGCCGGCGCTGCACCGCGTCGCGCAGCAGGAATTCGATCTGCCCGTTCACGCTCCGCAGTTCCTCCTGTGCCCAGGCCTCGAGCTCCGTCCAGAGCTCGGGATTGATCCGCAGCAGGAATGACTTTCGTTCGGCCATGGGAGCAACGCGTCAGACCACCTGCAGGCGGGTCAGCTCACCCACGAACCGCGCCGGGTCCTCCGGGGTCACCACGATCGGCCGGCGACCCGCGAAGCTCAGCACCACCGAACGGGCCGGATCGGTCGCGAACATCCGGTAGCGTCCCAGCCTCTGATTCGCATACCAGCCGCTGAACGAAAAGAAGCCCCCGTTGCCCCAGAGCCGCAGCGAACCCCGGCTGGCCAGCGGATTCGCCTCGACCGACTTCAGCCCCGCCAGCGACACCGACGTGGTCCATAACAATCGGGCCACCCGCAGTTCGCCGGCCCGAAGCTCGTATCCGCGCACGGTAAACAGCGCGCCGACCGCGATCATGACCGGGGGAATCGCCAGTCCCAGTCGCCTCGGCCAGCCCGCCGCCTGGGGCGACTGGAAGATCAGGCACCAAACCACCGCCAACAGGCCCGCGACGGCCCAGGTGGTGATCCGAAGAGTGGCGCCCCAGGGCGCCGCATGACGCGCGTTCGTGCTCATAACCGTGTTGGAATTTGGATCGGGAAGGGCTCCGAACTCCGCCGCCAGCCACCCGGGCCCCCACCCCCTACGTGTACAGCGTGCCCGCGTTGACCACCGGATGGACCTCCGACTCGCTGCACAAAACCACCATCAGGTTCGACACCATCGCGGCCCGCCGTTCGTCGTCCAGCGTCACCACATGCTTGTCCGCCAACTCCTTCAACGCCAGATCCACCATGCTCACCGCGCCATGGACGATCTTCTGCCGGGCCGCGATCACCGCCTCCGCCTGCTGCCGACGCAGCATGGCCTGCGCGATCTCCGGCGCATAGGCCAGATGCGTCAAACGCGCCTCGTCGATCTGCACCCCGGCCTTGTTGAGGCGCTGCTGGAGCTCCACCCGAAGCGCCACCGACACCTCGTCCACCCCGCTCCTCAGTGTGGTCTCGTTCTCCTCGCCGTGGTCGTACGCAAAGCAACTCGCCAGATGGCGGATCGCCGATTCACTCTGGACCCGGACGTAGTTCTCGTAGTCGTCCACGTCGAACAGCGCCTGGGCCGTGTCCTGCACCCGCCAGACCACCACCGCCGCGATCTCGATCGGATTGCCCCGCTTGTCGTTCACCTTCAACCGCTCGCTGTTGAAGTTCCGCGTGCGCAGCGAAACCTTGTTTCGAGGGTGCTTCTTCGTCGCCCCCGACAGCTTGCTCAGGTCCATCCCTTCCTTTGCCGCCGCGTACATCATCGCCCGAGCCCCCGGCGACCCGCCATTCGCATAGAACGGATTGCCCCAGTGAAAGCCACTCGCGCGCACCGTCCCCCGGTAGGCGCCAAACAGGACCAAAACCCGCGCCTCGTTGGGTTGCAGTGTGAAAAAGCCGCCCAGCGAAACGATCCAAGCGAGGAATCCCACGATGGAGGTCACGAACGGGACCCACAAAGGATGGTTCAATTCGGGGAGTCCGCTCACCAACGAATAGACAAAGAGCGCGATACAGGCCGGCAAGCCCAGCAGAACCACCGGCAGGACCACCCAGCCATTGAGAACTCGGGTGGACCGTTCGCGATTGGGGTCTTGGGAGGAGCTGTTCATCTTTTCCTTTCATCGATGTGAAGGTCGGTCGAATCGCGATTCCCATCCAACACCTGCCCCACACCCTCGGCATCGCGGTACCACCAACCCTCGTCCGGACCCTTCATAGCCCGGTTCGATAGAAATATGATATCACGGAGAAATCGTCAAGATACAATATGCATTCCCCCTCCCCGGCCTCGATATCCGATCATTGCCCGGTCCCTGCCCATCCTCGCACCCTTCATTCAGCCGCAGCCGAAACCCCCATTCCCTGAACATCACCACCCTTGTGCGGATACCCACGTCTCTATCGGACCAATCAAATATAAGGACTGTCTTTATACATAGATAACTCCCACGACCATGCCCAAAGCGTTTGTCCCCAATGTATCACCGACCGTTTTAATCATAAAATACCTGTTCTTTTTGATTACCAGAGCAGTGCCCGCGCGAAGAAGTTATAAACACCCTGTGTTTTTATTGTCTAATATGAACAGACTGCATATTTATGATGATTTCCTGGCGGTTACATTACTGAAATGGACTGTCCCTTTCTTTTGGACCCCGGTCCCGTGATTCTCCGAAATGTCCCGCTCCAAATCCGAATCCGGTCGTGATGCACGTAAAGTACCTGTCTTTTGGTCTTGTCTTCCATCGGCTATGGCCAAGCCGCAACGCGGGCGGGGGGAGGACCGGACGCCTATCGCCAGGCAGGGGCGAGCGCCTCGGCAAGGATGTCGCCGACGGCGCGCGAGCCTTCGGCATCGAGGTGCGTGTCGGTGATCCGGTTGTAATGCAGCCGTCCAGTTCGCCGGATCGCCTCGCGCAGACCCGGGGTGAGGTCGACAAACCCGACCTGAGGCTCCCGACAGAGCTGCCGAATCTCATCTGGCAGCCGGGAGGGGATCACGCCAGCGGCTTGTTCCTCATCCGGGGTGCGCCAGCGGAAGGACCCTTCCAGCGCACGGGTCTTGGAGGGCATGAAGACAAGAAACGGGCGGGCCTGATGGCGCCGGGCAAGCTCGGACAGACTCGCAAGGAAGGTCTGGAGGGCCAGTCGAGCCTCGGGGGCAAGTCCGAGTTCCGGGACAAGACGGGTGTTGAGCGTGACCGGCAGTAAGGTCTCCCCGACCCGGGCGAGGGCGTTGGTGCGGGGCGCGGGCGGTCCCCCGAGTGTCCGGGCGGCGCGGGTCAGAGCACGCAGGAACGAGGTTTGCGGGCGCAAGTCCCGGAATTCCCGGGTGCCGTTGGCTCGGAATGCGCGCAACGCCTCGACTTCCCAGCCAAGATCGTACAGATCGTTTCCCTCGTAGAAGACGATAACGAGCACGCGGGTGGCGGAGGCCAAGCCGTAATGTCGCAGGAACTCCAACTGAGTGAACGGACCGGTATGGCTGACACCCAGGTTTTTGACCCGTCGTCCGGACTGCCGGGCCAAGCGGGCGGTGAATAGATCCTCGTCGGGCAGGAAGCCCAACTCGACGAAGGAGTCGCCGGCCACGGCCACTTCCCAATCCTCCAGCCCGTCCGGATTGCGGAAGCCGAAACCGTCATAGCGGACGGAAACGACGGCCTCCGACTCGTACGAGGTGGTCGGTTGGCGGGTCTGCTCGAGTCCGGCGCGCAGCACGGGGCCCGTCCAGGTTTCGGGACCGGTCCGCCGAAAGAACACGGGGTCCATGGGGACGGTTGGGGAGCGAAAGAAGGGCGGCAAACGACGCTGCGCGTCGGTTTGTCGGTCGAAATCAAACCGGGCCAACCTGCCGCCGGTCTCGAGGGCGGCCACGGCACCCCCTGCTGCCACCACCAGCAGGCTCGGAAACCGAGTGTGGCGGCATAGACGATGGGCAGGGGGCAACGCCGCCACAAGGAGAAGGACACAACCCGCGCCAAAGAGAGCCAGGATCGCCGTCGGGGCGGCATCGGGTCCCTCGGCGGACGCGGCGACGAGGCTCGCCGCGAGGGCGAGGATTCCCCCCGCGGCGAGATGGAGCAGCACGTGGAGGCTTCTCGGGATCTCACGCCCCGGCACGCGCCTCCCGGCGGGGAATGAAGGCTCGGAGTGCAACGTCGCCCGACGATCGGCACCCGGAATCGAATGGTCAATCCGGGGTAGGTGCCCCGTTTCCCCGCAGGACGGGGAGGTCGGGGACGGAGCGCGGCACGCGGTTTGACCCCGGCAAGCGCCTACGCGGGCATCGGATGGGCCCGCCCCGCGCCGCCCAGCACCTGGATCCGGGCTGCGACGAGGTCCACATACCGGTCGGCGATGTAGCTCTGGACGCCATGGTCCATGGCGTGAGCCTTCCAGGCCCGATGGGACTTCTCCAGTTCGTCCGCCTTCGTGGCGTAATACTCCCGTGCCGCGCGACTGCGGATCAGGAGGGATTCACTCGACCAATTGACCTTGGTGACGCCGGCGGCGACGCCCTCCCGCAACGCGGACTCCGGCAGTCCGCTGCTCCCATGAAGGGCGATGCCGATGGGGCGTCCGCAAATCTCCGAAGCGCGTTGCCGATGCCGGTTCACGGCCTCGGGGGAAAACGGATAACCCGCGTCCGACAATCCGTGCCGCGTGCCGACGCCGGGTGCCCACAGGGTCAGGATCCCCGGATGTGCGGCCTCCACCGCCCCCAGCAGGCGATCGGCGACCTCGAGTTCGGTGACGCCGTCATCGACGCCGGCTTCCATTTCCAGCGTCAACGGCACGCCGGCCTCGCGAGCCACCTCGCCGAGCATGGACGCGTGACGGACGTTTTCGGCCTCGGTCAGTTCCGAGGAATCCAGGGAGAGGGTGGACGCCCGCAGCAACTCTCCGCGCGAACCGAAGGGCAGGCCCCGGATCGCTGCCGTCAGGAGGCCAAGGGTATCGGGGCCCTTGATGTGGTCGGTGTGGAACACGACCGGCAGGGAACGGTAGCGTTCGGAATTCGCCAGTACCGTGAGATCGGCCAGGTAGCGGGCGAGGCCCAGCCACGGATCGCCGGCGCCAAAGCTGCGTCCGGTCAACTGCCAGAGGCTGGTCTCGATGATGATGGGCGCGTCGCACCTCCGCGCGGCCTCGAGACAGTCCGTGATGGCCGCCGGGCTGTCGGCGTTCACCGCCAGGATCGCGAAGCGCTGTTCCAGCGCGCGCCGGAAGAGGGCCCGGCTTTGGATCGGGGACAGGAGCATGGGCGATACGGGGTGCGGGATGCGGTTGCCGGGGAGAGGCGACGGGGGCCTACGGCAGGGCGACCTTCACGTGCTTGGGCTTGAGGTACTCGAAGACCGCCCGGCGCGAGAGTTCGACCCCATAACCGCTATCCTTCCAGCCCGCGTAGGGGGCGTAGTTGGTATTCACGGCGCCGTGGTTGACGCACACGGTCCCTGCCTCCAGGGCTTCGCTGGCGCGCACGGTGGCGGCATAATCCCGCGTGAAGAGGTAGGCCGCCAGCCCGTAGGCCGTGCCGTTCGCCAACGCAATGGCCTCGTCCAGCGACCGGAACGACGCGAACGGCACCACCGCCGCGAACGTCTCCTCGCGCATCACGCGCATGGACGGCGTGCACCCGGCGAGGATCGTGGGCAGGTAGTAATGGCCCCGCGCGAAGGCGTCGCCCTCGGGCCGTCGTCCCCCGCAGATCAGGGTCGCCCCCTGGCGCAGGGCATCCTGCACGTGGGCGTGGGCGGTCTCCACGCCGTCCGCCGTCGCCATGGGGCCGAGGTCCACCCGGGGGTCCGTGAGGCCGTCACCCATGGTCATGCGCTCGGCCAGGTTCTTGAGTCGTGCGACGAGGGCATCGTGGATGCCGGCCTCGGCATACACCCGGTTGACGCTGCTGCACGATTGGCCGCAGTTCCGAAATCCCTTGTAGGCGATCACCTTCGCGGCCAGGTCCAGGTCCGCGTCGGCGCACACGATGGCGGGACAATGTCCGCCGAGCTCGAGGGAGACCTTCTTCAGGAAGGGCGCCGCGGCGGCGAGAATGCGTTTTCCGACCTCGCTGCTTCCGGTCATGGCGATTTTGGCGACGCGCGGATGGCGGACCAGGGCATCGCCCAGGGTGGCGCCGGAACCCGTGACGCAGTTCACCACGCCCGGGGGGAGGCCGCCCTCGGTGAGCGCGATGCAGAAGGCCAGCGGGGACAGCGGCGTCACCGTGGTGGGCTTGACCACCGCCGTGCAACCCGTCGCCAGGGCGGGCCCCAGTTTCCAGCTCAGCAGGGACACGGGGTAATTCCAGGGCGTGATCAGCCCGCAGACGCCCACCGGTTGGTAGGTCACCCAGGATCGGTAGGCGCGATCCTCGGTGGGATTGGTCCAGCCCTCGACGCGCACGCCTTCCGCCGCGTAGTAGTCCAGGGTATCGCAGGAGGCCACGATCTCGCCGGTCGCCTGGGCCAGGGGTTTGCCCTGCTCGAGGGCCATGAGCCGCCCGATCTCCTCCGCGCGCCCGCGAGCATGGGCGGTGGCCTTGCGGATCGTCCGCTCCCGGTCGTACGCCGTCGCCGAACTCCACGTTCGGAACGCCTTGGTTGCCGCGTCCACCGCGGCCTCGAGATCGTCCGTGGTGGCCCGTGGCACGGTGGCCACGACCCGACCGTCGTGGGGGGAACGGACTTCCGACCGGGCGCCGTCGGAGGCGGGGCATCGTCTGCCTTCGATCCAGAGTGCGAAATCCTGGGGTTCGATCATGGAAAGCAACGGCGCGTCGGGTCAGCCCGGATTGGGATTGGGAAGGACGACGAGGTTCGTGATCCGGTATTGGGCCACCCCGTTGAGGCTCGAGGTCGGACCGGAGCGACGGTCCAGGGTACAACGGGCGGGGAACCCCAGGACGGGGTCGTAGGTCACCCAGACCTGGCGGATGGGTTCCGACCTGGCCTGTTCAAGTTCGGCGAAAAGTTCCTCGACGGTCAGGAAGAGAAAGGGCTCCACCTCGGTCATGGGCACACCATCCGCGACGAGATCGGTCACTTCCTTCGTGCCATCCCGCACCGTGACGCGGGCGGAGAGCTGGAAGGGCGGCGTCGGGCTCAACCGTTCGAACACGAGCGTGTAGTTCGCCGCCCGCGCGGCATCCCAACGGGCCCGGGCCTCGACCAGTCCGACGCCCGGGGCGCGCACGCGAAACATTCGCGCGGCGCGGACGGACGGCTCGACGTCGACGTACAGCACCGAGTCCGTTTGCGCGGCGACTTCCACCACCGGCGTCCAGGTCCGGAGATCCTCCGAGGACTCGAGCCCGACCCATTCGGTGGTTCCGGTGGCGAACGCGATGCCCATCGACCGCTGGATGGGCGTGATCCGGAGCATCCGCGGCAATTCGGCCGCGCCCGTCGCGAGGGCCAGGAGCATCCAGGGCGCCAACCCGAGCCCACCGCGGACGGTCCGCCGCGAGCCCGCGCCCGTTCGGGAGAATGCGGGGATGCCCTGCTCCGTCGCCATGACCGGAATGTGCAGCCCGACCACCGCCCGTTTCCAGCGCAACTTGTCCGGGATGCACGGACCGGGAGGCGGGAAACGTCGATCCCCGGCCTTGCCATTCGGAGGGGTGCGGGGCGGAATGTCGGTGGCACGCGGACCCGACGGCATGGCGCTCCCATGGCGGTGGGAGGCACGGGAAGGCGCGCCGATTCCACTCCGATGAGTTACCAGGTCATCGCCCGCAAGTATCGCCCGCAGCGTTTTGCCGACGTGGTGGGGCAGGAGCACGTCACCCAGACCCTGGCAAACGCGATCAAGTCGGGGCGGGTCGCGCACGCCTACCTGTTCTGCGGGCCGCGGGGCACGGGGAAGACGACGGTGGCGCGGATCTTCGCGAAGGCGCTGAACTGCACGGGGGGGCCGAAGGCGGACTTCGACGACACGGACCCGCGGTGCCGGGAGATCGCGGAGGGCAGGTCGCTGGACGTGCTGGAGATCGACGGCGCGAGCAACAACGGGGTGGAACAGGTGCGGGAGCTGCGGGACACGGCCCGGTTCGCGCCGGCCTCGTCGAAGTTCAAGATCTACATCATCGACGAGGTGCACATGCTGACGACGGCGGCGTTCAACGCGCTGCTAAAGACGCTGGAGGAACCGCCGCCGCACGTGAAATTCCTGTTCGCGACGACGGACCCCGAGAAGGTGCTGCCCACGATCCTGTCGCGGTGCCAGCGATTCGATCTGCGCCGCATCCCCATGTCGCTGATCGTGCAGCACCTTGGGTCCATCGCGAAGGCGGAGGGGGTGACCATCGACGACGCCGCGCTGCACGCGGTGGCCCGGGGTGCCGATGGCGGCATGCGCGACGCCGAGAGCACGCTCGATCAGCTGATCAGCTTCTGCGGCGAGCGCGTGGAGGAGGCCGATGTCCTGTCGATGTTCGGGCTGGCGGCCCGCGCGCAGATCCTGGCCCTCACGCGCGCGATCCTGCAGGCGGACGCGCCGACGGCGCTGGGCGAGTTGAACGCGCTGGCCCGCAACGGCAAGGATCTCGGGCGGCTGCTCAACGACCTGCTCCAGCACTTCCGGAATCTCCTCGTCTTCCAGGTGGCCGGCGGCGACCCGGCGGCGTTCGACGTCTCGGAGGCGGACGTCGCGGAACTCAGGGATCAGGCCGGGATGGCGCCGACGGACGCCGTCACGCGCGTGCTCGAAGTGCTGAGCCTCGCCGAAGGCCGGTTGCGCGACGCGGTGGCGCGGAAGATCTTCCTCGAGGTCACCCTCATGCGTGCCATCCAGGCCCGCACCGCGACGAGCCTCGACGCCGTCCTCCGGCAACTGCAACAGCTGCGCGAGGGGCCCGAGGCCACGACGTCGTCGACGGTCCCGAGCACCCTGCCCGCTCCGCCCTCCCCGGCCTCTCCCCCGACGGCCAGTCCGAAGCCTCCCCGCCAATCCATCGTCCCGCCTGCCGATGCCCGACCGACCGCGTCGTCGGGATCCCCCACCCCGTCGCCGGCACCTTCACCGGCCCCGCCCGCGTCCGTGCCACCGCCCTCCCCCGGTACCATTCCTCCCCCGGCTCCGGGGCCGGGGACGGCGACCGTGCCCGGGGGGGCAGCGACCGCGGCGGATCTTCCGGCGTTCTGGGCGCAGGTCGTGGCCGCGGCGAGCCCCCTCACCCGCGCCTCGCTCCAGGTCGGACAACCCCTGAGCTTCGAGAAGGGCGTGCTCGTCATCGGCTACGCGCCCTCTCAGGAGAACCACCGGGCGCTGGTGGATACCGACCGTACGCGGAAGGGCATCGAAGCCCGCCTGACCGATCTGGGTCGTCCGGGCACCGTGAAGCTGGTCCGCTCCGAGGCAGTGACGCCGACGGTGACAGGCGAGGCGACGACCCCGCCCGCGTCCGCGCCGTCCCTCGGGACGGGGCGCCCGGGAGGGGCGGGCGGAGGTCCAACGGCGGGCGGCGGTTCGGGACCCGCGGCAGCGTCCGGCACGGGGGCCGGGACGGCCCGGGCCAAGGCGGAGAAGGTGTCTCCGATGAAGCTCGATCCGGCGGAATTCAAGAACGATCCGTTGATCCGGGAAGCGCTGGAACTGTTTCGGGGCCAGCTCGTGGTTGTCCGGCGGGCCGGCGAACCCGAGACGGGAAGCAACTGACCGGGCACCGGAACGGATCGGATCGAGTCCGGATCGAATCCGGATCGGATCGAACCGGGTCAAACCGAACCGCACCGAGGACGCGCCGGCGTCCGGCGGGATGACCGCCGACCTACTTCGGGGTCTCCTCCGGGGACTCCGGGGCCGCGGGAGGGAGGGACGAATTGAGGGCGAGGACGGGGCGGACCAGCTCGCGTTCCTCGGGCTTGAGCAGGTGCAGGGGAAGGCGGGCGACCATGTTGGTGGCGGGGGAGATCCGGTCGTTCGCGTAATAGGTGGCGGCGACGATGGCCCGGACGCCGGGGAGGGTACGCGGCCAGGAGACCATCTGGCCCTCGAGCAGATCGACGGCGAGTTTGGCCTGGTTTTTCCGAAGGTACGCGAGGGCGAGGGCGACGCGCCGGTTGAAGTTCTCGGGCTGGGCCCGGTGCAGCCGTTCGAGCAGTTCGAGGGCGGCGTCGAGGTTCTCCTTCAGCAGCAGATCGTAGTAGGCGACTTGGAGGCGGACGTCCTCGTCGTCCTTTCGGAGCTCGGCGAGTTTTCGGGCGTACTCGCGGGCGTTCCAGGTTTCCCCTTTGGCATCGGAGATGCGCGTCAGTCCGGCGAGGGCCTTGGCGGAGTCGACGCGGTTCTTGATCAGGATCTGGAAGGCCTCCACCGCGACGCCGCGCTGGCCGTTGCGGAAGGCGTAATCGGCGACGATGCGCAGGGAGCGGAGGTTTTTCTTGCCGTGCTCGATGAGGGCGTGGAAATGGGAGTCGATGAGGTTCTGGTCCTTGAGCTGGAGCGCGGTGGAACAGCGCAGCATCTCGACCTGAAGGGGGTCCCCGGGAGCCTTGTCGTTGACGATGAAATCATACGCACCGCGGACATCCCTGAGTGCCATCAGGGCGGCGTGCCGGAGATTGAAGAGCCGCGGGTCCGTGAGGGCGAGTTCGGGCAGGAGGATGTCGCGGGTCCGGGCGTGGAGTTGCTGGCGATTGAGCCAGGCGGCGGCCGCGGCGATCTGCTCGACGGAACCCCGTCCATAGCGTTCGACCACCTCGTCGGCGAGCTTGGCCTGGGAGGAAGGATCCAGGGCGACCCGGCTGGAATACCACACCAGTTCCTCGTTGATCGTGCGATTCGGTTTGGCGCGGAGCAGGGCCTCGACCTCCTCGCGCTCCGCACGTTCCGCCCCGGCGCTTTCCAGGATGGCGCCGAGGGCCGGAACCTGGAGCGGGCCATCGGCGCGACCGACCGGCCAGAGGAGCTTGCGACCCTCGGCGCGATCCGCGGCGACGGCGCTCTTGACCAGGTAGCCGGCAAGCAGGAGGGCGTTGGTGGGGTTGGCCGGCTCGACGCGGACGGCTTCGCGCGCCAGGCGGACGGCATTGGTGGGATCGCGGCGGAGCGAGGCCAGCTGGGAACCGAGCAGGAGCGTGCGGGCGGACGGCTTGGGGTCGTCGAGCAAATCATCCAGCTGGCCGCTGGCGATCTCGGGGTTTCCGACGGTGAGCGCGAGGGAGGCGTAGTCCTCGCGATCCCGGGCCGTGGCGCCCGGCAGCGCGAGCAGGCGGTCGAAGTAGCCGAATCCCTGTTCGAGCCCGAGGCGGGCGTGCAGCTTGGCGATGTAACGGATGACTTGCGGGTCGAGGGGCGAGAGCTGTTCGGCGGAGCGGGCGGCGGAGAAGGCCTGCACCCATTTCTCCTCGGCGACCAGTTTGTCGCACTGCTCGAGAAACCCCATCGCGCGGTGGCGCTTGATCATCCGCCAGACGGGACGGGCCGAGAGGGCTCCGGCCGCCAGGACCGCCACCAGGACGAGCCCGATGATGACGGGCAGGGGCACGCGTCGGCGGCGCGCCGCCGCCTGCCGGCGTGCCGCGAGCCGGGCCCGACGGGATGCGGCCGAGTCCCCGGCGGGAGGCGCGGGTTTCTGCGGTTCGCCGGAGGGGGCGGGCTCGGGGGGGGGCGGTTGGTTGCTCATGGACGGAGAACTCGTGGTGCCGGACGGCCGTGGTTCGAAATTGCGGAACGACCGGAATCCTAGGGATGTGGGGGCGGGTTGGCGAGTCGGGACTCCATGGCGAACAGGGGCCGGAGGAGTTCCTTTTCCTCGGCCTTGAGGGCGGCCAGGGGGATGCGTTCGAGGACCTTCTGGGCTTCCTGCCATTTCTCGTTGGCGGCGTAGGTGGCGGCGACGATGGCCAGCAGCCCGGGCGAGGCGCGCTCGACACGGAGCACCATGCCCTGAAGGACCTGCTCGGCCTTGGCGGGGGTGCCCTGTCGGAGATAGCCCAGTGCCGCCAGGCCGCGCACGTCTCCCGAGGCCGGGTATTGTTCCAACTGCCTGAGCGCCTCCTCGAGGGCCGCTTCGAGGTTTTCGCCGAGCAGCAGGTCGTTGAGGGCGATGGCGAGGCGGACCTGGGCGTTGGCGGGTTCCTCGGCGGCGATCTGACGGGCGAAGTCGCGGGCGCCCACGGTATCGCCCTGGAGATCGGCCAGGGCCGCCAGCTGGCGCAGGGCGAGCCCCGACGTGCGCGGGTTCACCAGCAGCTTGCGCCAGACGGCCACGGCCGGGGCCGGGTTTCCGGCCAGTTCCGCCAGGCGCGTGACGACCACGGCGGAGCGCACGTCGGGCCGCGCGATCTCGGCGGCGGCGTTGAGGTGGACCTCGCGCAGTCGGGCATCGGACATCGCGGCGGCGGTCTGGCAGCGCAGGGCCTCGAGCTCGAGCGGCGAGAACGGCGCGGCGGGCTGGAAGAGCAGGTTGTACGCCTTCCCGGGCTCGCCCGCGGTCAGCAGGGCCCGGTGCTTCACGAGGAACAGGCCCCGGTCCCGGAGCGCGCGGTCACCAGCCAGCAACTGGAGCGCCTCGGACCAGAACCCCCGCCCGATGAGCCAGCTCGCGAACACCCGCAATTCACGATCCGAGGCGGGGCGCAGGGTCCGGATCGCTTCGTCCACGACCACCCTGGCCTGGGACGGATCGAGGCTGATCCGGACGTCGAAGCGCAGGATGTGGGCGTCGAGCGTGGCGACGCTGTTGGTCTCGAGCAGGGCCTTTACCTGTTCACGATCCGCCCGGGGGGAATCCGGGGCGTCGAGAATCGCGGCCAGGGCCCGGATCTGGTTGGGCCCGTTCGTCCGTGCCACGGGCCAGAGATAACCGAAGGCCTCGGCACGATCCGTCGTGCGCGCGCTTCGGGAGAGCAGCGAGAACAGCTGGAAGGCGAATTCGGCCTCGCGGGGATCCGCCTCGACCGCCGCCCGGGCCAGGTCGGTCGCGGTGCCAATATTGCCGCGCTGGGTTTCGAGTTCCGCCGCGAGGGACCGGGTCCGGGGCGACGGCGAGGGTGACTCCATCAACGGGCGGAGATGCACGGAGGCGAGATCGGAGTTCCCGAGGCGCAGGGCCAGGGACACCAGATCCTGGCGGTCCTCCAGGGTGCCGTGCCCCGAGGCGAGGAGGAGGTCGTAGAGCCCGAGGGCGGAATCCACGCCGATCCGGGCATACAGGTTGGCCGCGACCCGCAGGGCGTTCGGGTTCCGCGGATTGAGCTGCAGGGCGGAGCGGGCGCGATCGAAGGCGAGCGTCCACTGTTCCTCCCGAACCCAACGGGCGGCCTCCCGCGCCATGGCCTCCGCTCGAATGCGGCGCAACGCCCGCCAGGCGGGCCGCGCCGCCAGACCCGCCACCACCATGCAGACGAGCAACGCCAGCCAGGCCAGGCGCGCCTTCCATCCCATCCGCCGACGATGCATCCGGGGATAGGACGAGCCGCGCGGGACCGGCGACTCCCCGGGCAGATTTCGTTCGGCAGGCGGCATGATAAAAAGGGGTTCGAGGCGGCGAGCGCTAGCGCCGACCCAGCAGGGAGTCGCCGCCGCCGATGGGGTAGAGGGCCAGCCATGGCCGCACCAGATCGCGTTCCTCGGGTCGCAGCCGGGCCAGCGGGATGTCCCGGGCCATGCTCCGGGCACGGTCCACGAGCCCGTTCGCCCCGTACACCGCCGCCAGCACCGCCATGCCATCCGACTGGAGTTCACCGTCGGGAACGTAGACCCGTTCCAGCAGCTCCCGGGCCTTTTCGGGCGCCTCGAGCCGGAGATGCGCGAGCGCCAGCACCTTGAGCACGGCGAATTCGTCCGGGCGCGCCTTCCACTGGCGTTCGGCCTCGCCCAAGGCCCGGTCGAAGTCCTCGCCCAGCAGGAGGCTGTAGTAGGCCAGTTCGAGCGGCAACCGCGCGTCCGGGTCGCCCAACCGCTGCGCCCGCCGCGCGTAGTCGCGCGCGGTCCAGGTGTCCCCCCGAAGATCGAACAGCTTTTGGAGCCGCCGGAAGGCCCCGATCTCCTCCCCGGGGAGCATGCTCAGCCTCTTCCAGGCATCGATGGCCACGTTCGGCGCGCCCGATTTCTCGGCGAGTTCCCCCACCTGCCGCAACCGCGCGGGATGATCCTCCGCCAGGCGCACCAGCGCGGCGAGATGCGAATCCCGCCGCCGCGGGTCGGGAATCGCGTGGGCCGCCTCCGCCCGCAGCCGTTCCAGCGCGAACGGCGGCAACGGCGCGGCGGTGTGCATCGCGTGACGATAGGCCTCCTCCGGTTGGCCCGTGGCCTGCAAGGCCGCGTACTTGGCGGAGAACAGCCCCCGGCTCCGCAGTCCCCGATCCCCCACCGTCAGCCGCAACACGTCCCGGTGCCGCTCCTGGCGGTTCAACACCCCCACCGCAAGCGATAGGCGCTCCACGTCGTCGCGGGGAACGCTCGCGATCAGATTCGAGGCCAGCACCGACACCCGGGACGGATCCAGCAGCATCCGCGCCTCGATCCAGATCGCCTCCTCCTCCGCCGTGCGTGTCGCCAGCTGGCCAAGGCGTGTCGACGCTTCCTCCCGGTCGGCGCGCGTGCCGAAGTCGGACCGGATCAGGGTCCGAAAACTCTCCGTCCGGAACGGCGAATCCGTCCGCGCCAGGGTCCAGAACAACCGGCGCGATTCCGCGCGCGCCTCGGGGGAGACCTCGGAGGCGAGAATGGACGCGAGGAGCACGGCATTCGTGGGATTCGCGGGTTGCGCCTCGTGCGCCAGCCGGGCATGGCGGATCGCCTCGGCCCGGCGCCCCGCCTGGGCGTGGTAGATCGCCGCGATCCGGCTGCTGCGCGGAGCGAGGAACTGTTCCGAAAGGAAATCCGGCATGATGCCGGACACGAGTTCCGGGCGTTCGAGCACCAGCGCGGCCTCCGCGAAGGCGGCCCGGTCATCGCTGGAGGCATCCGGACGGTCGACGATGCGTTTCCACAGCGGGAGGCTGGCATCGCTTCCCAGCTCGCCGAGGAGCCGGGCGTTGAGGCGGAGAATCGCGAGGTCCCCCGGGAAGAGCTGCAAGGCCGAGCGCGCGCGTTCCATCGCCATGCGCAGCTCGCGTTTCCCGATGTAGGCCTCGGCTTCCTCGGTGAACTTCCGTGCCTGCCAGCGTTTCACCACCAGCCAGGCCGGACCCGCGGCGAGGCTTCCCAGGACGACGATCACCGCCAAGGTCGCTCCCAGGACCGCCCAGAACCGTCGGGACGGCCCCTCGAACTGGCGCTTCAGATCCTCGTAATTCGTCACGGTTGGGGTTGGGGGGCATTGCCGGGGGACCTCGCCGCGTCGGGCTTCGGCTGGCCCCGGGCATCCACGGGCTGGTAGCGAAACACGTCCGCCACGATCCGGCTCACGACGTCCATCGGGGCCGCGTCGCCGTGGTGCACCACCACGCAGGAGACCACCTCCACGGCGGAATGCGTGCGCCCGCTCCACAGGGACCATCCGTTCCGGCCCAGTCGACCGAAGAAATCCATCTCGAGCGCCTCGCCGTTGCGCCACATGCCCCACAGCTGCACCGCCCGCACCCCCACGCCCTGGAACCGGAAGGCGTGCATGGTGACCTTCCGCCCCTGGAACTCGACCTCCACCGTCTCAAAGGCGCCGTCGGAAACCCATCCGCCGGCCGGCATGCAAATATCCGGACGATGCCCCGTCGCCCACCGGTTCGCCGCGTCGGGCTTCCAGAAGAAGTGAAACAGGCGGGCCGAAACCCCGGGCGGATCGAGCTTCGTGACGATGTAATTGCCGCCCTTGGTCGGCGAGAGCGCGGCCCAGATGTCCTTCCGCACCGGCTCCTCGGCAATCCCCTTGTCCGCATCGACCTGCGCGGTGAAGAACGGAAACTGTTGCGGGGGATCCTTGCGGTTCAGGTACGCGATGCGGCTGTGGTAGGCGAGGATGCCCGCCAGCGCCAGGACCAGCGCCGGGGCCAGGTTCGGCATCCGCGGCCAATCCAACGTCGCCCACCGTTCCCGCACCCGGTCCAGGTAGGGACGTGGCGGCGGTGTGCCGTCCGCGGCCGGCTTGCGCGGCAGCACCGCCGCCGGCACCCCGCCCTCGCCCATCAGCAGCAGACGCCCCGCCCCCCAGGCCAGCATCGGCAGCACCAGCAGGATCGTGTTCCCGATCCAGTCATGCGCCTTTTCCATCGCCTCCACCCCGTGGTACTCCGTGATGAGACACAGCGACAAGGTCCGGGCCAGATTCAGCACCATCGCGATCCCGGCGCAGACCCCGATCAGCAGCACCCGGCGCGGCCAGCGCAGGAAGAAAAGCTCACCGATGGCGAGACTGATCATCAGGCTCGCCTGCAACGAACGCACCCCGCTGCACGCCTCCGCGATCCCGACCGGACCGACCTTCAGGTAGATCGTCGTCCCGTGCGGGTCCGCGTGGATGCCCAGGACATGGAGAACCTCCACGATGACGTCCGTGACGAATTTTTGCAGCCCGACGGTCACCGGCAGTTCGTAGCGCTTCGGCCACGCCACCGCGGTCAGGAAGTAGGCCACCGGAAACGCGAGCGCCCGGGCCAGGGGCCAGCCGCCCAGGCAACGGATCACCCACAACGTGGCCACCACCGTGAGCGTGGCCAGGAACCAGTTGTTCAACCGGTCATCCGGCAGCTCGTTGCGCAATAGCTCCGTCGGTCCCGCCAACAACGCCAGCCCCACCGCCCCCAGCGCGATCCAGAACGGACGCCGCGGCAGCCGCGGCGCGCCCAGCAACTCGCGGCCCGTGAAGGGTTCGTCCAACCGGCGCCACGCGAAGAACAACACCAGCGGCGGCACGAACCAGCCGTAGGAATACATCGGGTTGTCGCGCCATTCATCCAGGCAACCCGCCACGGTCCAGACCCACAGTCCCGCCAGCGCCAGCCCGACGAACCAGGCTTTCCACCGCGCTGCGCCTCCCGCGGTCGTCAGGGGCGAGGTTCCGGTCGTCGATGTCATTCGTGCTCCCAATGCCAGGTCGTTGTCTCCGTGCTCCGCGACTCGGGTCGCAACCACCCTTACCCGCCCGCCGCGCGGTCGGAACCGTCGCCTTGCCTCTTCGCCGGAGCGGTTCCTTATGCCGTACCCGCTCCCAAGCTTCAAGGTCCGCCTCGCCCCGATCCCGATCCCGATCCCGCGTCTCCCCGCCCGGCAGGGCCATGGACCAAGTCCGGCGCGGAACCGCGATGGGGGACCCGCGAGTGCCGAGTCGCCAGGTTTTCCCCTCCCTCCAGGGCTATTGACAAAGTCTGGTGTGGAACCGCGTTGTGGGGCCGGCGACTGCCGAGTCGCCGGTTTCCCCTCTGGTTTCGCCTGCTTCGATCGCCCCGCGACCCGGCCCGCCGTCGCGCGGGCGCTATGGCGGGGAGCCGGTCGCCGGCCCCAATCGACTTTGTCAATCGCCCTGGCCGTCGCGCGCCCCCGTCCATTTTGTCCATCGCCCTGCGATTCCCGCCCTGTCACCCTCCCGCGGTGACCGTGACCGTGACCGAGGAAATCTTCGACGTCGTCAACGACCGGGACGAAGTCATCGGACAACGCCCCCGCAGCGAGGTGCACCGACTCGCGTTGCACCACCGCGCCGTGCACGTTCTCGTGTTCGACTCCCGCGGCCACCTCTTCCTCCAGAAGCGGTCCCTCCGGAAGGACTGCTTCCCCGGTACCTGGGATTCCTCGTCGTCGGGCCACCTCGATCAGGGCGAGGCTTACGACGCCTGCGCGGTCCGCGAGCTGCGCGAGGAAATCGGCCTCGTCCTCCCCTCTCCGCCCATCCGACTGTTTCACCTCCGCTCCTGTCCCGAAACGGGCTTCGAATTCGTCTGGGTTTATCGCTGCGAATCCGAGGGACCCTTCGTCCTCCAGGAATCCGAGATCGACCGCGGCGAATGGTTCCACCCGGACGTCATCACCGGCTGGATCGAGCGTCGTCCCGAGGATTTCGCCCGCGCCTTCGTGCTCGTCTGGAACACCCTGAACCGCATGGGAACCGCCAGCCATGGTACCCCGCCCCCCATGCCCCAGCCCGGCGCCGCCGGACGGTAGCCGAAGCACGCCTCGGAGCATTCAACGCAACCCACGTGCCCGGCGCGTCGCGGAGCGACGTCCGACGGTTGCCGGGGCCTACAGGCCCCGGTTCGCTCCTCCCGCTCCACGCGCGTCGCGGAGCGACGCCCGACCCGAACCCCGCCCCCTCGGGCCTAGTTCAACTTCTTCTTCGCGTCCTCGGGCGCCTCGACCTTGGTGGTGCCGACGTCCTTGAACTCGTAGGTGGTCGTGCGGCCCACGTTGCGCTCCTCGCCGTCGCGTCCGGTCATGGACCCCGCCAGCGAAAGCTCCATCTTCGCGAGCTGACCGTCCTTGATCCAATACTTCACCGAACCCTTGGCACCCTTGATCTCGGGGCCTTGTCCGCCGGGACGAGCACCCCGGAAACTGAGCAGTTCCTTCGCCCCTTCCTCGGTCAGATCACCCGAGACGACGCCGTCCGCCGCCTTCAGCTCCTTGACCTTTTCGGCGATGCGACCGGCCTCCTCAGCCGCGGGCCGGATCCGGAGCAGCGCTCCCCGCATGAAACCGCCCCCGCCGCCGCCGCCGCCCTGCGCCGCGGCCCGGATCTCCTCGGCCGTCTGCCAGCCGGCATCGGTCTTGGCCACGCCCTTCTCGCCCTTGAGCACGGCGAGGCTGACGTTGCCCTCGCGTTCCTGGGAGACCACCGCGAACCCGCCCTTCTCGACCTTCCCCGTGATCGTCGGGGGCGTGAAGTTGCCGCCGGCCCATTCGGCCTTCGTAACCCAGGTGTAATTCGCGGCATTCAGAAGCTTGTCCGCGGCCGCTTTCACGTCCTCTTTCGGGCCCGCGAAACAGGCCACGACGGAACACAACGAGACGAGAGTGGTGGAAAGGATGATTTTCATGGGAATCACGGAGTCAGACGACCCGTGACCCCCCGAGGTTACGGGAGCTTTCCCTAGCCCTCGATCCATCCCCGCGCCCGGCCCAGCGCCCGGTTCCAGCCCTTCAACAGTTCCGCCGCCCGCGCCGGCTTCATCGAGGGCGCAAACCGTCGGTCGGTCTGCCATTGGGCCGCGATCTCCTTGCGGTCCTTCCAGAATCCCGTGGCCAGTCCCGCCAGGTACGCCGCCCCGAGCGCCGTCGTCTCCGCCACCCGCGGGCGCACCACCGACGTGCCGAGAATGTCGGCCTGGAACTGCATGAGCAGGTTGTTCGCGCAGGCGCCGCCGTCCACCCGCAGCTCCCGCAGGCGGAGGCCGGCATCGCGCTGCATGGCGTCGATCACGTCGCGGGTCTGGTACGCGATGCTTTCCAGCGCGGCGCGGGCGACGTGCGCCGCGGTGCTGCCCCGCGTCAGGCCCGCGAGGGTCCCCCGCGCGTAGGCATCCCAATGTGGCGCGCCGAGCCCCGCGAACGCGGGCACGAGAAAAACCCCGCCGTTGTCCGGCACCCCCGCGGCCAGCGATTCGACCTCGGACGAACTCCGGATGATGCCGAGGCCGTCGCGCAGCCATTGCACGACGGCGCCGGCGATGAAGACGCTGCCTTCGAGCGCGTACTCGGTGCGTCCGTCGATTCGCCACGCGACGGTGGTGAGCAGGTGGTTGCGGGAGGTCACGGGCTTCGTGCCGGTATGCATCAGGAGGAAGCAGCCGGTGCCGTACGTGTTCTTGACCATGCCCGGCACATGGCAGGCCTGTCCGAACAGCGCGGCCTGCTGGTCCCCCGCGATGCCGGCGATCGGCACCGGCACCGAATCGATGAGGGCCTCGCCCACCACGCCGCTCGAGTCCCGCACCTCGGGCAGCAGGGCGCGCGGCACCTCGAACAATTCGAGCAGTTCGGGGTCCCACTCGCCCGTCTTCAGGTTGAACAACATCGTCCGGGACGCGTTGCTGGCGTCCGTGGCGTGCACCCTCCCGCCGGTCAGGTTCCAGATCAGCCAGCTGTCGACGGTCCCAAACGCGAGTTCGCCATGGCGCGCACGGGCCCTGGCGCCCGGCACGTGGCGCAGGATCCACGCGAGCTTCGTCGCGCTGAAGTAGGCGTCGACCACGAGGCCGGTCTTGCGCCGGATCACGGGCGCCAGCTTGCGGCGCTTCAGCGCGTCGCACATCGACGCCGTCCGGCGATCCTGCCAGACGATGGCGGGATGAATCGGACGTCCCGTCTTCCGATCCCAGACCAGGGTGGTCTCCCGCTGGTTGGTGATGCCGATGCCGGCCAGGTCGGTCGGGGACGCCCCCACCCGTTCCAGCACCTCCTTCAGGACCTCGAACTGGGACGACCAGATGGCGTCCGGATCATGCTCGACCCAGCCAGGCTTGGGATAGATCTGGGGGAATTCCTTCTGCGCCACACCGGCGACGGCCCCCTGGCGGTCGAACAGGATCGCGCGCGAACTGGTGGTGCCCTGATCCAGGGCCAGAACGTATTTCATGTCGGTCTAGTCTAGGAAATCAGGCGCCAGGCCAGCGCGCCGAGGATGCCCCCCACGATCGGCCCGAGGACGGGAATCCAGGCGTAACCCCAGTCGCCGCCGCCCTTGCCCGCGATCGGGAGCACGGCATGGGCCAATCGCGGTCCGAGGTCGCGGGCGGGGTTCAAGGCATAACCGGTCGGGCCGCCCAACGACAAACCCAGGGCCCAGACGAGCAGGCCCACGAGCGCCGGGGCAAATCCCTTGTCCCACCCGGTGTTGGGCAGGAGATTCTCGGGCCGGGCGATGGCCAGCACCCCGAAGAGCAGGGCCGCGGTGCCGATGATCTCGCAGAGCAGGTTCCCCGTCGTGTGCCGGATCGCCGGGGCCGTGCAGAAGATGCCGAGTTTCGCGCCCGCGTCCTCCGTCGCCTTCCAATGCGGCAGGTAGGAGAGCCAGACCAGGATCGCGCCCAGGAACCCGCCCAGCATCTGGGCGGCGAGGTAGGTGGGGATCAACCCCGGATCCAGCTTCCCGATGGCCGCCAGGGCCAGCGTCACCGCGGGATTCAAATGCGCGCCGCTCACGGCGTTCGCCACGTACACCCCCAGCGTCACCGCCAGCGCCCAACCGGTCGTGATCACGATCCAGCCCGAACCATGTCCCTTCGAATGCTTCAGCAGGACGTTGGCCACCACGCCGTCGCCGAACAACACCAGGATCAGCGTGCCGACCAGTTCCGCGGTAAAGACGCTCATGAATCGTGGATGGGGATGGGGAATGCTCGCGTTTCCGACCCGGAAACAGATCCCGCTCCGGACGCGCCGCGACGCGCGCCGTTCGTTCTGCCACCGGGTACGGGCGACTCAGTACCACTTGCGCGCCCGGATCTCAATGCCGAGGTCCGCGCCCACCTGCCGCTGCAAGGCGTTCAGGTCCGCCAGCGTGCCGTCCGAGTTCCGATAGTGATACGGATAGACCACCCGCGGACGGAACGCCCGGATCGCCCCAGCCGCCTGGGCGACCGTCATCGTGAACGGCTGGTTCATGCAGACGAACGCCACGTCGATCCCGGTCAACGCCTTCATCTCCGCGATGTCGCCCGTGTCCCCCGCGAAATAGACCCGCCGTCCGCCCAGCGTCACCACGTACCCGTTGCCGGCCCCCTTCGGATGATTCGCGTTGTAGGCCGGAATCGCGTCGACGGTCAGGCCCAGCACGTTCGTCGACGCCCCGTTGCTCAACGGGATCGTCAGGGCCTTCAGCGTCGCCGACAGGCTCGCGTACACCGCCGCCGGCGCCACGATGAGGGTCCCCGCCTTCTTGAGGGCATCCAGCGTCGCCGCATGGAAATGATCGCCGTGCGAGTGGCTCACCAGAATCAGGTCCGCCCGCGGAAACTCCGCGTACGGCGCGGCCCCTCCCACCGGATCGTTGTAGATCGTCAGCCCGTTCCACTGGAACAGCAGGCAAGCGTGATTCACCGGATGGAACACCGCGTCGCCCTCGCTCGTGCCCAGGTGATCCCCCGTCAGCACCGCCCCGTCCTCGAGCGTTCGGACGCGGTAGAAGCGCGCCCCCGGCGACGGCGAAGGGGGCGCGGTGTCGAGATGGTCGTACGCCGCCGCCCCGGCGAACGTCGCCAGCGCCGCCCACGTCCGCAGATCGCCCGATGTCTCCAGCCGATGCCGCCGACCGACCTCCGCCGTGACGCGCAGCGCCACCGTTCCGTTCGTCCGCGTCTGAACCGATTCGAAACGCGGCGGCGACTGGCCGGATACCGGCGCGTGGGCGAGCAGCGAGAAACCAAGGACCACGACGGCCCGAAACGGCAGGCAACCCGGGAAGATCATGCCGAACGCTCCCGACGCCCGGTCGGCAAGGCAAGGTCGGACTGCGGGCGGTTTCGCGAGCAATGGGGTCAAGGCAAGGTCGGACTGCGGGCGGTTTCGCGAGCAATGGGGTCAAACATCGACATTCGACATTCTCCATGGGCAGCCGATCGCCACCCACCTCGCGCCCCCTGCCTGGAACGCGCCTACCTGAATCGCACCACGGCCCAGGACCGCGCCCTGCAGGAGCGCACGTTCTGCGGCAAGGAGCGATCCAGTCGGTCGCTAGGCGCGCTCCAAGCCCCCGCCGGGACGTTCCGGGTCGGGTGGCATGCGCGAGACCAGGGGCGCGGTGAGGTCCGCGAGGCGCCGGAGCTGGCGGCCCCCGGCGTCGAAGTTCTCCGGGGCCAGCCAAGTGCGGAAGGCGGCGCGGACGGACGGCCATTCGCGGTCGAGCAGGGAGAACCAGGCGGTGTCGCGATTGCGGCCTTTCACGACGACGGCCTGGCGGAAGAGGCCCTCGGGGGAGAATCCGTAGCGGAGCGCGGCGGCACGCGAGGGGCGGTTCAGCGCGTCGCACTTCCATTCGCAGCGCCGGTTGCCGCACGCGAACGCGTGTTCGAGAAGGAGGTACGTGGCCTCGGTCGCGGCCGGGGTTCGCTGCAATGCGGGGGAATAGGCGAGGTGTCCGATCTCGATGCAGCCGTTCGGCGGATCGATCCGCAGAAATCCGGTCACGCCGACGGCCCGTCCGGTCGCGCGCTCGCAGATCGCGAACAACAGGGGGTCGCGACGGGCGGCCATTTCGTCGACCCACGCCCGGTAGGCCCCCGCCGTGGCGAACGGACCATAGGGCAGGTACGTCCACATCCAGCCTCCGGCGTCCGCCCCGAACGCCGCGTGCAACGCGACGGCGTGCCGTTCGCCGTTCAAGCGTTCCAGCCGGCAGTAGCGACCTTCCATGGGCCCCTCCGACGGCACCCGCGCGGGCTTCCAATCGGGCAGCGGCGCCCCGACCGGCCAGGTTTCGTTCACCGGGCCCCTCCCGCCGCCGCGCCGGGCCGGGCACCGAGTTTCTCGTCGAACCAGTCCGCCAGCACCTTCACCTCCTCGGGCAGGGTCATCCAGGGATGTCCGCCGCCCGCCTTCACAATCAGTCGCGCGTCGGTCCCCGCGGCCTGCAACGCGTCCACCAGCTTGCGCGAATGCGCGATGGGCACCGTCTTGTCGGCGTCCCCGTGGATCAGCAGGAACGGAGTCTCCGATTTCGCGGCCCGATGAAACGGGGAGACCGCCTTTGCCCGGGCCCGCAGTTCGTCCTCCGAATGGCCCCGGGCGCCGCCCACGAACAGCAGGGGCCCGATCAAATCCGCGTCCGCCATCCTGCCGTCGCCGGCCCAGTCGAGCAGGTCCGTCGGGGGAAAGAAGACCCCGACGGCGCGGACGGCGGTGGCGTGTCGATCCAGCGGGTTCTTCGCGTCGGGCTTGCCGGGTTCGGGTGCCAGCGCGGCCAGCGTGGCGAGGTGCCCGCCCGCCGAGGCGCCGGTCAGGCCGAGCCGGGCGGGATCGATCCGGTGTTCGGCGGCGTGTTCCCGGGCGTACCGGATGCCCAGTTTCACGTGCTGCGTCATCTCGTCCGCCGTGTAGCGGGTCTTGGAGCCCGGTCGCACGGCGAACACCACGTAGCCCTTGGAACAAAAGATGGAGTACAACTGCGCCAGGGTGTGATCCCGGATCTTGTTGCGATCCGAGTACCAGGCTCCGCTCACCACGTCGATGATCCCCAGTCCGTTCGCGCCCGACCGCGGCGTGAACACGTCCATCAACAGCCCGGTCCCGTGCACCTCGGCATAGACGACGTCCTTGCGCTGCTCGTAGGGCAGGCCGTCGCCGTCATCGGCGGCGGGGGACGGGGTGGAGAACAGGCCGGCCAACAGTATGGCAACAAGCGCCAGCGAGCGGCATTTCAAGGGGTTGGGCATGGTCATGGGAAAACGTGGCGATTCCCGAGCGACGGGCGGAACGTCCCGCGGCCCGGAGTCAAAGTCGTGGTCGCGGATGAATGCCGCGCGCGCGTCCGGCGAGCTCCTCGCGCACCTGCACCTCGCGCCCGGCGATCCAGTCCTTCAGCGGCAGGTTGTCGACCTGCACCGCCGACGGAAAACCCCAGGGACGGAATCCATCGGGGCACAACTCCCGGTCATGCCGCGGCTGGCTCAGATCGCCCTGATCGGGGCGCAGCGTCTGGAGCACGGTCCGTTCGAAATCCTCCCGGGCCCGACGGGACTCGGCGAACACCACCGGCCGGGTCACCGCCGCGATGCGGTCGATGTCGGCGGCGAGGGTCCGGGGCGCGAAGACATTGGTCAGCAGCGCGGCACACTGGACCCGGTACCGGCCTCCCCAGTTCACGTCCGACAACAACCGTTCCACCAGAAGGTTCGGATCGCCCGTCGGACGCAGCACGCTGTGGCGCATCTGCAATCCCGAGGGGCCCGACACCGGATGCATGCCGAAGGCCTCGTTCAGGTCCCACGCCACGAAACCCGACCGGTAGCTCCGCGGATCGACGTAGAGCAGGTAGTTGTGCCCGTTGCCGATGAACGAATCGACGTTCGACAGGATCGCGTTCAACGCGACGAAGCGCAGCAGCGGTTCGACGTCCAGATACCGTGCGATCCCGGACGAGAAGGCCTCCGGCGTGGACTGGTGGGTGAACCGGATGAACTCGATGAAGCGGCGCGTGATCTCGGGGTCCGGGTCGCGGGCGGGTCCCTCGGGATGGTACTTGCCCGTGTAGGCCCGCCAGTCCTCCCCGAGATACGGCAGCCCGGGCATCATCTCGGGCTTCAGCAGGAGTCCGTTCTTCGAACCGAAATGGCGTTTCAGGAAGTCGCCCTCCACCGCCTCCACGAGAGTGTAGAGGCCGAGATGCTGACGGAGGACCTTGCCGGGGATCGTGAGGTAGACCCGGGCGAACGCCGTGCGCGGCGCCGGCAGCCCCGCGCGCCGGTGCAACTCGCAGGCCAACGCCTCCCGCATCTGGGTCGCGTCGTTGACGTTGTTGTTGAGGTAGAACTCCTCCACCCCGAGAAATCGGCGTCCCTTGGCGCCCCGGTCGAAATCCAGCTTGAACGGGCGCTTGTAGGTGTTCGGCGCGCGCACCAGCGAGCTCACCCCCTTGAACCGCACCCCTACGTTGGTCAGCGTCCGGCCCGCCCCTTCGAAGGTGCAACTGGCCCAAAGAAACCGCGACTCGCCTTCGCCGGTCGAGGACCCCTCCCCTCCGAAGAACGGGGGAGGCGGCGCCCCGCCCCCGGGTTCGCCCCCGCCGAAGAACCGTTGCCACAACGAATCCAGGATCCCGGTCGGCCTCCGGTCGTTGCCGAACCCTCGTTCCCGCGGCGTCCCCCGCGACTCCATCCGTCGCCAGTCCGCGTCGGTGATCGTGAGGTGGAGGGTCCAGAGATTCGTCAACCCGAACAGCGCCGGCTCGTTCGTCGTCGCCACGGCCCCCACCCCCGGCGTCGCCGCGGGTGCCGCCTTCAGGGCCATGGTCAGCAGCAGCCCGCCGAGCACGCCCGCGAGGATGGAAACCCGGCGCATCATGATGCCTCCGCCGCGAACCGTTCCGCCGACTTCCCCGCTCCCGCCCCCCGCACCTCCACCGAGTAGGTTTGTCCGGTGTCGGACTTGACGCGGAACATCGAGAACACCGGATGCCGGGCATCCGTGTTTTCGATGACGAACTTCGCCTCGGTCGCCCGCTGCCGCCGGCGCTCGACTGCCTCGGCGTCGGTCGTCCGCCAGTCGTGGGCCGCCGCGAACTCCCGCGACGCCTCCCGCTTCGGCTTGCTCCGGGTCACGCCGCCAGCGTCCCGACCCCCCGCCCCCCGACGCAAGCACGAGTTTGGGAGCCCCCCCACTCCGGGCTTCTCGCGTGCCCGGGGCCTGACGCATCCTTGGCTCCCGGGCCACGCGCGTGTTCAGGCGGCGCCCGAACCCATCCATCCGGCTCGATGCCCGACCACTCCGACTCCACCAACGCGCCGACGCCGACGACGACGCCGGCGTCCGCGGCGCCGTCCGTCTCCGGACGCGAACGCTTCCTGCGGGCCTGCCACTGCCAGCCCGGCTCCGGCACCCCGGTCTGGCTCATGCGCCAGGCCGGACGGGTCCTGCCCGAATACCGCGCCCTCAAGGAGCAGCACACCTTCCTCGAACTCGTCCACACGCCGGAACTCGCCGTCGAGGTGACGATGCAACCGGTGCGCCGCTTCGGGTTCGACGCGGCGATCATCTTCAGCGACATCCTCGTCATCCCGGAGGCCCTGGGTCAGGGCTACCGCTTCCGCGACGAGGGCGGCATCCAGATGGACTTCACCATCACCGAGGCGGCGCAGATCGACGCCCTGGCTCCGGCCTCCGCGATCCCCGAGCGACTGGACTACGTGTCGGACGCCCTGATGCTCGCCCGGCTCGAACTGACCGGAAAGACGGCGCTCATCGGGTTCACCGGCTCCCCGTGGACCCTGGCGAATTTCATGCTCGAAGGGGGCAGCAGCGCGAACTTCTCCAAGGCCCTCGCGCTCTTCCGGCAGGACCGCGCGCTCTTCGACCGTCTCTGCGAGCGCCTGACCGAGGCGATCATCCGCTACCTGCGCATGCAGATCACCGCCCGCGTCGATGCCATCCAGATCTTCGACACCCTCGGCGGCCTGCTCCCCGCCGAACTCTGGGAGGAAGCCTCGGGACGCTGGCTCCGCCGCATCGTCGAGGCCCTGTTCGACACCGTCCCCGTAATCGTGTTCTCCAAGGGCGCCCGCGTGCCCCTCGACACCTTGGCGGGCACCCGCGCCCAGGTGCTGGGGTTCGATCCCGCGACCGACCTGGGGGACGTGCGCCGCGCGCTCTCCCCGCGGATCGCGATCCAGGGCAATCTCGACCCTGCCATTCTCGAGACCACCCCGGATCAGGTCGCGCGGGAGACCCGGCGCATCCTCGAGCTGATGCGCGGGCGGGCCGGGCACATCTTCAATCTCGGCCACGGCGTGCCCCCCGGCGCCTCGCTCGAGAACGTGGCCGTGCTGGTCGAGACCGTGAGGAACTTCGCATGAGCGGCCTGCACGTCGACCTGCCCCTGGTGCAGAAGTACAACATGGCCGGGCCCCGGTACACCTCGTACCCGCCGGCCACGGTGTTCCATGACGGCTTCGATGCCGCCGCCGCCGCCGCCGAACTCGCCGCCGGCAACCGCACCCCGCGCGATCTCTCGCTCTACTTCCACCTGCCCTTCTGCGAGACGCTCTGCTGGTTCTGCGGCTGCACCACCGTCATCACCCTCGATCACGGCCTCGCCACCACCTACCTCGACCGGCTCGAGCGCGAGATGGATCTCGTCGCCCCGGCCCTGCATCCCGACCGCCGGGTCGCCCAGCTCCACTGGGGCGGCGGCACCCCCACCTTCCTCCGGCCCGCCGAAATCCGCCGGCTCGGCGCCGCGATTCAATCCCGCTTCCGCCGCGCCGACGACCTCGAGGCCTCTGTCGAGGTCGACCCGCGCCGCATCACCCGGGACCATGTCGAGGCCCTGCGCGACGCCGGCTTCAACCGCGCCTCCCTCGGGGTTCAGGACGTCGATCCCAAGGTCCAGGAGGCCGTCCACCGCATCCAGCCCCACGAGACCACCTCCGAGGTGGTGCGCTGGCTGCGCGACGCCGGGTTCACGTCCATCAACGTCGACCTGATCTACGGCCTCCCGCACCAGACCCCCGACTCCTTCGCGCGCACCCTCGATGCCGTGCTCGAGTTCGCGCCCGACCGCTTCGCCGTCTTCAGCTACGCCCACGTGCCGTGGATGAAGCCGTCGCAGAAGATCTTCGAGAAACGCGCCGTCATGCCCGCGCCGGAGACGAAGCTCGCGATCCTCAAGCTCCTGACGGAACGCCTCACCGGCGAGGCCGGCTACGTCTACATCGGCATGGACCACTTCGCCCGCGCCACCGACGAGCTGGCCGTCGCCCAGTCGCGCCGCACCCTGCAACGCAACTTCCAAGGATACAGCACCCGGGGCGGCACCGACATCCACGGCTTCGGCATGTCGGCCATCTCCCAGACCGACGACGCGTACTGGCAGAACCTGAAGGAACTGCCCCGCTACCAGGCGGCCGTCGACGAGGGCCGCCTCCCCGTCGCCCGCGGCTACCGGGTCACCGAGGAGGACAAGCTGCGCCGCGTCGTGATCATGGAGGTCATGTGCAATCTCGGCCTCGACTACGACGCGCTGTCCCATCGCCTCGGCGTTCCGGTCCGCGAACACTTCGCCGCGGAGATCGAGGGCCTCGCCGATCTCGAGGCCGACGGTCTGGTCCGCCGCACCCCCGGCGCCCTGGAGATCACCGACCTCGGACGCCTGCTCGTCCGCGTCATCGCCATGCGCTTCGACGCCCACCTTGCCCGCGGCCAGGAACGCCGCTTCTCGCGCACGATCTAGCATGAAGACCGAGTCCGTCGGCATCCTCGGCGCCGGCATCACCGGCCTCACGGCGGCCTGGCAGCTCCGCCGCCTCGGCCTCACGGTGGCCCTCTACGAGGCCTCCCCCCGCACCGGCGGTCCCATCTGCAGCCGTCGGGACGGCGACTGGCTCGCCGAGGGCGGCCCCAACACCATCCTCGAAACCGCGCCCGCCATCGCGACGCTCGTCGACGACCTCGGCCTCGCCCCGCGCCGCCAGTACTCCGATCCCGCCGCCGGCGCCCGGTTCGTCGTCCGCGGCGCCCAACCCCGCGAACTCCCCGGCTCCCCGCTCCGGTTCTTCCTCGGCGGCATGTACTCCGCCTCCGCCAAGCTCCGGCTCCTGCGCGAACCGCTCGTCCCGCGCGGCACCGTCGAGGACGAGGCCATCGCCGATTTCGTCCGACGCCGTCTCGGCACCGAATTCCTCGAGTACGGCATCGACCCCCTCGTCACCGGCATCTACGCCGGCGATCCCGAGAAACTCTCGGTCCGGCACGCCTTCCCCCGCATCCAGGCCCTCGAACAGCGCTACGGCTCCCTCATCCTCGGCCAGATCTTCGGCGCCCGGGAACGGAAGAAGCGGGGCGACGTCGCCAAGGACCGCGCCCGCAAGTTCTCGTTCGACGACGGACTCCAGGTACTGCCCGACACCCTCGCCGCCTCGTTCCAGGGCACCGGAATCCTCCGCCTCGGCACCGAGGTGCTGTCGCTCGAACGCGCCGGGACCGCCTGGCAGGTCGAACTCCGCGACCGCGACGGCCGGCGCACCGTGTCGCACGACGCGTTCCTCTGCTGCGGCACCGCCGGCGGGCTCGCCCGCGTGCCCGTGCGCGGCCTCGGCAACGACGCGGCGCTCGCGGTCCTGAACGAGATCCGCCACCCGCCCGTCACCAGCGTCGTCCTCGGGTTCCGCCGCGCCGACGTCGCGCATCCCTGCCAGGGCTTCGGCGCGCTGATCCCCCACCGCGAGGGCTTCGGGATCCTCGGCACCATCTTCTCGTCCTCCCTCTTCCCGCGCCGCGCCCCGGCCGGTCACCTGACCCTCACCACCTACGTCGGGGGCATGCGCAATCCGGATGCGGCGGCACTACCCGACGGCCCGCTGCTCGACCTGGTCCTGCGCGAGCTCGGTCGCCTGTTCGGCGTGGCCGGGAAGCCGGCCTTCGTCCATCTCATGCGATGGCCCCGGGCGATCCCGCAGTACGAGGTGGGTTACGGCCGGTTCAAGCAGGTCTTCGACGACCTGGAGGCGCGCGGCCCGGGTCTGTTCTTCGCCGGCCACCTCCGCGACGGCGTCGCCCTCAGTGATTCCATCCAGGCCGGGCTCCGGAGTGCCGAGCGGATTCGGGCCCGGCTCGCGGCGACCCCCGGCGCGTAAGATCCATCCTCCTCCCACCACGCATGTCCTCCGTTGCCCAACGCGGCGTCCTGCTGATCAACCTCGGTTCGCCCGACTCCACCTCGGTCGCGGATGTCCGCCGGTATCTGGACGAGTTCCTGATGGACCCGCGGGTCATCGACATGGCGTGGCCGCTGCGGGCGTTCCTCGTGAAGGGCATCATCCTCCGGAACCGGCCCGCGGCCTCGGCCGAGGCGTACGAGAAGATCTGGACGCCGGAAGGTTCGCCCCTGGTGGTCACCAGCCGAAAGGTCCGCGCCCTGCTCGAGGCCCGCCTCGGCCTGCCCGTCGAGCTTGCCATGCGCTACCGCCTCCCCACGCCCGAAACGGCGCTGCGGCGTCTCGCCGAACGGGGCGTCACCGAGGCCGTCGTCGTGCCGCTGTTCCCCCACTTCGCGATGTCCAGCTTCGAAACCGCGGTCCTGCACGTGGAGGAAACCGCGCGCCGCGTCGCGCCCGGCATCGCCCTGCGAACGCTCGACCCGTACTACGCCGATCCCGGCTACGTGCGGGCCCTTGCGGACAGCGCCGCGGATTACCTGGCCCGGCCCCACGACCACCTGCTCTTCAGCTTCCACGGCATCCCCGAGCGGCACCTGCGCAAGAGCGATCCGACCCACGGCCATTGCCTGGGTTCGCCCGGGTGCTGCGACGATCCCGGCCCGTCCCTGCCCACGTGCTACCGCGCCCAGTGCTTCGCAACGGCCCGGGAATTCGTCCGGCTCGCCCGCCCCGCGCACTGGTCCGTCGCCTTCCAATCCCGGCTCGGGCGCGATCCCTGGCTCCAGCCCTACACGGATTTCGAGATCACCCGCCTCGCCCGGGCCGGCGTCCGGCGACTGCTCGTCCTTTGTCCCGCGTTCGTGTCCGACTGCCTCGAGACCCTCGAGGAGATCGGCATGCGCGGCCGCGAGTCCTTTATCGAGGCCGGCGGCGAGGACCTCACCCTCATCCCCTGCCTCAACGAACGCCCCGAGTGGATCGAGGCCCTGGCCGCCATGATCCAGGCCCGGTGGCAGACACCCCTCCCCGCACCCGCATGAGCTCCTCCCCGAACCTCCGTGCCCGTTCCGAAGCCCTCTTCGCCGAGGCCCTCCGCCACATCCCCGGCGGCGTGAACTCCCCCGTGCGCGCCTTTCGCGCCGTCGGCGGCCAGCCGTTCTTCGTCGAGTCCGCCCGCGGCGCCCGCGTCCGTACCGTGGACGGCGAGGAACTCATCGACTACGTCGGCACATGGGGCCCGGCGATCCACGGCCATCTGCACCCGCGCATCATCGCCGCCATCAAGGCCGCCGCCGACCGCGGCACCAGCTTCGGCATTCCCAATCCCCTCGAGGTCGACCTCGCCCGGCGCGTGAAGCAGTTCGTGCCCTCGGTCGAGCTGATCCGCTTCTGCAACTCCGGCACCGAGGCCTGCATGTCCGCCATCCGCCTCGCCCGCGGCTTCACCCGGCGCGACCTCGTCGTGAAGTTCGACGGCTGCTACCACGGCCATGCCGATTCCCTCCTCGTCAAGGCCGGCTCCGGCGCCCTCACCCTCGGCCATCCCGACAGCGCCGGCGTCCCCGCCGACTTCGCGAAGCACACCCTTGTCCTGCCCTTCAACGACGAGGCCGCCGCCACCGAAGCCTTCCGACTCCATGGCCCCCGCATCGCCGGGCTTATCCTCGAACTTGTCCCGGCCAACGCCGGACTCTACCTCCCCCGCCCCGGCTACCTCGAACTCCTCCGCCGCCTCTGCACCGAGCACGGCGTCGTGTTCATCGCCGACGAGGTCATGACCGGCTTCCGCCTCGGCCGCGGCGGGGCCCAGGAACGGTTCGGCATCCGGCCCGACCTCAGCACCTTCGGCAAGATCATCGGCGGCGGCCTGCCCGTCGGGGCCTTCGGCGGACGCGCCGATATCATGCAGTGCCTCGCCCCGCTCGGCCCCGTGTACCAGGCCGGCACGCTCAGCGGAAACCCCCTCGCGATGGCCGCCGGACTCGCGGCCCTCGACGAGTTCGACGTCCCGGTCGACCTTCCCTCCGGCACACCCGCCGCCCCGCGACGCGGCGACGCCTACCAGCGCCTCGAGGAACTCGGAGCCCTGCTCGAGGCCGGACTGACGGACGCCGCGCGGTCCGCCGGCGTTCCCGTCCGGTTCCAGCGCATCGGCTCCATGTTCTGCGGGTACTTCACCGAACGCCCCGTCTGGAACCTGGCGGATGCCCTGACCTCCGACCGCGCCCGGTTCGCGAAGTTCTTCCAGCTCATGCTCGAGTCCGGCGTCTACCTCGCCCCGAGCCAGTTCGAAGCCGGGTTCCTGTCCACCGCGCACACCGTCGGGGACATCGAGGCCACCGTCCGCGCCGCCGCCGCGGCGATGAAGAAACTGTAGCGCGCCCCGTCCCGGCGGTCCACGCCCCGGTTCCATCCGACCTCCTGGTCGGCCGCCGCGTTGCCTGGCCTTTTTGTTCCACTCGCCTGCTCGTTCCCCTTGTAACCACCTCTCCCCCCTCCGATGCTGCGTGACATGTCGAAGCACCATTCGAAAGCCAGCCTGCTCGTGCTCTCCTGGGGACCCTGCGCGCTGCTCTCGCTGTTGCGCTGCCTGGGGCCTCGATTCGGACCCGTCACGCTGCTCACCTCGGAGCCCGACGAGGTCGTGCTGCGCTCCCGCCATGTGAGGACCGCGGAGTCCTTCGGGGACGAGGATGATGCGGCCCTGGTCGCCCGCATCCGTCGACTCAAGGAGGCCGGGGCCGCGGATGCCGTCGTGGCCAACGACGAGCGTTCGGTCCTCTTCCTGGCCCGGAACCGGGCGGAACTGGCGTCGTTCGTCCGGGTGTCCCCGACGTCCGAACCCGGGACCATCGGGACCGTCCGGGACAAGCGACACTTCGCCCGACTCCTCTCGCGTCTGAACCTGCCGCATCCCCGGACGGTCTCCTCCGAGGACTCCGGGGATCCGACGGGGGCCCTGCAGCGGGCGGCGACCGAGCTGCGATTCCCGGTGGTCGTCAAGCCGGCCGATCTGTCCTGTGGCTTCGGGATCACACGCTGCGCCGACGCGGACGCCATGGCGGCGGCCGTGCGTTTGCTGAGCGGGCAGGGGCGCCCCTGGCTTATCCAGGAATACTTTGAAGGGGCCGATTTGGACATCTGCCTCGTGGCCCGGGACGGACGGGTCGTCCGCTGGACCAGCCGTTGCGGAACGGGAGCCAAGGTCCGATTCGGGGAGCCGAGTCGATGGTGGGATCTCCGCCCGTTCCCGGAGGTCTTCGACGCGGCCGCCAGGCTGGTCGCGGAACTGAATTGGAATGGTGCCTTTGATCTGGACTGCCTGGTGAATCGCGCCACCGGGGAATGGCGGATCCTCGAGTGCAATCCGCGCTTCGGCGCCACCACCCTGGCGGACGCGAGCGCCGGGGTGAATCTCCCGGAGGCCCTTGCCCTGCTGGCCCTGGACCTCGAGATCCCTCCGGCGGCGTGTTCGCCGCAGCGGTTCTACACCGGCGGCTTGGGATTCCGTGCGCTCCTCGGCCTGGGAGCCGGACCTCGCCTGAGCTGGAACGAAACGTACCTTCCCCACGTCCTCCACGATCCGGGACCGGAATGGTTCGCGTGGAGGCGTTCCCGTCGAAGGCCGCCCTCGGCCTAGGCCCGGTCCACCGCTCCCGGTCACCCCGCGACGCCACCGTCCCGCGCCGACGCGGCGGTCCGTTCCCCGCCTCCGGCCCTCCACTCCCGCTCCCGGAGCCACGCGAAGATCACGGGCGTAACGACGAGAATGTGGAGCAGGCTGCTGATCGTCCCGCCGATCACGGGGGCCGCCAGGGGTTTCATCACTTCCGCGCCCGCGCGGTCGCTCCACATGATCGGCAGCAGGCTGGCGATGGTCGTGGCCACGGTCATGACCTTGGGTCGCAACCGCAGCCGGGCGCCGTCTTTGATGGCCTGGATCAGGTCTTCCCGGTCGAAGGCGGTGCCGCGCTCGGCCCGCTTCTTCGCCAGCATCTCCTCGAGGTAGACCACCATCACCACGCCCGTCTGGATCGCGATGCCGAACAGCGAGATGTACCCCACCCACACCGCGACGCTAAACGGATAGCCCAGGACGTACTGGAGGAAGACGCTGCCGCTCAACGCGAACGGCACGGCCAGGATCACGTGCGCGGCTTCCTTCGCCGATCCGTACGTCACGTGGAGCAGCAGGAAGATCACCAGCAGGACGACGGGGAAGATCACCTTCAGCGTCTCCCGCGCGTGCAGCAGGTTCTCGTACTGCCCACTGTACTCCACCGTCATGCCCGGCTCGAGTTTCAGCTCCCGTTCCACGCGCGCCCGGATCTCGTTCACGAACCCGCCCAGGTCCCGATCCTGCACGTTGGCCTGCACGAACACCCGCAGCCGCCCGTTCTCGCTCGCGATCTCGCTCGGGCCCACCACCCGCTTGATCGCCGCCAACTGCCCGAGAGGGATCATCCGACCGCCCATCGTGCTCACCAGCACCTCCCCCAGCCGCTCGATGTCGCTCCGCTGGTCCCGCTCGAACCTCACCTGGATCGGGAACCGTTCCCGCCCCTGGAGGGTCGTCGCGACGTTCGCCCCGCCGAGCCCCGCCTCCACCACCTCCAGCACGTCCTTCACGCTGAGTCCGAACCGCGCGATGGCCCGCCGGTCCACCTCCACCTCCAGGTAGGGTTTCCCCTGCACCCGCGAGGGCGCGACGCCCACCGCCCCCGGCACCGATCGCACGATGCGCTCCAGTTCGAACGCCTTCGCCTGCAGAGCCTCGAGCTTGTCGCCCAGGATCTTCACCCCGACCTGCGCCCGGATGCCCGTGCTGATCATCAGGATCCGGTTCTCGATGGGCTGGAGGAACCCCGGCACGTAGCCCGGCACATCGGTCATCTTCTCCGTCAACTCCGCAACGAGGCGCTGCTTCGTCATCCCCGTCCGCCACTTCTCCCGGGGCTTCAGCATGATCGTCGTCTCGATCATCTCCACCGGCGCCGGGTCGGTCGCGGTTTCCGCCCGTCCCAGCTTGCCGGCGACGGACTCCACCTCGGGCACCAGGGAAATCGTCCGATCCTGCCAGGCCATGATGCGCTGCACCTCGCCCAGGGACGTGCTGGGCAGCAGCACGGGCATGTACAGCAGCGACCCCTCCTCCAGGGTCGGCATGAACTCGCTCCCGATGCCGCGCACCAACCGGGCCAGCGCGGGCCACGAGCGCTGTTCGAGCCAGTGCACCGTCGTCCGGGGCAGTCCGAACGCGATGACCAGCGCCGCTCCGAGCAGGAGCGCCGCCCCGCCCAGCACCGGCGCCCGGTGGCGCAGCGACCAGTTCAGGACCGGATCATAGATCGCGAGCAGCACCTTCATGATCCAGTTGTTCTCCTCCCGATGGAACGGTCCGCGCACCAGCAGCGAGCACAGCACCGGCACCGCCGTCACCGCCAGCAGCGTGGCCCCGACGCACGCGAAGGTCTTCGTGTAGGCCAGCGGATGGAACAACTTGCCCTCCTGCCCGCCCATCACGAACACCGGCACGAACGCGAGGATGATGATCGCCATCGCGAAGAAGATCGGGCGCCCCACCATCCGCGCCGCCTCCAGCGTGACCTGCCACGTCTCCGCCGGCGTCAACCGCACGGAACCATGCCCCGTACCGCCTTCGCCTCCGCCACCCTCCCCGGCTGTGCCGCCCAGCCGCCTGGCCTTCTCCTCCTCCGCCCGCTCGCACTGCCGGATCACGTTCTCCGTCATCACGATCCCGGCATCGACCAGCACCCCGATGGCGATGGCGATGCCGGCCAGCGACATGATGTTCGAGCTGATCCCGAACTCCCCCATCAGGATGAACGAGATCAGGATCGAGGCCGGCAACGGGATCGTGACGATCAGGATGCTCCGGAAATGGAACAGGAACAGGACGTGCGCCAGCGTCACGAGCAGCACCTCCTCGACCAGCGCGTGCTTCAGGGTGTCGATGGTCCGCGCGATCAATTCGCTCCGGTCATAGAACGACCGGATCGTCACCCCCGGCGGCAGGCTGTTCGCCGTGGTCAACTGCCGCACCTTCTCCTTCACGCGCCGGATCACCTCCATCGCGTTCTCCCCCGTCCGCATCACCACGATCCCGCCCACGGTCTCGAACCCGTTCACGTCCAGCGCGCCCCGCCGGAAATCCCCGCCCAGCTGGATCGTCGCCACGTCCCGCAGGTACACCGGCACGCCCTCCTTCTGCACCAGGACGATGTCCTCCAAATCGGCGACGGACTTCACCAGCCCCACGCCGCGCAGGACAAACTCCATGCCGTTCTCCTCCGCCACCTTGCCGCCGACGTTCAGGTTGTTGGCCGCGACGGCGGTCATGACCTGGGCGATGGACACCCCCGCCGACCGCAGCTTCAACGCGTTCACCTCCACCTGGTACTGCTTCACGAACCCGCCCAGGCTCGCGACCTCCGCCACGCCCGGCACCGCCTGCAACTGGTACCGCACGAACCAGTCCTGCAACGCCCGCAACTGGCCCAGGTCGTAACCCCCCTGCGGCGATCGGGAGGCATCGACCTCGAAATAATACTGGTACACCCAGCCCAGCCCCGTCGCGTCCGGCCCCAACGCCGGCACCACGCCCGGCGGCATCAGGGTCCCCAGATAATTCAACCGCTCCAGCACCCGCGCCCGGGCGAAATAGTTGTCGACCTTGTCCTCGAAGATGACCGTCACCAGCGAGAAGCCGAACATCGACAGCGCCCGCACCGTCTTCACGCCGGCCAGTCCCTGGAGATTGGCCGAAAGCGGATACGTGACCTGGTCCTCCACCTCCTGCGGCGAGCGTCCCATCCAGTCGGCGAACACCAGCACCTGGTTCTCCGAAAGATCCGGGATCGCGTCCACCGGCGTGGTCCGGAGCGCCTTCACGCCCCAGGCCATCGCCAGCAGCAGGCCGCACAGGACGAGAAACCGGTTCTTCAACGACCACTCGATCAAGCCCGCGATCATGGCCGGGCCCCCCCGTCGGGCGTCGTGCCCGCCGCGTTCGTCCCGGCCCCGTGGTCATGCCCGGCGTCCGTCTGATGGATTGCCGCGTTCAACTGCGCCTGCGCGTCGATCATCAGGTTCCCCGACACCACCACGTCCTCCCCCTCCTCCAATCCCTCCAGCACCTCGTAATCCTCGTCCCCCTTCAACCCCAGCCTCACCCGCCGTGGCTCGAACGCCCCGGCGCCAAGGTCCACGTACACCACCGCCTGGCCGTCCGGCGACAGCACCGCGCTCCGCGGCACCCGCAACACCTCGCGGGCCGGCACCGAAACCCGCGCCTCGGCGAACAGCCGATGCCGCAGCAACCGTCGCCGCGCCGTCCCCTCGCCCACCCACGGGTTCGGCAGCTCCACCCGCACCTTCGCGCTCCGCGTCATCGGGTCGAGGTTCGGATCGACGAACCGGATCGGCGCCTTCAGCACCTGCCCCGGCACCGACGGCGTGGTGACCGCCACCTCCTGCCCCGGCTCGATCCACGCCAGGTCCTGCTCGTACGCGTCGAACCGGAACCACATCGTCGAGAAGTCCGCGAGCTCGAACAGTCTCTCGCCCTCCATCACGTACTGCCCGGCATACACGAACCGCCCCACCACCGTGCCGCCCGTCGGCGACAGGATCTCGCTGAACAGGTTCGTCGGGTCCTTGCCCGGCAACGCCGCGATCTGCGCGTCCGTCAGCCCGAGCTGCCGCAACCGCTGCGCCGCCGACGCCTCCAGCAACCCGCCGTCTCCCGGCATCCCGCGGCCTCCCGCCCCACCCGCCCCCCGTCCGAGGATCGCGAGATACTGCCGCTCCGCCTCCAGCAGCATCGGACTGTAGAACCGCGCCAGCGGCTGGCCGGACGTCACCTCGGCCCCGACGTAGTTCACGAACAACTCGTCGATCCGCCCGCCCGCCCACGCCGACACGAACCGGTGCCGCGTGTCGTCGTCGTCGATCACTCCCGCCACCCGCAGGGTCCGGGTCAGCGGTCCGCGCCGCACCGCGCGCGTCGCCACGCCCAGCACGCTCACCCCGTTCGACGACAGCGTCACCATGTCCGCGCCCACCGATTTTCCCGCCTCCCCCTCGAACACCGGCGTCAGATCCATTCCGCAGATCGTGCATTTGCCCGGTTGATCCGAGCGGACCCACGGATGCATCGAGGATTGGTAGTACAGGATGCGCCGCGCCCCGTCGGCAGGCCGGTCGACGGCCCGCGCCGGCAACCGGCGTGCCGCGAACCAGCCCCCGATGCCACCCGCCACCGTCGCCAGCCCCACCAGGATCAGAATCGAAGTTTTCATGTCGTTCCAGGTCTCGTGCTTCCCGTCCCGTCTGCCGCCATCCCGTCACCGGTCTCGGAGCTTCCCCGCCTCACCGTGGCTTCGCCCCTGGGGTCCCCGTCGCCGGCGGAATCCCCAGCATCGAGAGCGAATCCAGTTCCCCGACCCCGCAACACGTCACCAGTTCCGCGATCATCACGTGCTGCTCCGTCACCGCCCGCGCCAGCATCAGCCGCGCCTCGATCCACATCCGCCGCGCGTCCATCACGTCCAGGAACATCCCCCGCCCCGTGCCCCACGCCGCCATCGCCGTGTCCAGGGCCAGTCGCGACCGCGGCAGGATCGTGTCCCGGTACAGCACCGCTTCCCGCCGCATCGCGTCCACCGCCGTCCATACCCGGAACACCTCCCGCCGCACGTCGAACTCGTAATCCGCGGCGTCCGCCCGAATCGCGTCGGCCCGCGCCCGATCCCGGTCCACGTCCGCGCGGTATTTGCCCCGGTTGAACCACGGCACGGTCAGCCCGACCGTGACCATGCCCTCGCGAATGCCGCCGCTTCCACTCCACTGCCGCGCCTCGATGCCTGCCGTGACGTTCGGACGCGCGCTCCGCCGCGTCACCTCCACCCCCGCCTCCGCCATCTCCAACTCCTTCCGCATCGCCTTCAATCGCGGCTCGTACCGCACCGACATCCCGTAGAGCTGGTCCGACAAGGGCACCTCCGGCGCCACTTCCGGCAGGGCCAGCACCGGCCAATCGTTCGTCAACGGACGCCCGATCAGCCGGCTCAGCGTCGCCGCCTCGAACTCCCGCCGGCGCATGTCCGTCACCTGCTGCTGCTCGCGCCGCGCCCGCTCGTTCTCGAGTCGCAGCAGGTCCAGGGTCGTGTCGATCCCCGCCCCCTGCCGTTCCCGCGCGAATTCCGTCATCCGCTGCAGCGCCGCGACGTCGTCCGCCCCGATGACCCGCGTCGCGTCGGCCAGAGCCAGGCGGTACGCGGCCTGCACGACGTCCCGGCGCACGAACTGGAACCGCATCTCGGCCTCCGCCGTGGCCACGCCGACGCCGGCCTCGGCCTCGCGCTTCATCGCCGTCGCCTTGCCGAACAGCGGCAGCATCTGCTGCACCTCGAACGAGACATCGCCCTCCATTTCGAGGTCGGGCCCCGGCGTGTTCGCCACGCTCTTGCCCACGCGCACCATCGGATCCTCCCACAGGCGCACGCCGTCCACGGTCCGTCGGGCCGCGTGCTCGCGGCGCGCCGCCGCCCGCAATCCCGGATGATTCGTCCGCGCCTCCTCCAGCAGGGCATCCAGAAAACCCGCCTCGATCGGCACCCCGCCAGGGTCGGCCGCCGCCGCGACGAGACGCACGAGGCACGCGCCGGCACCCAGCAGGGCCCGCCAGCGCGCGCGGCGGGCGGGAAGGGATCGGGTGGGAAAGGGAGTTCGCATGGGAAACAGGGTCCAGGGATTCAAGGGGGTCGGAAGGGAAGTCGGCGCACCGTCCGGGGACGCCGCACGGTCTCCTCACGCCGGGAGGGCGCGAGAGTGCCGGGACACGCCGACGCGGTGGTCCGGGTTGCGGAAGTCTCACCGGCCCCGAGGCCGGTGCCCGACTCCGCGTGGACACACCGCAGGCGGACGAGCCAATCGGCTCAGATCAGAAGGGTGCAGTCGCGCAGGAAGAGGGCGGGCGCGTTGCACGAGGCCGGCTGGAGGGAAGCAAAGGCCGACCGGAGGGAGAGGGAAGGAAGAGGGAAAATGCGGACCGCGTAACCTTGGGCCACGAGGGGAGGCGGCGTCAGCCATTTGATCCCGCGCAGGGCATCTGTCCAAGGATGAAACTGGCTGAAGGTGCCTGAAAGACCCTGAAGGTAGGGGACTTACGAGGCGTGTGCGCCGTCGGCCCCGGATGTCGGTGGGATTTGTCCGGCGGGCGCCACAGGAGGGGTGGAAATCAAAGGTTTGTCCAGAGGGGCAGCCTGGGAGGACGGGACAGATCCGGGCAACGGCGGGTCGGCGGGACCACCCATGGCGGAGAGCCGGGCGGCGAGGGTGTACAGCAGGTGACGGATGCGCTCGGGGCCACGTGCGGCGTCATCAGACAGGCTGGCCCACGGACGATCCCAGGACCACTTGTCCCGACAGATCTCGGCGACGTAAGCGACGGCCTCCGCCTGGCCCAGGCGCGAGGCGATGCCCGGGATGTACTTGGACCGGATGAGGTGGACGTGCCGGCGCATGTCGCCGAGCTCGGGATATGCGGCAGCGAGGCCGCCCGGGAGCCGATAGGCGAGGCGCTCTAAGGCCGCTTTAAGGTCGTCGTAACCGCCCCGTTTGTCGACGTGCCGGAGGGAGGCGAACCCAAGTTCAGCCAACACTTCCTTCCGTCGCGTTTCCTTCTCAGCGCCGATCCATCCCTGGACGTCGCAGGCCTCCTGCCAAAGGCGCCAGAACGCGCGCTGCTGTGGCGGGGTCAGAAGCACAATTCTTCTCCTTGTCCTCCTGCAGGCGACGCACTGCCGCGGCGCAGTAGGATTCGTCCCGTTCGATGCCGACGGCCCGCAGGCCGAGCCGCTGGGCAGCGACCAACGTGGTGCCCGATCCCATGAACGGATCGAGGATGCTCGTGGCGCCCTTCGCCCACCCGATGCACCAGGTCATGAGGGAGACGGGCTTCTGGGTGGGATGCACCCGGAGCTCCTTGTTCCTCATGTCCTCCTGGAGCATGCCATTCCAGCGCCACCGGTAGATCCGGACGGCCCTCCGAAAGTTCGTCCAGGCGAGCTCGCAGTCCGCGAAGGAGGTGGCGTCGTTCCGCTTGTCCCAAACCAGCCAGCAGGAGGATCGCCCCAGGGATCGGTAGTAATTGCCTCCCCACAAGACAGCCCACTTGGCGTGGTCGATCAGCATCTCCAGCAACCAAGGAGGAGGGGGTGCGGAATCCCAGGTGACGGGGCGAAACCGAGTGGATGGGATGCGGGCTTTGGCTGTCCCGCCGACCGTCCCTTTGGGCGCAACGCCGATGCCGTACGGAGGATCGGCGAGGAGCAGGTCGAAGCGTGGCAGCCAGGGCACGATCTGCCGGCAATCGCCGCGGTAGATGGTGATCAGCCCGTCGTCGTAATAGGGGGGAACCGGGGGCGCGGAAAAGCCCTTGGCGGGGGCAACCATGGCACTCCATTCGCTCCGCTCGCGACATGATGCAAGCCCTCTTCACGACGAGTTCTTCACAGGGGGCTCGGCAACGCCAGCTGGGGGCCGGGCGGGGCGGGCAAGGCGTCCGCGCGGGACTGATCGCCCCCCTCCAGGCCGGAGTGAATATCGATCTCCTGGCCAGCCTTCCAACCGGCCCGAGTCGCGCCGGTGCGAGTTCCCTTGGGCTGCGCTTCCGAGGAGGTCGTCTCCCCGAAGTGCTCCCGGATGTACCGGAGACGGGCCGCCCGCGCGGAGGACTCCACGGCAAGCGGGGATCCGGCGTCGTACGGTTTCGCCCTCTTGTTCGAGAGCTTGTCCCGGAGCGCAACGTACGCTCCGAAGACGAACGCCTTGCGGGCTTTGGTGCGGCTCTGGCGGCGGTTCCAGGCACGACGAAACTCGGCCAGGACGAACTCGAAGACGTACTCCGCGACGTCGAGGTGGTGCGGATACCCGATGAATAGGATTCGCTCCCCATCCCAACCTGCCACATTGAGGGGGGTGACGTCGAAGTACTCCTGCACGATCAACGACGCGTAGAAGGCCTCGGGCGGACGTTTGCTCGCCCAATGGGCGATCTCGCGATGGACCAGGACGAGGGGAGGACGGGTCGGATCGGTGAGGTCGATCTGCTGGAGGTCGAGGCCGGCCTTTTCGGCGAGGGCCGCAGCCAGGATCTGGGCGGTGTCGGCCTCGGCTTCCGTCCGGCCCGCCCGATTCAGGAGCGCCCGGATCTTGCGGATGGCATCGTCTCGGTTCATGCGGCGAGGCGGTAGAGGCGGCGACCCTTCTCCTTCCGTGACACCAGGACGCCGCGCTTGGTGAGGCCGAGCAGGGCTCCGCAGACCTGCGTCGAGGTCAGGTCCGAGAGGAGGAGGGTGATGGCATCGGAACCGAACTCGCCGGTCTGGGTCTGGCAGGCGGCCCGGACGCGGTCGGCGACACCCTCGATCGGCCCGTCCGCCACGGGAGCGGCGGGGCGCGGGGAGGGCCCGGCCACGGGTGTTCCGGGTCTGGGTTGGTCCGAGCGATGGACGGCTTCGAGGGCCGCGATGGCGCGGTCGATTTCAGCGCGTCGGAGGCGCAGTTCCTCGAGGGCGGACGGGATGCAGGAGATGCTCATGGTGATGTGCTTCGGGGTTGGTGTGGTTCGGTGCGGAGGTGGGGTGGGAGGCGGGGCAGACCGCGGAGGCTCCGGAGGGGTTGGAGCAGCGGGAGGCGAGGCGACTGCAGGCGCGCTTCCGGCGACGCGCCGCGGGGGTTTGTAGAAGGACGGTGCGGGCTTCTCAACGGGGGTTTCCCGGTTCTCGCGTCGTCGACGGAATGCCTCCTGCTGTTCGGGCGTGTGGGGCATCCAGGTGACCGTGGATGCGGCGGGCCGGATCGCCAGGCCTTGGGAGCGCCGGTCCAGCCAGCGCTGGGCCGCTTCCCCCACCTGGGCGAGCCGGCCCAGCGAGAGATCGCGGTCCGGGACGTCAATGGGCGCAGGCGTCATGGTCAGGAGGCAGGATCGAGCGGTGGTGTGAATCCCAGGCGTTTGCCCTTGGGCACACGCTTGAGAGGGGCGTGGATCACGGAGGCGTCCACGAGTTCCATTTGGATCGACATCATGCGCCGATCATCATCCGGGCTGGACACCTCGTACCGGTACTGGCGAGCAGCATCGTCATACTCCTGCTCGACCTGGACGCCGTCGCCGAGCAACTCCAGGAGCCGACTCGCCTTCGACACGGACCGGAACGCGAAGTGGTAGCTGCTGATCCTGATGATGGCCGCCTTCATGCGATTCCCTCCCAGAGCCAGCAGGCCGGCGTCCGCGCGCGGATGTCGGTACCAGGCCCGCCCGTCCAGCGGTGCCGTTGGAGCCCGCACTTCAGATAGGTTTTGGCCTTCTGGATTCGGACCAGATACTTGCACGTGCCACACGACTCGCCCGCCGGCCCGCTACCGGGCGATGCGGCGTAGCCATCGGGCTTGGTGGGGCGGCGTCCCGTGAAGGTGCTCCTAGGCCCGGGCAGATCCCGGACCCGAACTGGCTCACCGAACAGGTCGCGCTCGGTAGCGATCCGGACGGTGGGCGGGCTCATTTCCGCGCCCTCTTCGGTTTGGGGTTGCCCTGATCCAGCATCGCCTTCACCAGCGTGGCGATGCCGGCCTTGAGGATCCGCTCGACGTCGCCGGCCGTGCGGCGGACGAAGACGCTGTCACCCGCGCCGTCCACGCGGCAGCCGGCCCGCATGAAGCGGTCGGTGGGCAATGCGCGCAGCGCATCCTTCCGGACCGACTTCTCCACCTTCACGAGAGCCGCCAGTACCTCCGGTTCCTCCCGATACATCTTCTCCAGGGCGGCGATCACGAGCGACTCGTCATCGAACTCCACGGCGCCGGGCACCTTCTGGAGCCCGACCTCCACCCCGTGCAGAATCTGGCTCCGGGGGGATTCGAAGGACTCCCGGTGCGCGTCGACCCAGGCGCGCACCGCCGCCTCCTTCTCGGCGACGGCCACGGCCAGCGCCTTGATGCGGTCGGCATGGAGGTCACGGACGGCGGCAAGGTCCCGCTCCAACTCGGCGGTGGCGGTCTCCAGGGCCGCCGAGGATTCGGAGTAGCCGGCGCAGATCGGGTCGAGGTCGAGGAGGGTTTGTTTGTGGGGGTTCATCTCAGCTGGTGGGTTGGGGTTTGGTGTTGCGGATGCTCGCCCTCGCCCGCGACCGCACCCGGTCGAGGCGACGGCGAAAAGTGGGGTCGACCGACGCCTGGTCGGCGACCTGGCGCCGGGCGTGCAGGATGGCGCCATGAGATCGGCCAAAGGCCTGGCCGATCTCCGTCTCGGAGAGCGGGAGCAGATCGTAGGCGATCGCCATGGCCACCTGCCTGGCTGCCGCGACCTGGGCCGGGCGACCGCGCCCCAGCACCGCGTCGTAGGCGACCTCGAACTCGGCGGCGGCGAGGTCGATGATCAGGCCGACCGGGTTGGCAACGGCGTCGGGCAGAATCCGGTCCCACGCGGTCAGCTGAGCCTCGATGCGCTGGCGGATCGCCACGAGGGACGCCTGGATGTCGTGGCACTCCCGATCCCACTGACGGAGCTGGGTCAGGATCGCGATCTCCCGCAGCCGGCGCTCGCCGCGGACATCACCGCCCCCGCCTTCGGATTCGGTGGGCGCGATCATCGTGGGCCTCCCTGTTCGCGGCGAAGGAGCCGGGACCGCAGCGCCAGCGCCACGGCCTCCGGGGTGAGGAAAACGATTTCACCGTCCTCGACCACCAGGGCGAGTTCGCCGGCCCGCAGGCGGCGGCGGAACTCCGACATCCCGGGGGCGCGCAGGGTGGCCTGGACGGTGGCGAGAAAGGCGCGCTCCGTCTCGTCCAGGTCGGGGATGGTGGACGCGCTCACTGGTCACCTCCCGGGCGCGTGGTGAGGAGGGCGAGGGCGTCCCGCATGATTTGTAGGCGCCGCTCGAAGCGCTTTTTGGCGCCGGGGCTGGTCGCCACGTCGATCCCGTACTGGCAGCGTTTCGTCTCCTCCTGCAGCTGCAGCAGGCTCATGCCGGCCGCTTTCTCGCGGGTCAGGGCGTCTTCGGCGGATGTGGCAGCACTCATGGTTCGTCCTTTCCAGAGGGGTGTAATGCCCGGTCGTTTACTCTTCTTGGGCCTCAGTCCAGGGCGTAGCTGCGGACCAGTTTGGAATGGGCGGTCAAGATCGCCTCGACGGGAGACTTGCCGGAGCCCTCCTGAAGCTGGGCTGCCAGGATCAAGGTTTTGGCGACGGCGCGGAACCGGCCCTGCTGGCGCGCGATCTTTTCGAGGCGGTCTTCGATCAGGCCGGCGAAGCCCGGGGCCAGCGTGGCCACGAGGTGCCGGATCAGCTTCCGCGGGTTCGACAGCTTGATCTCCTCATTGAGTCCCACTCGGCTGTAGCGCTGGTCGTTGGCCTCGATGGGCGCGAGCACCTCCCGGTTGCCGACCAGAGCCACCGGGATCTTGGTTTCGGAGTGGAGATCGAAGAGAGACTCCAAGGCCCTCGGGGTAGCCTTGTGGGCATTGTCCACGATCAACAGACGGTTCGATCCCCGCAACTTGTCGGCGATGAACTGCCCCCGGCTCGGACGCTCGTCGCGCTTCTTCGCGTGCCATCCTCCGTGGCCGATCACCTCGAAGATGAGCGACTCCACCGCCGCCGCGTTCCTCGCCCAACTCGCCAGGGAGATCAGGATCGAGGTCGGGTAATCGTCCAGGTAAAGCTCGATCCCGCTCGACTTGCCGATCCCGGCGTCGCCGTGGATCACCCCGAAATCGTTCGTCCGGCGGATGGTGTCCAGCGCCCCCATCACGGCCTCCGAGGCGTCGCACTCGATCAGTTTGACGCCCACGTTCTTCCGCCGCGCCCGGGAGCGGAGCCAGTCAGACAGCCGGTGCTCCACCTTCTCGCGGTCGCCCGGGTATTTCCCCGCCAGGTACTGGGACAGGACCGAAGTGCTGTACGACAGCATCTTGGAGAGCCTGGCCAGAGAGATACCGTCGGACTCCATCGCCGCCATCACGGACGAGCGGATGCGGTCCGATTCCTCTCCGGGCGCCGCCTCCGGGGGAGTCGGCTGGGACTCGGGCGTGGGTTGCGCGGTGCCGGCACCGCGGGCGCGTTCTTCGACTTCGGGATGGGATGCGTTGTGCATGGTCGTCCTTTACAGTTTTGGGTTTCGGTACAGGTTCACTAGGGCTTCGGTGCCCGAATCCTTTCGGTCCTCCCGCTCCTGCAGGTGCGCCTGGGCGGCGTCGAGGTTCGCGTTGCGGAGGGCGAGATTCTGCCGGGCCTTCGGGGCCTGGCGGGCGCGCTGCCCCGCCAGCAGATCGGCCTCGCGCTCGCGCACCCGCTTGTGGGCCGCGACGAGTGCCTCGTGATCGAGCCGGCTCACGCGCTGGTCGCGCCGGGCGACGCCCAGGTGGCGCAGCTTCCCGTCGCAGACGAAGAGCTCGTCCAGGTTGAACGGGTTCGCGAAGACCAGGTACTTGCCGTCCTGCAGCTCGTACTCCACGCCCTCGGACGTCTTGACCCGTGACTCGTAGCGGAGCACGGAGGGAGAGAGTTCCTGATCCTGGAATTCGAAGTAGCTGTCCCTGGCCACCTGCTCGCGGGCCAGATCCTCGTCCAGGATTTCGCCCACCACGAACGCGGGGATCTTCTTGAAGGGAGAGCGGCGTTTCCCCATCCACACCTCCCACGGACTCAGGCGGCGATCCCGCATGAGCCGCGCATCCTGCCTTGCCCGAGAACGGAGCAGCTCCTGATCCGCGGGAGCGAGGAGATCGAAGCGAGCCTGGCCGATCCAGTCCGGCGAGTCCGCCATCCACCGCACCTCCGGCACCACCAGGTTCGCCTCCGCCCAACCTTCAAGCACGTGATCCGTCCGCCGGTTGAGGATTTCCCCGAACTGCATCAGCGCCGGCAGGAACGTGGTGTGGTAATCCCAGAAGACGTGACGGAAGCTATCCCGCACGTGCTGCGGTAGCTGACACTCCTCCGCCACCTTCCGCAGGAACTTCTCGTAATCCAGCATCCCCGCCAGCTGCTCCGGACGATGCTCCGGGTTCATGCCCGTCTGTCCTGGGATGGCCGCCATCAGGTTCTGGACCACGCGGTGGAAGGATTCGAGGGACGCCTTGTGCCGGGAGTTGCCTTTGCCCTTGCCCCACCAATCCCCTGCCAGCGCCTGCTCCCGCCCCGTGATGCCCGAGAGGCGGACCCGGATCACGCCGTCGGTGCGATCATGGAGCACCTTCGCGACGCGCTCCGAGATGCGCGCCGTAGCGTGCTCCGAAAGGATTTCCAACCCCTCCTCGGGATATCCCACCGACCACAAGTGCGACGCCAGCAGCAGCCGCACCTGGCGTTCGCTCAAGCCCTCCATGGTGCCGCTCTCCTGGCGCTGGCGCGGCTTGCACCCGCTGGCCACCTTCGCCCCGCTGAACACGTCCAGGAAGACGAACTCCAGCACGCGTACCGCCTCGCCCTGGTACCGGACGAAGTTGTTGTGCCACACATCATCGATCATCAGATGACTGCCGGGCCAGAGATCCGCCCGCGTCGAAAACACCTGCGGCCCGTGCGACCCGCGCGCGTGCCCGAGCCCGCGCCGTGCTGCCGCCAGCTCGAACTTCCGCGGCTTGATCCGCGCCAGGTTCGCCTTCGAGCACCCGTGCGGCATCTCGTGCCGGGGCAGATCCGGGTCCAGCCCGGGGATCGCCTCGCCGCGTCTCCACCGCAGGGCGAACTCCGTGTACGCCGTGGCCGAGCACCGTTGGTAGGTCTCCTGCAAGGCCTTCCACCACTCCCTGAACTCCTCGGGGAGCCCGGCCTGAGATGGCATCGCGCGCAGATCCGCCACGGCCACCTCGTCCCGGCCGTTGTGCAACCACTGGGCCCACTTGCGTCGCACGGTCCTGGCATCCACCCCCATCCGCGAGGCCGTCTCCTGCTGCCAAGCCATGGGCAGCCGCCCAGTGCGGTCCACAGGCGCCGACGCGAAGGCCGAATGCCACCTGCGCGCCATCACGCGTTGTGGCAGAGGGAGCTTCCCCAGCACTTCCAGCGCCCTCGCCTTCGTGGAGGTCGAAGGGGCGGTCACCGAAAGGGCTTCGGCGGGCAAACCGTGCGTCGGGACGAGGGTCATGAAGGGGGCCTTCTAACGGTGCCTTGGCTGGCGGTTAAAACTGCGGCAACAACGCCTCCACCTGCCGCAGATTGCGCTCGGGGTGGGGCTTCGAAATCCAAGCCCGCATCGCCTTGCATCGGGCCTCGTGGAAGTTGATCTCCGCCCGGATCTCTTCGTCTTCCGTGAGTACGAACCCGGCTCCGAGCGAGTGGAGCTGAGCTCGGATTTGATCCCGCTCCTCCCGGTACGCTTCTCGCTCCTCGTCAGTCTTCTCCAGCAATCCAGGGCGCGGTCGCTTCTCCCTCTCCCGCTCCCCGCCCTTGGCGCCCCGGCCCTGGGGCGGCTTCCAGATCCCCAGCTCCGACATGAAGTCCGTCTGCGTCATCCCGTCCGTCAGTTTCCGCACCGCCGCCGAGAGCGCCGCCTGCTGCGGCGCCGGCAACTGCCCGATCGGCTGCGCCGTGGGATCGAACCCCTTCAGGTGCGGCAGCTGCTTCAACTGCCCCACCGCCGCCTCCGCCATCCGGACCAGCTTGCACACGGTCGTCGTCCCGAGGCCCGTCTCCGCATGCGCGAGATCGTGAAACGGGATCTTCGTCGGGGTGCGTCCCCGTGTCTCCCCATGGGCTTCGCGCAGGTGGAGGAGCTCGAAGCCCAGCATCACCTGGCAGTACAGTTTGATCTCCTCCGCCTGGGTGGCCCGGTCGCGCCACACCCGGGCGGCCTCCCAGGTGCCCTGCACCGGGATCGGGGCGCAGCTGAGCTTCTTCACGAGATGGGCGCCGAACAGGGTCGCCGGCAGCGGGGCCGGCGCATCGGCATCCGGCACGACTTCGATGGGGGCGAGGCGATTCTTGGGTTTGGCGGTCATGAGGTGATCAGGCGGGCGGTGAGGAATTCGTAGAGGCTGCGGGTTTCGACCATGCGGGTGGCTCGGGCCACCTCGCCGCGCAGGGCGCCGAGTGCGACCAGGCGCTGGATGTGTTGCTGCGAGCAGCACAGGCGCTCGCGCACGTAGCTGGCGCGCAGGTGGAGCCGGTCCTGCACTCCGATCACCCGGGGGAGTACTTCCTCCAGGGTGGGGCCGGGCTGGGGGCTGCCGGTCTGTTGGGCCGCCAGCGATTCGGCCCAGATCCGCACTTCGCGGATGCGCCCCGCCGCGAGCGAGATATCCCAGGCCCACCGGAGACCGCCGTGCTCGATCAGGGAGAGCACGCTGTCTTCATCCACACCCAGCAGCCCCCGGGCGGCCTCCACCGTCAGCAAGGCGGTGCGGGCCGGGACGGCCAGGTGGATAGTGGCTTGGCGCAGCATGGCAGGGGTCCCCTATTCGAACGGCGGCACGAAATAGTCCGGCCCCGCGTGCCCGTAGTCCGGGGCCGGTGAATGTCGAAGCGTGGCCTCCTGCCGTGCTGTGCGGGCGTCAGGGCGGGAGGCATCCAGGGAGGTGGGAGAGGACTGCGGCGGCGCATCCGCCTCGTCCGGCACGCGGCCCCAGACGGCAGCCAGGGCAACCATGGCCAGCACCAGGGACGCGAGACCGAAGAGGAAGACGGCGAGGAGGGAAGTCATATCACCAGGCGGGACGACGGTTTACGGCCTGCCACGCGGCCCGGTTCGCGCCCGGCGGGATCCCGCGCGAGCGGTCCTCGGAAGCCTTGTGGTGTTGATCCACGAGCACGCTCCGCACGGCCCGGCTGAACCGGCGAGGCCGACGGCGCCGCATTACGGGCACCAGCTCCGGCCTTGGCTCCGGCGCCGGTACCGGACGGGGAGGCGGCGCGGGAGTGGGGGACGAGGCCAGGCCGAGCAGAGCGGCGAGGGCGGCGAATTTGGCGAACAGTTTCATGGGTCGGAGGAGAGAAGGGTTACGCGGCCTTTGTGTTGCCCGCACGGGGCCCCGCACTAGGCTCGGATCGAGCCACGAGATTCCGCACATCCAAGTAACGCCCATGCACACCGACCTCCCTTTGCCTCGCAGCCGCAGCGCGGCCGTGTACCAGGCGATCCATGAATTTCTGGAAGACGCCACGGGGTTTGTCTTCCCGCCGGGCACGCGCCTGGCGGTGTACACCGTGCCGGACGGCTTCCTCGTCCGCTCGTTCTACGTGCTGGACGACGGGTTTGTGATCCTGACGGGGCTGGCTCGGGATGGGCGAGACGCGTCCCGTCTCATCCACGCTGACCAGGTGAATCTCGAGGTTCGAGTCCTTCCGGACGAGGAGGAGGCCGGCCCCAGGAGGGAAATGGGTATACACGCCATTCCCGAGATACTTCCCCGCGTCGAGGGCGGGCGGCAGCGCGTCGGCGCCAAGACGGACACCGGAACGGGCGGCTGACTCCGGTGGAGCGCCGGTCCCGGCACTGGGGGCCGCGCCCGCGAGGTCCGAGATCGCGGCGGCCAGGTGGGTGGGGATATCCGCGGTGCCGGTCTCCAGGACCAGGTCGCCGCTTTGATCGGTAGGCACTGTATTGGGGGATGGTGTGTTCATGGGTTGCGGGTGCTGGTGTGTTTCGGGTTGCGAGCCCGCATCTCCCGGAGCATCCGGGTGGCGGTCTCGAAGACGTCGGCGGCCACGCGCTCGCGGTCCGCCAGGAGCTGCTCCACGATCCAGGTCGCGATCTCGGCCCGGGCGTGGGCCAGCTCCGCCACCACGGATAAACGGAAGCCCAGGGCCACCCTCCCCTCCGCTCCGCCGAAGAAGCACTCGGTCTTCCAGGCGCGCAGATTGCCGGCGGCGATGAAGAGAGATTCGGAGGCGGTGGCGATCCGCTTCGGGAGGTGGGGAGGGTGGAGTTGACGGGCGCTCATGTGGGTTTCTGGCTGAGGGTGCGGGCCTCGGCGACGAGCTGGCGGATGCGGAGCCGCGCACAGCTCCGCACGTGGAATTCGTGGCGGCAGCGATGGTAGGTGGCGATCAGGAGGAGCAGGATCACGAGGCGGGGAGCGGAGACCTCGGATTCAAACGAAGCCCGCAGCGCGTCTTCGAGGGGCCGTGGATCGAGCAGTTTCATCGCTCCACCTCCACGGCGCTGACTAGGTGGAGTTGCCAGCCCGGGCTTGCGTTCAGCGCCTCCTGCGTGGCATGGCCCACGGCCTCGTCCTTGCTTCCCCCGGGCCACACAGCATGACGCACGTTTAAACCCACGACGCCGGCGCGGCGTTGGCGGAGCAGCACGACGGCGACGGCCCATCGGCCTGGGGGTTCGCTTTCGGGCACGTTCGGTTGATTACTCATGCGAAGCAGGGTTGAGGGCTGGGAGTGCGGAGGTGCGACGGGTGATGGCAGTGGCCGTCGCGGAAGTTCTCGGCGGTGCGGAGGCACAGGGCCGCGGTCTGAAGATCGCCGGTGGCGAGGCACCGCCGCCAATCCAGCGCCCAGAGGCGCATCGAGATCCGGCACTGGGCGCAGAAGGCGCCACGCACCGGCGGAGTCCACCGCGCCACGCGCGGTACCCGGCGAGCCGGGCGGCGGGTCCAGGGGGATCGGAGGCGCGTGGTCATGCTGCCTCCGATCCTTCGGCCCGCACGCCAATCTTCTCACAGAGGCTCCGGATGGCGTTCCGCACGAACTTGGAGCGGTCCGAATCGGTCTTCTGAACGCCGGCGTCCAGCATTGGGAACAGCTCATCCGGCACCCAGACGGTCAACATTCTGGATCGCTTCTTAGTGATCGCCCCACGCGGCCTTCGCATGGGACCCAATCTAGACCCAGTCTATACCGAAGGTCAAGGTATGAATTGCACCTGGCTACGATTTGCGTCTATACACCCGACGTGCCCAATCAACGGTCACCCGGTCAGAAGCTCCTCACGATACCCGTCGACGAAGCGTTCCTCGGGGTGATGGACGATGGCGTGCGACGCGGGGGATATGCGTCGCGTTCGGATTTCGTGCGGGTGGCTATTGGCGAGGAGTTGAACCGCCTTGGTGTCGACGTGCCCCGTCACTTGCTTGCGGCTCCTGCCAGGACTGGAAAGGGTGGGCCACGGAGTGCTGCACTCGGATCGGCAGCGCGCGCCCCAGAAATAGTTTCACCAGGTGAAACTATTTCCCTCCCTGCCGGGCCTGAGGCGTCACCCCCCGCCCCCGCGAAGCCGTCGAAGGTGGTGCACTTCCCGGGGGCCACGGAGGAAATTGCCAAATTGGTCAATTCGCCGGTTTCGGGGGCTGGGGCGGCTGAGGCAGCAACTCCGGCCACGGGAGCTCGGGGGTCCCGTGGGCGCGGGCGCGAGCGCGTGGAGTACTCGCCCGAGGAAATGCGCCGGTTCGCGGAGCTGGGGGCCGAGGTGGCATTCGGAGCTCCTGGCGAAGGATCCCGGCTTTCAGGTACATCTGCTTCGCCCAGCGAAAGTAAAGATCCGCGAGCGCCTCGATCTCCTCGGGAGACCGCCCGCTCATCAGAGGCTCAATCGCCGGCTCCAGGCGCACCCGGAGTTGAGCGCGGGCGTGGCCGCCGAAGTCGATCTGGATGATCCTGTCTCCGTGCATGCCCCCATCCTCGCCGAGGGGGTGGGACATCCGCGGGGTGTGGAGAAGATTGTGAACAACTCGCCGAGCCGATGAGCCTGCTGACCACTGCCCGGGACGCCCTCAAGGAGCTCCCTCTTTCAGACATCGTGCGGGAGCGTCTCTCGCTGGCGCTGGACCGGCTTGCGGAGGCGGAGGCGAAGATAGAGGCGTTGCAGGCGGAGAACGCGGAATTGAAGGCCGAGAATCGCTCGCTTCGCGCCGAGCTTGAGGGTGTACGCCGCGATCACCAGCAGGACAAAAAGGAGCTTCGCCGGATTCAGGATGAACACGCGGAAGAGGTTCGAGTGCATGGCGGGGTGGAGTTTCGGAGGGGGAAGCGGACGGGCGGTGGGTGGGTGCCGTTCTGCCCGGCGTGCCATCTGCCGGCGGATCTCAGCTTGGGGATCATTCGGTGCGCCGGGGCCGGGTGCGGTTGGCAGGTGTTGTTGAGCGACGAGCAGGTGCGGGGGATGGCGGCGGGGTTGTGAGGCCACCGGAGGCCGGGCGCCTACGGGAATCTGCGCGACAACCACTCCGAGGTGAACCAGCCCAAAGGACGACCGATCAGGAAGGACACGACGAGGATCAGAATATGCAACAGTACGCTTCCCATTGCGTCGCCGCGGCTCTCGGTCTGTTCTCCGGGTACCTGCTCGGCTACCTGAACCACGGGCTGGCCAGTCGCCGTGAGGCGAACGAGCGGCGCCGGAAGTTCCGGGAGGAGATCCGGCTGCTGGTGCCGGAACTCGAGAAATGCAACCTCCACACCTTCCTGGCGGCCTACGACGCGTCGGTGGAGAAGGTCCGCTCGGCTTGCATCCGGGTCATGGATGACATCCGGTGGAGCAAGCGGGGCAGGTTCGAGCGGGACCGGGACGAGTACTGCGGGTTCAAGCACGAGGATCTGCTCCTGCCGACCCATAACTGCGGCCCCCTGGAGTTGACCGAGCGGATGAAGCAGAACGGCGCCAGCTACAAGCAGAAGCGGGCCGAGCTGGCGCGGCGTCTGAACGAGCTGGCGCAGGATGCGGTGTGAGGAATTCATCCGGGCCGGGGTGGTTAGGGAATCAGGTTGCTGTGGCGCTCGCCCAACTGGCGGGCGGCCTCCTCGGTACCCTCGGCGAGGGCCGCGATGATGCGGGCGCGGAAGTCCGGCGAGATGGAAGGGTCGAGCAGGAGACAAGGCAACTCGGCCAGGGTGTAGCCCCGCTCGTGGCTTCCGAGATTCTCTCCGGCGCGGGTGACCAGCGACAGGACTTCGAGGGGGGCAGCCGTGTCCAGGGGGAGCCAGCCGCTGCACTCGAAGATCTCCCTGAAGGCCTGCTCCGACGGCGCCAGCACGAAGAATCGGTGGCCGGTGTCGGGGTCCCGGTAATACCGGGCAACCCCCGGAAGTCCCCGACGAAATCCCTCGCCGCAAGGGGAGAGCGGCTTCTCGTCCTGGCACCGGACGCGGAAGGCAAACCCGCGCAGGGATGACACCAGGAGGTGGGCACGGTGGGTGAGCCAGAGGATGCCCCGGAGGACCGGAGCGCGGTACGGCTTGGCACACTCCCAGGACAGGAAGGCTTCCGTCAGGAGACCGATCAGGGTGACGCCGCCCACGATGGCAATGAATACCGGGATGCTCACGGCTGCCTTCCTTTCGCTTCCGCGATTTTGACTTGGTGAACGTGGGGGATCGCATCGATGGCCACGGTGGTGCTGAAGAAGACCACCGCGTGCCAGATCCATCCGGCCCACAAGAGCGTACCGACGGCGAGGGCGTTCGAGATGCAGGGCCAGGAGGTCCGGGCCGAGGCGAATTCGGAGGAGGGCTTGGCCAGACACACCATGATCGCCGCCATGCCCGTCAGGGCACTCAGGATGGTCAGGAAGTGCATTGCCGGTTCGAGGCGCTGGTGGCCGAGGCCGACAAGGGTTGCGGTGACAGGGTTGAGGATGTAAGCCAGCCAGAGGACCGGGCGGCGAAAGGGATCGGCGCGAGAAGGCATGGTTCGGATAGGATGGGGGTTTCGGTGATCGAGGAGAGCCCGCTTGAGGAGCGGTATCGGTTCGACAAGCGACCGCCGGAGGCGAGACCGCAGAATCCCCCGACCTGACCTAGCCGAGCAACTCGGCGAGGTTCCGGTACCGGCAACCGGGCAGGTGGGGCCGGTGGCCGGGGCGGCGCGGGCCGGGCCGCCCGGCCAGCTGCCAGGCGCGGCGGCGAAAGTAGAGGGCCAGGGCCTCGTATTCCTCGGGCGTCGTGAAGTCCTCCGACAGGGGCGCGACCTCGGGATCGAGCGGGACGAGGGTGCGGGGCTGGGAGCAGGGGCGGAAGAAGACGGGCAACATGGTGCCCGCGATCCTGCCTGGAGGGGGTGGACATCCGTGGGGTCCCCTTTAGCGCCCGGTTAACCGGCGCATGGTGCGTTCGAACTGGACGTCGTCCTCGAACCAGTGGGAGTGCCCGCCGGGCCCGCGGTAGATCCGGGGGCGGCAGGTGGCGTGGAGGGGGCCGCGTCGTCCGAGGCCTCCGAAGCCGACGAGGCGGCCCGCCCAGGAATCCGCCAGGACGAGGGGCCGGTCTTCCGCGGCGATCCAGACGGAGACGGAGCCGATGCGGTCGGCGAGGGAGTTGAGGCCGTTGCGCTCAAAATGTTCGTCGCAGGCCGGGGAGAGGAGATGCAGGGCCGCGATCCGGGGGGCGGCGGGGCGAAGGGCGCGGAGGGCGTCGAGGATGACGTCGCAGCCGTTGGAGTGGCCGGCGAGGATGATGCGCCAGTCGCGGTCCGCGTAGAACTCCAGGGTGCGGATGAGCTTGCGGGCGCGGAGGCGCTGGCCGAGGACGCGGCCCACGGGTCCGACGAAGTACTCGATCTTCTCGGCGCGGTGGGGGGTGTGGAGGTGGGTCCAGGTGACGGCGCGGCCCGTCCAATTCCGGGCGTGGCCGGGGAAGGTGAGGATGCCGCAGACGTAGAGGCAGATGGAGGGTCGGGACTCCATGCCGAGGAGGATGCGGGCCGACCGTTCCACGCGGCACGCCCCCGAGGGGGGTGCCTGCGCTTGAGAGGGCTGGGCATGCTCAGGCGATGTCGGACGCCACAGCCCCATCATCCCTTTCGTCGCGGTGCCCGGTGCCGGGCCCGGCGCACGTTTCGTCCTTCGTGCGACCTGGCCGCTTCGGGCGGCACCGGCACCGCGACCTTCTTTTCCTGCTCCTCCTGCTCGCCGCCTTCGTGGTCGGCGCCTGGTGCCTGCCTCCGCTGGCGTTCGGGGCCGCGCCGGTACTGGAGCCTCCATCGCCCTCCACCACCGAGCTGGTCAACGCGCTCAGCCTCTACCGAACGATGGTGGTGGTGCAGCTCTTCGTGGGCATCGGCTCGGGCGTGTTCGGCATGTACGGGGTGGTGATGGCGGGCCGGGCCCGGCGGGAGACGCAGCGCCGCGAGGTGACGTTCACGGCGGAGTATCTGACGAAGGGGGAGGCGGGGGCGGCCAGCGAGGAGGTGGACCGGCGCATCACGCAGCTGGAAGACGCCCTGCGCACGGTGCAGGCCGAATGGCGGGCGGACCGGGCGGCACTGGATCGCGTGAACGAGGAGCGCCTGGTGCGCCTGCACACGCGCCTGGACCAGGTGGAGAAGGAGCTGCAGGCCCAGATCTCGAACATGCCGGCGCAGCTGATCGCGATGTTGAAGAACACCGGCGCCATCAAGTGAGGACGACATGGACCCGACCCAACGTGAACAGATGAGGCTCTCGGTGCTGCGGTATCTGGACGCCGCGGCGGAGAGCAATCCCGGGCGCGGCATCTCCGCCGCCGTGCTGCGGCAGCACCTGGTGGCGGAGGGGCAGCCGGCGGATCTGACCCGGGTGAATGCCGAGCTCGTATACCTGGAGGGCCACGGCTACGTGGAGCGGGTGAAGAAGGGGTTCAGCCCCGAGGTGCCGCTCTGGCTGATCACGAGCAAGGGCCGGGACGAGTACGCCCGGATCGCGGGCTAAAGGCGGCCATGGAACCCGAGCGCAAACCCCGGAGCGACGCGAAGCTCAAGACCCTGCCGGAGGAGCGGCAGGCGGTGATCGCGGCGCTGTTGGCGACCAAGAGCCTGGAGGAGGTGCGGGCGGAGTTGTTCAAGGACGGGCTGCGCACGTCGGTCGGGGCGCTGTCGGAATTCTTCACCTGGTACCGGTTGCGGGAGACGATGCGGCGCCGGGAGGAGCGGGTGACGGGGTTGCTCGACGAGCTGCGGCACGCCCGGCCCGAGCTCGACGAGGAGCAGCTCTGGCAGCTCGGGCAGTCGGTGTTCTCCTCCATGGCCATCGCGGAGGAGGATACGGCCGCGTGGGTGCGCACGCAGTCGCTGGCGGTGGAGCGGCGCGCGGCGACGCATCGCGCGCGGATGAAGGAGCGGGAGCTCGAGCTGCGCTCCCGGACGGTGAAGGTGGCGGAGGACAAGCTCGCGCTCCTGCAGGCGCAGATGGACCGGGTGCGCGACGCGGTCCTGGAGGCCAAGACCAGCGGTGGACTGACACCCGAGGCGCTGGCGAAGATCGAGGAGGCGGCGAAGCTCCTGTGAAGCCCGCGGCCCCAGAGGTGACCACGCGGCGCCCGGAGTGGGTACCGGCGAGTTTCGGGGGGCGCTGCAAGGTGTTCCCCCGGCGGGATACGCTGCTGCTCGGATACCAGGCGGCGTGGGTGAAGGACGATGCGCGGCTGAAGCTGATGGAGAAGGCCCGGCAGATCGGCCTGTCCTGGAGCGCGGCCTACCGGCTGGTCTCCACCACCTCGCTGCGGGGGGCGCGGTACGATGACTGGGTGTCGTCGCGGGACGACCTGCAGGCGCGGCTCCTGATCGAGGACTGCAAGGCGTTTGCCGGCCTCCTGAACATCGGCGCCGAGGATCTGGGCGAGCGCGTGGTGGACGATCAGAAGCACTCGGCCTACGTGCTGAAGTACGCCAACGGGCGCCAGACGCACTCCCTCTCCAGCAACGCCGACGCCCAGGCGGGCAAGCGCGGGCGTCGCGTCCTGGACGAGTTCGCCCTGCATCCGGACCCGCGCAAGCTCTACGCGATCGCGTACCACGGCATCACGTGGGGCGGGAACATGGAGCTCATCTCCACGCACCGCGGGAGTGCCAACTTCTTCAACGAGCTGGTGCAGGAGATCCGGCACAAGGGGAATCCGAAGAAGTTCAGCCTGCACACGATCACCCTGCAGACGGCGCTGGATCACGGGTTCCTCTTCAAGCTCCAGGGCAAGCTCCCCGCGGACGACGAGCGCCAGGGGATGGACGAGGCGGAGTACTTCGATTTCATCAAGGCGGGCTGTCCGGACCTGGAGAGCTTCCTGCAGGAGTGCATGTGCGTCCCGGCGGACGACAACTCGGCGTTCCTGACGTACGACCAGATCGCCGGGTGCGAGTACCCGGTGACGGAGGATTGGAGCCAGGACGTGGAGGAGCTGGCCGCCAGCCCGTACCCGCTCTTCGTGGGCGTGGACATCGGGCGCGACCACGATCTGACGGTGATCTGGGTCCTGGAGCGGATTGGCGGGACCTACTTCACGCGCCGCGTGATCGAGTTGCAGAACACGCCCTTCGCCGCCCAGGAGGCGACCCTGTACCCGCTGCTGCGGCTGCCGAACCTGCGCCGGTGCTGCATTGATCGGACGGGGATCGGGCGCCAGTTCGCCGAGCGGGCCGGGGAACGCTTCGGCCCGTACAAGGCCGAGGCGGTGAACTTCTCGGCGGCGGTGAAGGAGGAACTGGCGTACCCGGTGCGCGCCGCCTTCGAGGACCGTTCGGTACGCATTCCCAACGACAAATTCATTCGGGCGGACCTGCGCTCGATCCGGAAGGAAACGACCGCCGCGGGCAACGTGCGCTTCGCGGCGGACCGCGGAAAGAACGGCCATGCGGACCGCTTCTGGGCGCTGGCCCTGGCGCTGCACGCGGGCAAGGCCGGGGCCGTGGGCCGCCCGGTACCGGCGGGCGGGCGGCGGGCGGCGGCCCTGCGGAACAGGAGACAGAGGAGGCTATGAAGAAGGCGAAAGTCAGCGCGACCAAGGCAGCGCGATCTCGGTCCGAGGGATCTCGACCGATCGACGTAATGCGTAATCGGCAGACGCGCTCGAGCTCCGGACCTCCCGCCCGGCCCGGCAAGGCGGGGAGCCTGGTGCAGAAGGCCAACAAGTGGCGGGCGGCGTACAACGCGCTGCGGGGGATCACGATGGAGCGCACGGTGGCGCTCCTGGAGGCGGGCGAGCGCGGCGAGATGGCGGACCTGCAATGGGCGTTCCGCTTTGCCGAGAAGCGCAACGCGACCTGCCGCGCCCTGATCCAGCGCCGCACGGCGGCCCTGCTCAAGCTGGACTGGGACATCAAGGTGGTGGACCAGCTGCCGGCGCGGGCCACCGAGAGCATGGCGCAGGCGCAACAGCAGACGTTGCGGGCGTGGTACGAGCGGATCGACAACCTGCGCGGTGCGTTGCGGCACCTCGCGCTGGCCGAGTTCCGGGGCTATTCGCATCTCCAGATCCAGACCGAGGACGGCGAGGCCGCGGGCTGGGACGCGGCGCGCCAGGCGGCGGGGCGGTTGCGCCTGCACCCGCTGGAGCAATGGCACTGGGTGCGGGACGGGTTGGAGACCGGCTGGGGCTGGAATCCGGACGCCAGCTCGCGGGGCTGGGAGGGCATCCCGCCGGAGCACCGGGTGGATCCGCGGGCGTGGGGTCTCGTGATCCGCGAGTGCCCGATGGCCCTGGACGAGCTGGCGCTGGTGATCTACCTGCGCAAGGCGCTGTCGCAAAAGGACTGGGACGCCTTCATCGAGATCTACGGGATCCCCGGGGGCGTGGCGATCATGCCGCCGGGCGTACCGGAGGGCGATGCGACCTCCTACGAGACCGCGGCCAAGGAGGTGGCCGAGGGAGGCAGCGGCGCGCTCCCGCACGGATCGGAGTACCACGCCAACGACGGTCCGCGGGGCACGAATCCATTCCGCGATCATATTCGGTACCAGGACGAGGAGCTGGTGCTGGCCGGGACCGGGGGGAAGCTGACGATGCTGTCGGAGTCCGGCAGCGGGACATTGGCCGGGGAGGCGCACCAGGACGCCTTCGATGATCTGGCGGAGGCCGAGGCGGCGGAGATCTCGGAGGTGATGCAGCGGCAGTTCGACCGCGTGATCCTCGAAGTGGAACACCCCGGGGAGCCGGAGTGCGCGTACTGGGAGCTGGCCGCCGAACCGAACGAGGACACCGGCAAGCTGGTGGACCGGATCGTCAAGTTGCACGGGATCGGGTTCCGCACGCCGGTGGAGGAGGTGGCGGAGCGCACGGGGTTGAAGCTCGAGCTGGCGCCGGCCCCGGAACCGGCGACGCCGGAGATCCCGGTACCGGCGGTGGAGCGCCCGCTGGCCAACTCGGCCCGGCCCGGCCTCCTGGAGCACGGCGCGCGGCAGCTGGCCGCGGCGACCCAGGCGGACCTGGCGCCGCTCCTGCGCCGGCTGGCGGCCATCGAGGGGATTCAGGATCCGGAGATCCGGCGCGCCCGGCTGGAGGCCCTCGTGGCCGACTGGGACGGTCTGGCGGGCGACATCCTGGCGGATCCGGAAGCGGCGCAGGCCTTGGCGCGGGTGATGGGCACGGCGACGGCGAACGGGCTGGCCGGGCAGAAGCCGATCGCCAACACGCGGAGCTACGAGCGGGATCACCTGGGCCGATTCGCCTCGGACGGCGGGCCGCTGGGCGAGGCGGACAATCTCGAACGGGGCGGCAACGCCGTGAAGCACGCCCTTCGCCACCTCCGGGACGTGCCCAACGCCATGAACGTCGCGGGCCTCGGGCAGGTGGATTTCGTGTGGGGCACGCCCGGGGCCAAGCGGGATGACTTCAAAGGCGGCTTCGGCCTCTCGCACATGCGGGCGAAGCATGGGGACGACGCACTCCTGAAGCTGCCGATGACCCTGGCGAAGGGTCGGATCTCGCCGCACCCGAAGGATCCCGAGAAGCGCCTGGTGCACTTCGAGGGCTACGAAGCGGTGGTGGTGAAGGAGAAGAAGAAGACCTCCTGGACGCTGACACACTTCCAACGCCCAGGAGGCCCATAGAAGGCAGGTGCGACCGGGCGGATTTCCTTTCACGCCCGGGCTACGCATCCGCGCCTACTGGGGTCGCGGTCGCGGATGGTTGCCGCCAGCGCCATCAACGTCGGCCCGTAAACCGGAATCGGCAAGCGGAGAGTGATATGAACAAATACGCCCAGGCCTCCAGGGCGGCCCAGCGGGAGCGGCGCCGGAGATCGGCGTGCGAGGGCAAGCGGCGGTACGCCTCCCGGGCGGAGGCTCACCAGCACGCCCAGGCCACCTACCACTGCCCTCATTGTGGAGGCTGGCACCGGTCCGGGGCGGCCTGGACCTTTGCCGCCGATCTGGCCACCCGGCGGAAGGCCTCTGGCTGCCCCTAGGACGATTTACCCCTATCTCCACCCGCCCTCGGGGGCTCCGATGGAAATTAAAGGGTGATTAAAGGGCTTCGCGGGCCCTTCCTGTGATGGTCGTGAACCCCGACGGCGGCCTTCTCCTCCAGGCAGCAGCATGGGCGGGGAGCGGGCCCCTTTCCCGGAGCCCCCTCGGGGGGGTGCTTGCGCTTGATCGCCTGTGACAGGGTTTGCCTGTCCGGACGATGCCCTCGCTCGCCCCCATCACCAACCGCTCCGCCGACGGGAAGTTCGCCCTCCCCGCCGACGGGTGGTGGCAGTTGGTTCCGGTGGGCGAGTATCCGCACGCGGAGACCGGGCTGGTCCAGGTCCTGGACGAGCCGGCCCTGCGGTCCATCGCCAACAGCTTCCGCCCTGGCATCCTGATCGACTTCGACCATTTCTCGTACGACCCGGAGCGTTCCTCCGAGGCGGCCGGGTGGGTGGACGAGGTGCAGGTGCGCCCGGACGGGTTGTGGGCGCGGGCCCGGTGGTCGGACCTCGGCCAGGCCGCCCTGGTCAATGGCCGGTACCGGCACGCCTCCCCGGTGTGGCGACCGCAGGATACCCAGAGCCTGGCTCCCCAACGCATCCGGCCCCTGCGGCTGGACACCGTGGGACTGACCAACCAGCCCAACCTCCGCGGGATGGCACCGATCACCAACCGCGGCACACCCCCGGCACCTGTCACGCAGCTGAATACTATCCCCATGAAATCTGTCGCAACGAAGCTCGGCCTCCAGGCGGACGCGTCCGAGGAATCCGTGTTGTCCGCCGTCACGGCGCTCCTCGACTCGCGCACCTCCGCGCAGGCCGAGCTGGCGCCGCTCAAGAACCGGGTGAGCGAGCTCACCGCCGAGGTGGACCGCATGAAGGGCGTCCAGGCCGACGTGGACCTGGCGGCTCACGCCGCGGTGGTGACCGAGGAGACCAAGCCGTTCTGGCGGGCTCAGCTCATCGCCAACCGGGAGCAGGCCCTGCCGGCACTCCAGGGGCTGCAATCGCGGGCCACCGCGAAGGCGCCCGTGCTGACGAACCGGGCCAAGCCGCCCATCGCCTCCGGTACGGCCAAGGCCGAGACCGGCGACGTGCGCGAGATCCGCAACCGTGAGGTGCGCGCCATCCAGAGCGCGCGGGGCTGCGACTTCGAAACCGCCTGGGACCTGCTCCGGAGCCAGAAGCCGGAACTCTTCCAGGAACCCGCCCCGGCGACGGCCTAGGCCCCGACCGGCAATCCAACTCAACCCCTCTCCCTTCCCTGATCCATGAGCAAACTCGCGCTCGACCTGCCCGTCATCCCGCTCGCTGTCGGTAACAGCGAGGACCACAGCGCCAAGCAAGGCCACTTCGTGAAGCTCTCCTCCGGGAGTGCCATCGCCATCACCTCCGCCACGGCGGACCTGCCCATCGGCGTCGTCGTGGACGCCGGCAAGTCCGCCGACGGCACGCCGGACTCGGTCGCCGTGGGCGGCGGGGGCGCCATCCCCTTCGTGAAACTCTCGGCCTCCCCGGGTTCGGTGGTGGCCGGCAGCTACCTGGTCCTGGATGGCTCCACGCTCGGCACCGCCAAGCTCGATCCCGCCACCGGCGCCCGGGTGCGCGTGGCCCGCGCGCTGGAGGCCGGAGCGGCGAACGAACTCATCAAGGCCGTCCTGCTCGATCCCGCGGTCCTGAGCTAGTCGCGGGGGGGGGGGGGGGGGGGGGGGGGGGGGGGGGGGGGGGGGGGGCGGCGGGCGGGGGGGGGGGGGGGGGGGGGGGGGGGGGGGGGGGGGGGGGGGGGGGGG